>JBAQYM010000001.1:0-8923 GCA_049300095.1 Syntrophobacteraceae bacterium
CCCCGCCCCTACCGTCGTCCGGGATAAGGGATCGGCAGTTACGTCGTAGGGGCGGGGTTGATCCCCGCCCGGACTGCCGGAAGAGTCAGGGCTGATCCAATCCCAAGGCCATTTCATTAATGCTGAATAGAGTCGTAATCACATCCATCGGGGTCATATCCTCCCTTGGTTTTTCCACCGATGAAATTTTGCGCCGCCTGAAAGAGGGCAAAGTCGTCTTCGAGCGCTCGGAATTCGACGCCGGGGTGTGGACGTGCCCGGTCGGCCGGGACTTCAACCTCAGAGACTTCATCGGACGCTACAAGAATTCGCGCTATCTCAACCGTGGGGCCGGTTTTTGCGTCGCCGCGGCGCTCGATGCCGTGAAAACGGCGGGACTTTCCGGCGAGATGGCCGCGCGGAGCGGCCTTTTTGTCGGCTCGGGCCCCAACCTGGATATCGGCGGGGAGTTCCCGGAAATCCTTGACGGCAACATGGACCGGCAGACCCTGCCCGCGCTGTGGATACTAAAATTTCTCCCGAACACGGCGGCCTCTGCAATAGCCGACCTCGCGGGCATCCACGGCGAGAACGCCACCATCGGCACGGCCTGCTCGGCCTCGCTTCAAGCCGTCGGCGAGGCCTTCCGAAAGATCAGGAACGGCTATCTCGACCTGGCGCTTGCCGGGGGCGGGGACTCGCGGCTGAGTCCGGGGGCTGTCCTTGCCTACAGGAAAGCCCAGGCCCTCTGGGTCGGCAGCGGCGACTGTCCCGCCGAATACAGCCCCTTTGACCGTTCCCGAAAAGGATTTGTCCCCGGCGAGGGCGGGGCCTTCTTTTTGCTGGAAAGCCTGGAGCACGCGCGGGCGCGCGGCGCGAAAATCCTTGCCGAGGTATGCGGTTTCGGGGCGTCGATGGACGGCTACAACATGACCGCCCCCGACCCCGAAGGCCGGTGGGGGGAAAAGGCGGTGCGCTTCGCCCTCGATGAGGCCGGAATTTCGCCATCCGGGGTGGATGTCGTCTCGGCCCACGGGACGGGCACGCCCTTAAACGACGAGATGGAAGCAGGGCTCATCGACCGGGTTTTCGGAGGGAGCAAGCCCTTCATCATCGCCCTGAAATCCTGGGTGGGGCACCTTGCCGCGGCGTGCGGCGCTATGGAGCTTGCAATCGGCCTGGCGTGCCTTGCCGGAGGCTATTTCCCGCCGATCAGAAACCTGAGGGGGCCCTGCTGTGACGGCCTCAATTTTGTGCGCGAGAGTATGAGCGTCTCGGCGGAGACCATGCTGCTCGAAAATTTCGGTTTCGGCGGCCAGAACGCCGCGCTGGTGGTAAGAAAATGGACCGAATAGTCCTGAGATCGGGCCTTTCCGGGTTCGTGCTCCTCGATGAAATCCGCGACGCGGGACCCGATACCGTTACGGGGTGCAAGAGGTTCGAGCGCGCCCCGCTCTACCTGGGCATCGAAGCGCTCGCGCAGCTTGGGGCCTTTCACGTCCGCTACCTCGTCGATTTCGCGAAACACGCGTTTCTGCTCGGAGTAAAACGGTGCTCGCTGCCTCCCGTCGAGGAACTCGACGGTCCGTTCCGGCTTTCCGGAAAGCTTGAAAGCAGGTCCAGCGCCGCCTTTTCCTACCGCCTCGGCGGCGTTGGCGAGGGTGGGACCGCGATGGAGGGCGAGTTTCTTTTCGCCCTTGCCGAATACGACGGGGCTGGCTTTGGCGCGGACATCCTTCGGGCGCACTATCGGAAGGTGTTTTCATGTTTGAGAAGCGGTTCAAAGACAAATTGCTGATGCAGCGGCAGTCCGGGCTTTACCGCAACCCGCCGCTAATCGAAAGAAGAGAGGGCAAGTACGTCTTCGTCGGCGGAAGGAAGATACTCAACTTCTCGTCAAACGACTACCTGGGGCTGAGCGGGTCCAGGGAACTGGCGGAAAGGGTCGCGGCGAATTTCATAAAATACGGCACGTCCTCGTCTTCTTCCCGGCTCGTCACCGGCAACTATTCGGTGATCTCGCGGGCGGAAAAGGCCTACGCGGACCACTTCGGCTACGCGGACGCACTCTTCTTTCCGTCGGGCTACCAGGCCAACCTCGGGGTGGTTTCGGCCCTTTTCGGCCGCGACGACACGGTGATCTTCGATAAGCACGTCCACGCGAGCACCGTCAAGGGCATGGAGCTGAGCAAGGCCGAGTTTCTGGGCTTCAAGCACAACTCGATGTCGCATCTTAAAAAGCGCCTCGAATCCCGGAGCGAAAAACAGGTATGCGTCCTCACCGAGGCCCTGTTCAGCATGGACGGCGATTTCGTGGACCTCGAAGGCATAGCGGAACTCAAAAAAGCCCACGGGTTTCTGACGCTTGTCGACGAGGCCCATTCGTTTGGGGCGCTGGGCGATAAGGGGCGGGGCATTGCGCGATCCGTCGCGGACATCGCGGTCGGCACATTCGGGAAAGCGTTCGGGCTTTTCGGGGCCTTCGCCCTCCTGCCCGAGGGTTTCAAGGAATACCTGTTCAACTTTTCCTCGCCGCTGATATATTCGACGACCCTTCCCGAGGCGCACGCCGCATCGGCGCAAGACCTTCTCGAAATCATCTCGCGAAGCGACGCCCGACGGGACGCCCTGCGCCAAAACAGCCTGCTCATGAAAGAGGCGCTCCGCTCCGAGGGGTTTCGGGTAGGCGGGGACGCCCACGTGATCGCCGTCGAGATAGGCGATGAGGCCCTTTCCGCCGCCGTTTCCCGCAATCTTTCCGAAAGGGGAGTCTTCGCTTTCCCGGCGAGGTTTCCCACCGTGCCCCTGGGTCGGGCCATCCTGAGGGTCGGGATGAGCGCCCTCCACACGCAAGAAGACATTGCGATCTTCGTTGACGCCCTGAGAGGTGCGCATGAAAAAGCTCGATCCGAAATCAAGTAGGCTCTTCGTAACCGGGACCGACACGGGGGTCGGCAAAACGGTGCTCTCCCTTCTCATGATGCGGTTTTTTTATGAAATGGGTGAAAATCCATTTTATATCAAGCTGATACAGACAGGGTGCCGCGACGCCCGCGATGTCGACAGCGATGCCCGGTTCATCTACGAAAACGTGCCCGCCCTGAGGGGAAAAGACCCCGCCGCGAGCGTTCCCTACTGCTTCAATAATCCCAAAGCGCCCTGGTTTGCGTCCCGCGACGATGAGAAGAGCATCGACCTCAAGGTGCTCGTGGACGCGGTCGCCCAAAAGAGCGCCTCCCACTCGGTCCTCGTGCTCGAAGGGGCGGGGGGGCTCTTCGTTCCCGTGGACCGGAGCACGCTGATGATCGACCTCATCTCGATGCTGGACGCCAGGCCGGTCCTTGCCGCGCGGACCGGGCTCGGGACGATCAACCACACCCTGCTCTCGATAGAGGCGCTCAAAATCAGGGGAATCGACCCGGTCGGGATCGTGTTTCTCGATTTTGGCGAAACCAAAACCCCGGCGGAAATGGTCCGGGAAAATATCGAAGCCGTGGAAAAATTTTCAGGAATAAAAACAGCGGGCGTGATAGGAAAAATTACCGACTTCTCCGATCCGGGCAGGGAATGTTACAGCCCCCTTGAGGCGATATTCGGGGAGATGTGAGCCGCCCGTTGGGCAAATCGTAACCCGTTCACCGCAGAGACGCAGAGGGCGCGGAGAGAAGGCGTCAGGTGTCGTGTATCTGTGTTGTGGCGCGGTCAGAATGTAGGTTGGGTTAAGCGGCAGCGAAACCCAACAACCCCGGCAGGAGAGTGCAAAGATGAGTTGGGTTTCGCTATCGCTTAACCCAACCTACGTGCTACGTGCTCACGGGGCCAATGCCCCCTCCGCGCCCTCCGCGTCTCCGCGGTGAACTGTCACTGGCAAATCCGGGAAGCTATTGACGCACTCATGAGCCTTTTTTACTACAGCTACCGCAATCTTTGGGTGAGGCGGCTTACGACCCTGCTTACGGCGGGGGGGATGGGGCTCGTCATATTCGTCTTCGCGACAGTCCTCATGCTCGCCGAGGGGCTCCAGCAAACGCTCATCACTTCGGGCGCCCCGGAAAATGCCGTCTTCATCCGCAGGTCGGCGGAAACGGAAGTCCAGAGCATAATCGAGCGCAAGGATGCCGCGATACTCGAAACCCTTCCCGAAGTGGCCGTGGACGGCGAGGGCCGAAGGCTGGCGGCGCGCGAGCTGGTGCTGCTCGTCAATCTTCCGCGCAAGGAGACGGGGGCGCCCGCCCACGTGGGGGTCCGGGGGGTGACGAAGGGGATTTCACTCGAACTCCGGCGCCAGATCAGGATCAGCGAGGGGCGCGAGTTCGAGGCCGGCTCGACCGAAATCCTGGTCGGCGCGAGCATAGCCAAAAAATTCAACATCGGCGGGCTTGGCGGCACGCTTGCGTTCAGCGGCAGGACATGGACCATCGTCGGTATCATGGACAGCGGCGGAACGGCTTTCGACTCCGAAATCTGGGGCGATGTGGACACCCTGATGGGTGCGTTCAAGAGGCCGGTCTATTCGTCGGTGATAGTGCGCATGCGGGATGCGGGGGCGTTTCCCGTGCTGAAGGACCGCGTGCTCAAGGACCCGCGCCTGGTCGAGGAGGCGTGGCGCGAAAATGAGTACTACAAGGCGCAGTCGGAACTTATGGCGCGGTTCATCCGGATTCTCGGGATAAGCCTGACCCTGATATTCAGCCTGGGCGCGGTGACGGGTTCGATGATCACCATGTATGCGGCGGTTGCGGCAAGGACCTCCGAGATAGGCACCCTGAGGGCGCTCGGGTTCAAGCGCCGCGCCATCCTGCTCTCATTTCTGGCCGAATCCGTTTTCCTCGGCCTTCTCGGGGCCGCCCTCGGTCTCGGCGCGGCCTCTTTTATGAACAGGATAACCATCTCGACCCTTAACTGGCAGACCTTCTCGGAGCTTAGTTTCCGCTTTCTTCTCAACCGGCGGATAGTGGTCTATTCGGTCCTGTTTGCCGTTGTGATGGGGGTGATCGGCGGGATGCTCCCATCGGTGCGGGCGGCCCGGCTCAATATCGTGTCGGCGCTTCGCGCCAGGTAAATACGGGGATGGCGCAAGTGGACTGTATCGCGTACGAGGATTTTTCGCTCTTTTTCTCAGCGCTCAAGTTCTGCGCGGAAAAGCACCGCACCCAGAGGCGCAAGGACGCCGCGAGGACGCCTTATCTTAATCACCCGATAGAGGTTGCCGAAATCTTGTGGCGGGTGGGGGGCGTGCGCGAAATCACGGTCCTGGCGGCGGCCCTGCTCCACGACGTGATCGAGGACACGGAGGCCGTCCCGGAGGAAGTGAGCGCTCTTTTCGGGGGCGAAATCCTGTCCCTGGTCCTCGAAGTATCGGATGACAAGAGCCTCCCCGCGGCGCGGAGAAAGGAACTCCAGGTCCTCCACGCCCCGGCCCTCAGCCTCGGGGCCAAGCTGATCAAGATCGCCGATAAAATCTGCAACGTGCGGGACATAACCCGCTCGCCCCCGCCCGACTGGCCCTTCGAGCGCCGGATGGGGTATCTCGACTGGGCCGAGAGGGTGGTAAGCGGATTGGGAGCGTTTAACGCCGAACTCGAGGACCATTTCCACAAACACCTTGCCGAGGGCAGGAAGAAGCTCGAGGGGCGGTAGGGCGGGCGGTCCGTGACCCCTTTTATTGCTGCGATTCGCAAATTCATTGGTATTCGGCTGCAAGCGAGTCGCCAAGACCGTCATTCCGGCGAAAGCCGGAATCCAGACCGTAGGTTGGGTTAAGCGATAGCGAAACCCAACGAGAGCGCCCCATATCCGAGAAGATGTTGGGTTTCGCTATCGCTTAACCCAACCTACGAATTTAACCCAACCTACGAACTACCAACCTACCAACTTTGGATACGTTACGTCAGAGTTGCGTCAGACCGCGAGCCTGCCCGGGTAAAGCTTCTCCGAAACGAGCCTGTCCGCGGACAGTCTGCCCCCTCCCGTGAGCATGAGCGCCAGGGCCATGCCGATCGCCAGCAGGTGGTACTCGAACCCTTCTCCCGGCTGCTTGCCGAACCAGTTCATGAAAAAGCCGTAAGGCAGATGAACGATGAATATCGCGCCGATCATGTCGCAAAGGATCCCGAACGCGCAGAACCGGGTCATGAATCCCAATATCAGTGCGATTGCCCCGAACGATTCGGCGGCGATCACGAGGACGGTAAGCGCCGCCGGGATATGGAGGTTATTGGAGAAGGCGTCGATTGTCGCGGCGACCCCCCTTCCCCCATACCAGCCCAGGAGCTTCTGCGCCCCGTGGGGGAACATGACCGCCCCGAGAAAAACCCTGAGAATCAGGTTTTGCACATTTCGATCCGTTTCGAAGAACCAGTTCATCTTCAGCCTCCTCCCAGTGAAAAGCCTTTAACGGACGGGAATCGTGGTAACGCTTACCGGCAGCCGAACGCCTTCGTCCCCGTGCTAATTTAATCAAGGTTGGCGAAGATGCTTTCCGGGGGACCGATTTTTATGGTGAATCCGGCTGTTGTTTTCCGCGACAGGGGGAAACTTTCTGTGTTAAAGACAGTGAGCGGTGAACAGTAAACGGTGAATCTGATGGGTAAGGCAGGTGATCGGAAAATGATGACAAGGCGGGAAAGAAAGGCGCTGTTTGACCGGGTGGACATCTACCCGGTTACCTGCGAGCGTCTCTCGAACGGCAGGGCCGATATCGAGGTGTTGGAAGGCATTATCGCGGGGCGCGCGCGTATAATACAGCTTCGGGAAAAGGACCTCTGCGAGAGGGATTTCTACGGGCTGGCTGAAAAATTCCGCAAGCGTACCGCCGAGGCCGGCGTGTTGCTGATAATAAACGACCGGGTCGATGTGGCGATTGCCGTCGGCGCGGACGGGGTGCACCTCGGGCAGGAGGATTTCCCGGTCCCGGCGGCCAGGAAGATTGCGCCGGAGCTTCTCATCGGAGCTTCCTCGCACGATCTCGAACAGGCCCTGCGCGCCCGGGAAGAAGGGGCCGACTACGTCAACATCGGTCCGATATTTCCGACCGGCACCAAGGAGGGCATCGAACATTTCCTCGGCCCGGAAGCCATTACGGAAATCAGCCCGAAGCTCGACATTCCTTTCAGCGTCATGGGCGGGATCAAGGAATCCAACATCGGCTTGGTGCTGGCCGCCGGTGCGCGAAAAGTGGCGGTCGTTACCGCGATCACGCAGGCGCCCGACATAGCGGAGGCGGTCAGGTCGCTCAGGGCGGTAATCAGGAGCGCGGCCTGACCTTTTTTACCTTCTATTCTCATTGATTATCCCGATTGACAGCCCCCTCATTTTATGCTGTAAAGAAAGGCCGTTGCGCTCTAAAAAATATTGATTCTCAAGGCACGTTGGACCAGAGGCGTTGGGTTTCGCTTCGCTTCACCCAACCTACATAAGGTTAGCGCGGGATATCGGACAATATCAAATTTCGGAGACAATCGGAAAGGGAGGGAGCAGTATGCGGAAATTGGCCGTTTTTACGGGACTGATTGTTCTTGCGAGTTTTGCTCTTGCGCCTCTGGCCTGGAGCGCCGACACGATCAAGGTCGGGTTCAACATCCCGCTCACGGGAGACATCCCGAAGGTGGGAGAGGCCTCGAAGTACGCCGCCGAAATCCGGCTCGCGGAAATCAACGGCGCGGGCGGCCTCAAGGTGGGCGACAAGACCTACAAACTTGAGTTTATCTACGAGGACAACGAATCGAAGGCCGAATCCGCAACCTCGACCGCCCTCAAGCTCATCACCCAGAACGGAGTGCTCGCCATAATCGGCCCGCAGTCGAGCAAGCAGGCCATCCCGGCCGGCGAAGTCTCGAACGGCAACAAGACGCCCATGATATCTCCCTGGTCGACCAATCCCAAGACCACGGAAAACAGGCCCTACGTGTTCCGCGCCTGCTTCCTCGACCCGTTCCAGGGGCCGGTCATCGCAAAGTTTGCGACCGAGGAGTTCAAGGCCAAGAAAGCGGCCGTTCTCTATGACATCGCGAGCGATTATCCCAAGGGTCTGGCCGAATTCTTCAAGGAAGCTTTCGAAAAGATCAACGGGGCCGGCTCGGTGGTTGCTTTCGAAACCTTCACCACCAAGGACAAGGATTTCAGCGCCCAGTTGACCAAGATAACGAAATCGGGGGCCGAGGTCCTGTTCACGCCCCAGTACTATGACGAAGTCCCCCTGATTGTGAAGCAGGCCAGGGAACTCGGCTGGAAAGGCCCGATCCTGGGTAGCGACTCCTGGGGTTCGGCGGAACTGATGAACCTGTGCGGCAACGCCTGCAAGGGATTGTTCTTCAGCACCCACTATGCGGCCGCCGGGGCCAAGGGGGCCACCAAGGAATTTATCGACAAGTACAACGCCAAGTACGGTTATGTTCCGGACGATGTCGCGGCCCTTACCTGGGACGCCATCAATTTGCTGTGCATGGCGATCCAGAACACGGGCGGGCTGTCGGGCAACATCGCCAAGGATCGCGATGCGGTCAAGGACAAGCTCACCGCGGTAAAGGATTTCGACGGGATCACGGGTAAGATGACCTTCAGCCCGGGCGGGAACCCGACCAAGTGCGCGGTCATCGTGAAGATCAGCGACAAGGGCGAATTCGAGTTCTTCAAATCCGTTTGTCCCTAAGGCCGCAAGTCCGTGTCCCTAAGGCTGCGGAAGGAATAGGGTTTGCGGAAGGCGGGAAGCGATTCCCGCCTTCCGCTATTGGCAATCGGCACAGTGTAAGAGAACCGGAACCAAGCCGTGGGAGCGGCTTGCAGCCGCGATATGCGGGCCGGTGCGAGGAAATGAAGCGTGCCGCAAAGCCCTCGGCTCCCGGCAGTCCGGGCGGGGATCAACCCCGCCCCTACGGAGTCACGCCGGGCCTGATGCTGTCCTTTGAACGTAGGGGCGGGGTTGATCCCCGCCCGGACTGCCGGA
>JBAQYM010000002.1:0-10496 GCA_049300095.1 Syntrophobacteraceae bacterium
TTGCCCCATCCTCCGGGTGGGCCGACTCAATATACCACAATTTTGGCTACAAAGGGGGGCAACTCCGAGCGCCAAAAGCGGACACTTTATTTGCTTTAAAAGCGGACATTTCTATTTGTTGACAACAGAGAATTTTGCAGGAGAACGATAAAAACCTTAATAATAGCACAGCATTGCATAGAATAGCCTCAACTCAAGCGAGGAGAAAACCATGAAGGCGTTGGCGTACCTGAGAGTGTCCACCGAGGACCAGGTTGAATCCGGAGCTGGTCTTTCCGCTCAACTCAATGCCTGTGAATCCTATTCGGCACGGATTCAGATTGGAATTGCCGAGACCTTCAGCGATGAGGGGATAAGTGGGGCCTGCGGTCTCGAAAAGCGGCCCGCGCTCTTGGAGGCAATCGGCCGTCTTGGGAAGGGTGATATCCTCCTCGTTGCAAAGCGGGACCGCCTGGGGCGCGATCCCATCAAGGTCGCCATGATCGAATCGGCGGTTGTCAGGAAGGGGGCGCGCGTCGTTTCCGCTGCCGGCGAGGGCACCGAAGCCGATGACCCCTCCTCGATTCTGATGCGCCGCATGATCGATGCCTTTGCCGAGTACGAGCGCCTGATCATCGGCGCCAGGACCAAAGCCGCCATGCAGGCGAAAAAGGGCAAGGGCGAGCTGGTGGGGTCCGTGCCGTATGGGTATCGGCTCTCTTGCAACGGAACGCGGCTCGAGTTGCACCCGGAAGAGCAGCGTGTGATCGCCGAGGCGAGGCGGCTAAAGGCCGCGGGCTTGTCTCTGCGCGTGATCGCGCGGGAGCTGGCGCGCCTGGGGCTGAAATCGCGGACCGGCCAAACCTTCGAGGCTGTTCAAATTCAAAGGATGCTGGCGGCATGACGGTAAAGAAGATCGACTTCAAAGCCGTGCGGGAATCGCGGGCGCGGCTGGAAAAACTCGTGGAGGAACACCCCGAGCTCGCAAACGAGGCGGCTGACAAGGTCCAACTCGCCCGAGATTGGGAGAAGGACCTGGAGGGGGTTCTCGATATGGAGAAAATGACTTTCACCATTCCGGAGGCGGCCGAGCTCCTGAGTTGTCATCCGGATACGATCCGGCAAGTTGAAGGCCGCCGCATTCGGCAAGGGGATCCGCATCTCCCGCTTCGATCTTGAACGGTATTACCGGGACCTGGGCGGCGGGAGCCTCTTCGGAGATAATGAAGCGGAATGACTGTTAGGGACGGTTGCCCTTTAAAAATCCAGGCAGGAGGCCCCAATGGGAAGCAAGGTGCTCCAATGGGTAAAAAGTGAATGGTTCAGGTTGACCATTATTGTGCTGTGGGTAATCTCAATTTATGAGGCATCGAGGATAGCCGACCATCTCCTGGGTCTTGGAGGGATAGCCGGGAATCTTTTCCGTGGGATTAGCGTGACAGTCCGTTAGAATTAAAAGGTTTGGAGGGATAGAGTTCGCGACTCGAAAAGGCGCTTTCCCGGGCGCTTTCCCTCCAAAATATTCCGGGCCGCTGCGGGAGGCGGGCTATGCGGAACACTTTGGAAGATATGGCGCGTGATGCGCCCAATACATTCGAGTCCTTCTCGAATCTATTGGATCACCTATCCGGCAAGCCTATCTATAATCAAACCGAGGACCTCCATCACTGGATTTGTGCGCCAGGGCACCTTTTTGTAAAGCAAGTATTTGATGAATTTTACAATCTTGGATCACCGGGATATCTGATTCCGCATGAATCATTGCAAGCCCAATTCGGCCAACTTCAAGAAGTGATAGCCAGAGGGAATGTCCATCCAACCGCTTTTGCCTTGTTGGTTCAGTTCATGGGTTTTTATGTGCTCTATCTATGGGTAATACATTGTTGGGTGGCTGGTAGCGAGCAAGAGCACAAAGACCCTGTGGGAATTCAATTCGAGTACGACATGAGGCCGGGCTCCGCACCGTCTGCTTTCCCGCCATTGATTTCCAAGGACATTACACTGGAATGGTGGTGGGTATGGGTTTTTATTGATCTGGCCGACAATCTTAAATTAAGCAATTTTAACTCGATGCCGGGTATACTAAGTCAGTATTTACAGACCCAGGCAAGTTCCAAAGCCCAAAAGGAACGTGAAAAGCTATTCCGGAGTATGCCTTTCGATTTTCAACTACAATGGGTTGAGCGAATCGCTGAACACAGAAGAATCAAAATAACCTCCACGCCGCGATATCGAGATGAAATAGCATTAATTCCTCATGTATTTGATTTCCTGGCTCGATTCGAAATTGCAATCCGCTTCTATTCCTCTACGAACCGGGACATGTGGGAAACGCTAAGAAATCCGGAAACGCAGGATCATGTTCTCACCAGTGCTCAGACACAGGGTTTCTTTAGAATTCAAGAAGCTGCTTGGCCGGAAGCTTTTTGTGGGGATAAAAAACTTGCTTCGACCGCCCTCCTTTCCATAACACTGCAAAAACATGGAGTTGCCCAGAAGAGGGCAGACCCTCTTCGGCTCAGAATCGACAAAGCCTTCTCAAGGGCATGCAACATCAAGGCAGGCAATGTAAATCGGTACAAGAAGGTGTTAACCGATAAAGATAAACAAATGTTGAGAGATATTCGGCCTGACCTGGTGGCATTGAGCAAAAGGAAAACCCACAAATTCAAAAAGATCACCCCTGAAATTCTCAGAAAAAGAGAGACCCTTTATCCAACTATCAATGAAAAAGATTGGAACGATTTAACCGTCAAGGTCGCTGCCACCTACATTCGATCCAAAACTCCAGATGAATCCCCACCAACTCTTACCGCAGTAACACAGTTTCTCAAGAAAATCCTATAGATATCGTCGCCGGTCGCCAGTAAGCCCCCACTTTGTATTTTGCCAGAATTGAGGGGGGGTGACATTTGGGCCTGTTCCTCCGTATGGTCACAAGCAGAAACTTTCTCCCTTAAACGACAGGAGGTGTGATGCTGACGATCAGCAGGAATCTGAAAGCGGCCATCAAGCTCGGACCGGAGCGAGCCTACAGAGTTGCGCGAAGGGCCGGCATCAGTCCAACCACTCTATCGAAGTTGATGAATGGGATCGTCGAGGTTAAGCCCGACGATCCCAGGGTGGTAGCTGTTGGGAAGGTTCTTGGGGTGGAGGCCTCCAAGTGCTTCGAACAGATCCAGCTATAACGATGGGCACAACCAGGACGAAGTTTTCCGGCGAAAGGAGGTGCAAATGATCGGAGCGCTTTTTGAATTCGATGAACACACAGGAAGGACTCGACGAGTTTTCCTCATCGCTGACACGGACCGACAACAGGCCGCGGTCGAGTATGGCTTGGCGCGTATCACAAATCCTGGATGTTGGTGCTGGTTGCGCCGTCTCGTCCGGATCGGGGCGAGGCCAGCTTGGTTGCAGTCTCCATCCCGGAGGGACGATTCCCGAGACCGAAAGGGCCGCAACTAATGCATCGGCACTGGGTCAAATTTTGGCGCAAGTCGCTCGACTCGGGCATGCTCCAGAACCCCGAGCTCTGGACCTTTTGGTCCTGGTGCCTACTGAAAGCCTCGCACAAGGCATCAAAACAGATGCTGGGCTTCCAGGTGATCGATCTCGAACCCGGGCAACTCATCTTCGGCCGAAAGATCGCCTGCAAAGAATTAAACCTCTCAGAGCACGTTGTCCGATCTTGCGTTTCCACTCTTAAAGAGATGGGAAATATCAGCGTCAAAACCACCAACAAGTTTTCGATCATAACTGTAATCAATTGGGCTATTTATCAGGGTAGTGGGCTGGAAATTCACCAGCAAAACCACCAGCCAGAGCACCAACAACCCACCAACAACCCACCACAAACAAGAATGTAAAGAATGTAAGAAAGAAAAAAAGCATTTGTCGCAAACCTCGCGGTTTGCTGACGACTCCATTGAACTGCGCCTGGCGGCAACACTTCGGGACCTCATCAACGAGCGATCTCCGAACGGCAATCCCATCATCCCGGAAAAGACCGACATGCAGAAATGGGCCGGGCATATTGATCGCATGATCCAGTTGGACGGGCGCTCTCCCGATGAGGTAGGGGAAGTGATCAGGTGGGCCCAGCAAGACACTTTCTGGAGAAACAACATTCACAGCACGGCAAAGTTACGGCAAAGGTTCGGACAGCTCTTCGACCTCATGAACTCAAAGCAAGTCGGAAGAAAAGAGCCCGCCAATGCAAGCGCGCGCGTCATCGATCCGGCGCGCCAGGGCTTCGATGCTCTTCCCCTGGGCGAAAGGCAAGAACGGAACGCGAGGGTCAATGAAGAGCACCCGGGATTGGCGGACATCTCCCCATCCGCGGTTGAAGCAGTGGCCGCCGCCGCGTGGCACGAAGAGGTGAGCCGCCATGCCTGATAAATTCCCGCCCTTTGCACTCGAAGCCGAGCAATCGCTTCTCGGCGGTCTCCTGGTGGACAATTCCCGATTCCCGGATGTTCTAGAGATCCTCGAGGGCAACGAATTCTATAAGGACTCCCACCGCCTTATCTACCGTGCGATATCGGACCTGTTCGCAAAGGGATCGCCGGCCGATCTTGTCACGGTCTCGGATCTTCTCTTTTCCCGTAACCAACTCGAGGCGGCGGGCGGGGTTTCCTATGTCTCATCGCTCACCGATCACATGGCCTCTGCCGACAATGTGGCCGCTTATGCTGCGCTCATTGCCGACAAGGCGCAGGCGCGCCGGCTCATCCAGGCGGCAAACGAGATCCTTTCCGCATGCTACGCCGGGCATAGAGCCGATGAAGTTGCGGAAAAAACAGAGGCCTCCATTTTCGGCATCACGGAAAAGCGCGTCAAAGGGCGGTTTTGCCATATCAGCGAGATAGTCCGCGGGAATATCGAGGTTATCGAAAAGGGAAGCGGGCAAGGAGGAGTCGCCGGACATCGGAGCGGTTTCGATGATCTCGATGCGCGCATTGGCGGGTTTCGAAAGTCTAATCTGATTTTTCTTGCCGGAAGGCCGGGAATGGGAAAAACAGCCCTCGCTTTGTGCATTGCGCGCAACGCCGCGAGGAACGGAACCTCCGTCGGGGGCTTCTCGGGTTGGCGCATACTTTAGCGTGTTCCAGGAAAGAAGGCAAGTTGCAGGCAACCGCATTGAATAGTTCAGCTTTCCTTTTAGCGTTCTACCCCCGAGAATTTGTCGCCTTGTTGCCAGTGCCTTCTGGACGTGGACGACGAGGAAGGGCACTCGGGATGGAAGGAGGATAAGAAAACATCATGGCTAAAGAATCTATGAAGACCGCGAAGAACGACAAGGACGACAAGTTCGCCTTCTGGTGCCCGCATTGCGAAACCATCCACGTGCGCGGTGCCTGGAGTGCTGCCCATGCCGATATCGAGCAACTCTTCGGATGCGACTGTGGGGAAACGATCATATTGAAGCCGCTGAGGTGATCCCATGAAGAAATCGGAAATCAGGGTCGGTCTGAGGTACTCGGACGGTAAGGGGCGGGTCAGAGAGGTTATCGATGAAGGCAGGGGTTGCTGCCTGTCGCAGTACCAGGACGATTGGGACTGTGTTCGGTACCGTGTTGTTGCGAAGGGGAAAGGGCCATTCAAGGTCGAGGAAAGGCACAGTACTACTCGGGCCTCTTTCGCATCCTGGGCAAAAACGGTCGTGGAGGAAACATGACCGAGATCCTACTCATCCTCGTTAAGTGCCAGCGGGTCGTTCAATCCTGTACTACCCTCGATCAACTGGATGTAGCCGAGAAGTTTGTCAAAGCATGCTTCCGGGAACTCAATATAACCTATCCCGAAGCATGGGCCTATTTGGGGAGCGGTTGCATGACACAGTATTCTGATGCCGCTCGGGGGATTGTAAAGATGCTGAAGGCTAAAAGAAAGGCGGTCGCGAAATGTCTGAAAACCTGATGACCCGGAGCACAAGGCGACCAGCGATGCGTATCGGGAGGGGTGGGAACGGATCTTCGGGAAACATGATCCGGACCCATGCCCCTGTGATACGTGTGCTTTCCATGCTGGATGCCCGGACATGTGCCCCGAGATTGATGCGTGGGAGGAACGGAACGTTGAACCCGAGGTGGCCAAAAACGTCCTGGCCGCAGAAAAGGCGCAGTCCCTCTCCTTCGCGGAATGGAGGAGGGGATTGATGCGGGGGTGGAGATAAGAGATAACAGGAGGGGCTTCGGCCCCTCCTTCTTTGCTTGGAGAACCCAGTGGAGAAGGTAGGAGCCGAGAATGCCTAACTTCTTGATAAAACCTCGATGGGGTTGTAGTATTTGCCGTGTTGGTAGCGAGTTGGTGGCCCTAATATGAAGCAGTGTGCAATTGCCCGTAGGGATACATGTGACACCGCACGGTGACGATTAAATGTCTTACCATCGGTCGAGTCCGGTGGGCGGGAAAAGAATTCGACTGAACCGGGCAGCTTTATTTGGCCGGGACTGAAGGAAAAACAATGGATGACCTTACAAAGATAGATCCTACAGATCTAATTGATCCTCAGGCTCAAGTGATTGTCCGCTTTCTCGAACAAATGGGCTTACCCTCAGATAACATAATTGCTGAACAAACGGAGCGTGCAATTATCGGGAAAAATTTACCTGCATATATTGAATCATTACCGCCTGATATCAAGAGAAATGCCCGGTATTTATCAAAGTTTGTAGTTGGTGCAGGTTTCGGATTGTTTGACTATTCGCTCAATTCTATTTGGAACGAAGTCGTTTTAGATCTTAGAAAGAAAGCTATCGCCTATGGAATCGATATTTTCTTTGATTCCGCAGTTGGAGGCAAGGCAAGAGACTTCTACAAGGCGGAAGATGATCTAGCTTATTTGAAAGACTCTGTATTGCTTGATACTTGCAGAAAACTTGAACTGATATCGGATACTACATACAAAAAGCTCAAACACATTCTCGAAATGCGAAACGACATCGGCATTTCACATCCGACAAACTACAGCATAAACGCCTTTGAACTCCTTGGGTGGCTTCAAACTTGCGTCAAAGATGTCTTGAACGACCGCCCTACCGAAGCTGCGATTCAAGTGCAAGCTTTTATTCAGAATCTGAAAACATGTAAAGATCCGATTGATACTGCCACACAGAAGACAATTGAAGGAAAAGTAATTGAGCTTGCTACTCATCATTTAGCAAGCATTATCAGGACTACGTTTGGAATTTATGTTTCTCCAGACACCGAGCCCCAAGTCCGCAAGAATATATCGCTCATTGTCCCTGCTATTTGGAATAATTGTGGTGACGACCCGAAATTTAAACTAGGTCTTATTCTAGAAGGCTATAACACCAATCTATACAGGGATAAATATCACTTGGGAGAAGAGTTTTTTCAAGTCGTCAATGGCAATCAATATCGATCTCCAAACGAACGCGCAGTAATTGTCGATACTTTGCTCGATGAACTGCTTGAAAAACACAATGGATGGGACAATTTTCATCACGAAGCACCCGTTGCAAGCTCAATAGCATCATACATTCAGGAACATAGTGATATTTTGCCTAATAACGCTGATAAATTGGTGAAAGTAATGCTAATATGTCGAATAGGCAGGGATGTTGCTTATTGTAATGGAGTATCCCCGAGAGGAAAACAATACTACGACCACATCCTTTCGATACTTGGTGATAAATATGTTCCACTTGCAATGGCAGCAATGACTCATTACGAAATCCAAGGAAAGCTTGTATTTACCTCATGCTGTATTAAAGCTAAGGCAGCCATGGAAATAGTTAAGCGAAGTGTAGTCAATAATAGATTGATTGAGTGCCTTGACTTTATAATCGGCAACATCGAAGCTAACGGAAGATGCGTGTTTGATACTCGTTTCAAAAAGCTAACTGCAAGCTATATTAAATGGTAGCATAACAAGCTCTTGCAGTGTAGCGCTAACCCGATCCATATCATACTTTGAGCATAAGGATTTACAACCCCCGGATGCTGACAAGGAAGAGGCATGCGGACACTTCCGGTGCCCTCCTGTAGATCATGTATTCCATTTGCGTCCACCGAGTGTCCGGACAGTTGCTTGCAAACAACGACCCCTGGCTCGCATCTGGTGCCCCCCTTGCGGTGTTGCACATGCCGGGCAGACACCTGCAGATCGGCTCTGGGGCTTTATCACTGCGAGTTCGATTCTTGCCTCCCCCATTCAACATAGTAAACAAAATGAGTTAAGAATTAGTGTGGCGCGGCTGAATCACAGTAGACTCTCATAACGCGAAAGGCCAAGCCGCCACACAATTCGCATTGAATTAAGCCGGGCCAAGATATGGAAATTTAACACTTACAGGCTTTGAGCGTCGGGCAATCGGGCTTCGCCAGGGTGGGATTGTATGGGTCGGGGAACCGAAAGAAAAGGGAAATCCTCATTCTCGATCTGGCAAGAAACGATATCTCGCAGGCTGCCCTCATGCTCCGCAGGCTGATTGGTTACATGAGAGCAAAGGAGTGCACTGACGAGAAACGAGAGTTTTTCACCTGGGCATGGCGTTGTGTGTGAGGGTTTTGTTTTACTCGTCATGGGGGTCCCCTGGTGCGAGCGCGCCTTACGGTTTTGAGCAACCTTAGGTCCCCGCCGCAAAGTGGACAAAAAAGGGTGTCGGGGCTTTGCGGGCGAGGGAGTTTTTCCGGTTTGGCCGGACTCAGGATGGATGCCAGGACTGAGTTTGTCCTCAAGACATTTTGAACGATCTTAAGCGTCTTTCGATTCGAAGGACTCAAGAGACCGTAATACCTGACTTTATGAAAACCGTGTGGAAGGACATGCTGTAGGAATCTGCGGATGAACTCCATGGCGTTTAGTGTCATTTGGCGGGAGGCCCCGCTATCGGATTCTCGGTATCGAAATGTAACCGATGAGTCATCGAGATATTCTATTCGATTATTGGAGAGGGCTACGCGGTATACATAGGGAGCAAGATACTTCAGCGCCGCCTCGCCCGAGCCCACGGGTTTGGAGTGGACAACCCACGACTTTTTAAAGACCCTCTGATCGGCTGGGCCGAGGAGACCTTGTGTCTTAAGCCCTTGGCGGAACTTGGCTCTAAAAATAGTGGAAAGGGCCTTCACCGGGACGAAGAACTTTTTCCCGGAGGGAAGCCATCGGTTGTCCGGGGAGAGACCGCCACCGGCGATGATGTAATGGACATGGGGGTGATAGGAAAGATCACGCCCCCATGTATGGAGAACACCGACCATGGCGATGCGGCCTCCAACGAATTTCGGGTCCAGGGCGAGTTTCTTCAGAGCTTCGGCCGAAGCCTCGAAGAGCAGATTATAGACGACATTGTGATTGGACCGGGCAAGCGGTCGAAGCCCTTCGGGTATGGTGAAGGTTATAAGGAAGTAATTTTCAGGAAGCAGCAGGTCAAGCTGTTCATCGAGCCAAAGATCGGTGCTGTCATTGCCGCATCTGGGACAGTGGCGGTTTTTGCAGGAGTGGTAGCTGTAGCGGACCTTATCGCACTGGCGACAAAGATAGACGTGGCCGCCCATGGACTCCGTGCGGCAGTTTTCTATATCCTCCATGGCCTTTAGGTGCGAAGGGAGCATGCGATCTGCGAACTTGCTCCGGTACTCCGGGCCATGGCGGGAAAAGATGTCCGCCAACTCCGGCATGGCCTTTCCAATCGATCAGAGATCGTTCATCAGTTCGTTGATGGACTGGGATGCCGCATCAATGGTCTTGGCCGTGAGGTGAGTGTAGATGGATGTAGTGGTGGGTGATCTGTGGCCGAGGTACTCCTGGATAAGCCTTAGATTTACTCCCGCCTCCAGCAGATGGGTGGCGTAGCTGTGTCTGAGTGTATGGACACAGGCATTCTTATTGATTTTGCTTTTCTTCAGTGCGTTTTTGAAAACGAACCAGACAGTGGATCTCGGCATAGGTTCGGGTTCTTTGGTAGTTGCTGGAACATTTTTTCGTTTTCTTTCGGGCGCGGGAAAGAGCCATGTTGGACACCGATGAGCTTTCCATTGCTCGCGCAGTAAGTGCAGGGTCCTCTGAGGCAGGGGAACATACCGGTCCTTGTTTCCTTTACCTGCATGTATGTGGATGAGTCCCCTGGCGCTGTCGATATCACGGACCTGGAGATGGGTCCCTTCCTGAAGTCTCAGGCCGCAGGAGTATATCGTGGCGAGACATACCCGGTATCGGAGCAAACGCACATTGGAAAGAATACGGCGCACCTCGTCGGGGCTCAGAATCACGGGCAGCTTCTTCTGTCGTTCTGCCCTAACAAAATCGAGTATGGGCCAGTCGCGTTTGATCGTATTCTCATAAAAGAACTTGATGCCGCATAGAGCGATGGTGCTGGTGCTTCGGGACCACTTCTTGACGTTTTTGACGTAGAGGAAATAATCACGGAGTTCCTCCTCGGTGATCTTGTCGGGGGATTTTTGGAAGTGCTCGGCCAATAGCCGCACGGCGCGAACATACCTGTGCTGGGTAACAACGCCCAATCCCCGCAACTGAAGGTCTTCGATCA
>JBAQYM010000003.1:0-2584 GCA_049300095.1 Syntrophobacteraceae bacterium
TGATCGAAGACCTTCAGTTGCGGGGATTGGGCGTTGTTACCCAGCACAGGTATGTTCGCGCCGTGCGGCTATTGGCCGAGCACTTCCAAAAATCCCCCGACAAGATCACCGAGGAGGAACTCCGTGAATATTTCTCGTTCCCACGCTCCTGCGTGGGAATGCAGACCAGAACAAAAGATGAAATTCCTTGATGCACTTCCACTCGGGATCGTGGGGCGAGAAACGCTTAACCCGACGGGACTGATTGTGTCACAGCGCCCGGCGCCGATCCCTATTTCTTTTCCGATGGGGACCGTTCGTGCAGGGTGTAGTGAATGGTGACCCGTTCGGGGGACAGGGGCGTGATCCGAAGCGAGGGGGGCGAGAGCTGGACGGGGCTCGAAACGGAACCCGACCGGGTGAGGTTGTCGAGCCTTACGGGGGCCGTGTAAGCGGTGCTCACCTTCTCCAGCGTCTTGCTGCCCCCGGATACCTTGACCGTCTCGGGGGTGACGCTTACGCCGGAGAGCACGAGATTTTCCGGCAGCCGCCCGGTCCAGTCCACCTGGATGGGCAGTTCCTTGGTGGCGGGTATGTCGAGGGTGACGTCGATCACCGCGGGCTGGATCTTGTTGAGGGATACCCCGGGCGGCAGGATTATGTCGTCCTGGGTGATGGTGAATGCGTTGCGGCCCTCGGTCGCCTTGCTCAAATCGATGCGCACGCCGACCTGGCCGGGTTTTAGCGATTTGATGAGGGCGCTCGATCCGAAGAGCTGCAACTTCGCCTCGTCGACCGAGGTGTCCAGTATCTCGTAGCTGACGGGGCGGTTGATGTATTCTATCGGCACGTTCAGCCCTATGATCGTGTCCTGGCTCCGGGTGAACCCGAACCAGATGCCGGTCATTATCAGGAGCGAAAGCCCCGCCGCGACGGCCAGCTTGAGCCGTTCCCGCTCCTGCCTGCGGGCCGGGCTGATGTCCGGGAAGTTGAGGTGCTTTCTCAAGACGTGGGCGAGTTCGTCTCTGTCGATAACGGGCTTGAGCGTGTAGTCCCTGGCGACGCTGACCCGCCCCCGCTCTTCGGATACGACCACGACAAGGGCGTCCGCCCTCTCGGCCAGCCCCGCCGCCGCCCGATGCCGCGTCCCGTAGTAGGAAGGCAGGTCCTGGCGCTGCGAGAGCGGAAGAAGAACTGCGACCTCGGCAACCTCTTCGCCCCTGATTATGACCGCTCCGTCGTGCACGGGGTTCTTGGGCCAGAAAATGCTCATGAGCATTTCCTGCGAAACCCTTCCGTTCCACGGGATCCCCCCGTGCATTACCTCGCCCAGGTCCTCTTTTCCCGGAAAAACGATCAGCGCCCCGATCCGTTTCTTGGCCATCTGGAAGACGCTTTCGACTATGATGTCCACGGGGGTGGTCTGCTCGCGGTTGGGAAATCCCCACAGGAATGTCTTGAGATTGCGGACCTGGAGCGCCGCGCGGATCTCGTTGCGGAAAACCACGATTATGATGATGGCCGCGGCCGCCGTTATGCCGCGGATGGCCCAGCTCGTCAGGATGAGGCCGAGGCTGGCCGCGACTTCCTGGAGAATCCACAGCGAAGTGATGCCCACAAGGACCCGGAAGGCGTTCGTGCCCTGAAAAAGGATATACACCCGCAAAAGGATGTAGCTGTTTACGAGGATATCAACTATATCCTGCCAGCGTATGGATGATAGGAACGCGAGTATGCGGCTCATTGCGGCGCCTGTGCGGTTAATCCGTTATGCTGAACCGGAGCACGTCGAAAACGCGTCCGTTCTGGTCTATGATCTCGACCCGCCAGGGGCCTTTGTCGGTTTCCCTGAGTTGAATCACGCTGTAGGTGGACCACTTCGGCGGATAGAGGCGCAGTCGGGTCTGGGTGCTCAGCTCGTCGCGGCGAAACCACCTGTGGTAGATTACCGTCGGCTGAGGTACGGGGTCGAAGGAAGTAAAACAACAGACCTGGCCCGATGAAACGGAAAACGTGAGCCCCGGTCGCACGGGCGCGAGGTTTTCAACCCTCTCGGACATCAAAGCCTGCTTCAATGCCATTTTCTGCGCGGTTTCGGGCGCGGCTGCCGGCTCCTGGGGCTGGTCCGGGGCACAATACGCGGCTGGAAACGCCATCCAGAAAAAGCAAAATAGAACCGCCGCCGGTATCGTGAACGATCTCATCGAATCTCTCCGGAAGATTGTACAGGGACAGGATGGTTTTGCGGGAAGAAACACGCCGAATAGTGCCGGTGAACACAAACGATGGAATCGTAGCCCGGTGCGGGATGTTCCCGCCCGTATCCTCGGTACAAAACTCACGCCTTTTTGTCCGGTTGCAGGAGAGGCATCCCGTCGCTGCGTCCATTCTCGAAATTCCCCACACATCCGAACTTTTAGAAGATACCATGCCCCCCCTTTTCGTCAAGAATTATCTTGGACACGGCGCGGGGGCCGGCAGGCTCCCCTCCCTTGGCGGGAGGGGTTGGGGGAGGGCTCCAGCGCGCACTTCAGACCGCTTCGGGCCGCCGGGCTCCCCTCCCTTGGCGGGAGGGGTTGGGGGAGGGGGTCGAAAAAGCTGATCG
>JBAQYM010000004.1:0-27300 GCA_049300095.1 Syntrophobacteraceae bacterium
GGCCACACCTGTCGCAACTCCTGGATTTGGGCAACAGCCCCGGAAAGCCCGCCCCGCGAACGCGGCCGCCGGGCGTGAGTCCCCCTCCCTTCGATGGGAGGGGTTAGGGGAGGGTGTAGAATTTTCAAGTACTTACGACCCCCTCCCCCAGCCCCTCCCGCCAAGGGAGGGGAGACCTCCGCCCTGTTTTGGCCACACCTGTCGCAACTCCCGGATTTGTGCAACAGCCCCGGGAAGCCCGCCCCGCGACTGTGGCCACCGGACGTGAGTCCCCCTCCCGTCGATGGGAGGGGTTAGGGGAGGGTGTCGAATTTTCATGTACTTGCGACCCTCTCCCCCAGCCCCTCCCGCCAAGGGAGAAGAGACCTCCGCCCTGTTTTGGCCACACCTGTCGCAACTCCTGGATTTGGGCAACAGCCCCGGAAAGCCTGCCCCACGAACGCGGCCGTCCGATGCGCGTCGAGTGAACCGTATTGGGGCGTAGAGGCTTCCTGGAATCCAAGGGAGAAGGCAACGGGGTCGATCCGGCGAGGCGGCACTTGAGTGAGCAGTCCCAGGTGGAACGGCCCCTGACGTGAAAACGGCTGGTGAAAGCCCGCATGTGTTATGGATGGTATTGGGGCTTGTGGTGTCCGGGGACGCGGTGGCGAGTGGTATGGCATTTATTAACGAGATGGCCGCGGCGCCGCTTTTTATGGCAAGGATAGCGCGTGTGGCGGTGTTTGGGATACTGTTCGTCCTCCACGGTCACGGACGGGGTGGAGGCCGGGAAAAAGCGCCGCAAAAAAGAGGACGGCAAACCGTCTCGTTTTCTCCTCCGGGGTGAGTGCCGGGATAAATTCATTCCCCTCTTACACTGTATCTCATCCCATATTCGGAGGAGCACCCGCGGGAGTTATCAGCCGGGTCTTGAGTTCCTCGGGCTCCATGGTCCACTGGTAGCCGATCCTGGCGGCCGCGTTGAAAATAAGGGGGCTTCGGACGTGGAAGCGCATGGACCCTTTATCCCTGTTGAAAGAGACGATGTTGAGGATAAGAAGGTCGACCTGTTTTTCCAGCTTGACGAGACTTGTCTTCGATTCCGGGATCCTGTACTCCAGGCCGATCACGTCGGGCGGGCAGACCACGAACGCCACCGAAGGCTCCTCGACCGACTGGAGCCATTGAAACGGACCGTTCTTGTATTCGAGCAGGACATAGCTCTTCAGTTCCTCGAACCCCGGAATCCCCCAGGGAAAGCTGATCAGCTCTGTTTCGTTGATTTCTATGGCGCCGAATCGTGTTGTGTTGACCTGCATGGATGCTCCTCGGTCTAACCTTTCAGGATTTGTCCGGGTCGAAGGAATCGCGTTGCGGCGACGCGGCGTAATTGTTCAGCATGGAGTCGAATTCCTCCTTGCCGATGGCCGCCGCGCTCCTGTTTTCCTCCTGGATCTTTCTGTAAAGCTCTTCCCTGTAGATCGGAACGTGCGGGGGACTTTTTATTCCCACCCTCACCTTGTTTTGATCGATTGAAGTGATAAGGATCTCGATATCGTCGCCGATCAGGATCGATTCACCGGTCTTTCTGGTCAAAATCAGCATGGGATTTTGCCTCTCTGCTAATATCGGTGTTTTGAGCCATGTTCTGAATATGTTTTATCGGATGAACGCGCCCCGTTCGCACCCGGAGCAACGGTCGATTATAGTGCGTCCGTTAAAGATAGAACAGTCCTTTTCCGACTGTATGTAATCAGCGTGAATATGTTTTCTTTTGCCGCTTGAATGCTACACTGATATTTATTAAGGTGAATCGGCGAAAAATCCTTGTGGCCGGTGAGCCGGCCGGCCGTGCCGTCATTTTTTCGGGGACCTTGGAATATGCCTCCTCAAGCGCTTTCAGATGCCGATTACCGCCTGCTGGGGCTGAAGCCGGGGGCCAGGCCCACCGAGATAAAGCGCGCCTACCGGCGCCTCGCCAAAAAGTGGCACCCCGACCGCTACCATTCCGAATCGTATGAAACCCGCGCCTTTGCCGAAAAGCAGTTCAGGGAAATTAACGAGGCCTACGAGCGCCTCCTCGACAACTGGTGGAGAAGCGTCGAGACCGTCCTTAACGCCCGGCCCAGTCCGGCCGCCGCCGGCGGGGCCGAGCGGACCCACGACCGGCAGCCTCCCCCCCGGCCCGGCTCGGGGGGTGTTGACCGGAGGATGTTCGCCTACCGTGCCGCGGGATTTCTTTTCCTGGCAGCGGTGCTGGCGGTGCTGGTATTCGAGAGCCAGACCTCTTACCGGTTCTCCCCGCGAGAGGTGGAAGTCATTGCGCCTCCTCGGGAAATTGCCCCCGGACCGCCCGATACGGCCGGCCGGCCCCCCCAAACGGAGGCCCCGCTCGATGAACTGCTCTCGGAGATAGCGCCCCCTCAGCGACCATTGTTGCAGCCCCAGGCCGATAATGTGAAGAATTTTTTCACCGTCGGGTCTTCTTCCTCCGAGGTCCTTCACATCCAGGGGAGACCCACGCGTGTCCAGGGCCAGACATGGGTCTACGGGCTTTCCGAAATCCATTTCAAGCAAGGTCGGGTCTGGCGCTTCAATAATTTTGACGGCACGCTGCGGGTGCGCATGCTGGCCGGCGGGTCGGGGGAAAAGGCTGCGCCGCCCTTTTTCACCGTTGGGTCCACCGAGGATGATGTCTTGCTGGTCCAGGGAACTCCCACCCGCATAGAACAGGACAAGTGGTTCTACGGGTTTGCCGAAATCCGCTTCAAAGACCGGCGCGTCAGGGAATTCGACAACTATTTCGGGGCCCTCAAGGTGCGTCTCCTCCCCTCGCCCGCCGCCGGTTTCAGCCCGCAGAAGTACTTCTTCACCATCGGGTCCACCCCGGACGAAGTCCTTACCGTCCAGGGGACCCCGACCAGTATCCAGGGAAATATCTGGTCCTACAACTTCTCCTACGTTTTTTTCCGGGACGGCAGGGTCGTGAACGTGACCGATTCGGACAGCAACCTGCGCTTCATTCCCCCGGAAGACATCCCCAACAGCTCCGTCGGCGCTGCGGCAACCAACTCGGGATCGTGAGGGTCCATGTTCATCGAGAAACTTTACGCGGGGGAATTTGACGCGGACCTCTTCCGCGCCTCGGGCCCGACACGGGACGAGACCAAGGTGGGCCGGATAATTGCCCGGTACCGCGAGACACTGCTCGACCACGGGCCGGGACCCATCGAGGACGAGGGTGGGATCCCCCGCGAGCTTCTCGCCGAGATGGGGCGGGCGGGCTATTTCGGGCTCAGCATCGAGGAAAGATACGGGGGCGTGGGCCTTAATCTTTGGGAATACCTCAAGGTGGTCGAAGAGATGGTCAAGCTCGACATCTCGATTGCCATCGCCTTCCTGGCCCACCTCTCGATCGGGGTGAAGGCAATCCAACTCTTCGGGACCGAAGAACAGCGGCAAAAGTACCTTCCACCGGCCGCCTCCGGGCAAATGATCTTCTCTTACGCCCTGACCGAGCCGCGCATAGGTTCCGACGCCCAGCACATCGAAACGGTCGCCCTCGCGGACGAGGGCGGGAGGCATTACATCCTCAACGGGCGCAAGGCCTATATCACCAACGCCAACTATGCGGGCGGCCTTACCGCATTCGCCCAGCTCGATCCGAAGCGGCCCGGTTTCATGGGCGCTTTCATAGTGGAAACGGGCTGGGAGGGCGTGAAGGTCGGCAAAGAGATGCCCAAGATGGGCCTCAAGGCGAGCTCGACGGCCGCCATCCAGTTCAAAAACGTCCGGGTGCCCTCGGAAAACCTCATCGGCCGGCCCGGAGACGGGTTCCGGATAGCCATGTCGGTGCTCAACTACGGCCGCCTCGGGCTTGGCGCGGCCTCGACCGCCGTGCTGGAGGTCTCCGCGCGCGACATGCTCGAGAGGGCGTCGCGCAGGGTGCAGTTCCAGGTCCCGATCAAAACTTTCCAGCTCGTTCAGGAAAAGATCGTTCGGGCCAGGGTGAACGCCGCCGTCAGTTCCGCCATGAACGACTTCGCCGCCGCGCTTCTCCACAAGGACCCGCTCGGAAATGTCGCCATCGAAACCTCGCACTGCAAGCTGTTCGGCACCACGCGCGCCTGGGACGCCGTCTACGAGGCCCTCCAGGTGGCCGGCGGATCGGGATACCTGAAAACCCAACCCTACGAAAAAAGGATGCGGGACTTCCGGGTGGTGACGGTATTCGAGGGAACAACCGAGATACATTCGATCTATCCCGCCCTGTTTGGAATGCGCCGGCTGGCCGGGATCATGAAAGAGCGGGGGCTGTCTGGGCGCTCGCGCGTCGCCTGGCTGCTCGGGCTGCTTTCCGGAAGGCGAAAGAGCCCGGTGCGCTTTGACAACCCCGTGATGCGAAAGGCCCTCGCCGAGGCGGAATCCTGCGCCGGGGCGGCCAGAAGGCTGATTGTCCCGGCCATGCTGCTCCACGGGAAAAAAATCGCGCAAGGCAAGATCGCGGACAGGGAATTCCTGTTGCGCAGGATTACGACCCTGAGCCTTTACATGTTCGGCATCCTGGCCCTTCTCTCCCGTATGGCCGGCAAGGAAAACGGGCGACGGCTCGGCGCAGGGGAACTCGATATCCTGGCATATTTCACACAAGAAGCGCGGGAGGCGCGCAGGGAAAACAGCAGGTTCCGGGACTCGAAAAAAGAGCGCGTGGGATCGGCCGTTTTTGCCGGGTTCGAGAAGGAGGGCGAATCGGATCGGCCCTGACGAGATCGGGTCGTGCGAAAAGAAATCCGGGTTGCGGGGTGAGAGGTGCGAGTTGTTGGGTGGGGGGTGTGGGGTGCGGGTTGTTGGGTGGGGGGTGTGGGGTGCGGGGTGTGGGGTGCGGGTTGTGACGAACACTCCAGCCGGGCGGGGTTGAGGGGCTGTTGCGCAAAGAAATATTTAGGTTGCGCAAAACTATTGTGAACCGGACGTGAGTCCCCCTCCCGCCAAGGGAGGGGAGACCTCCGCCCTGTTTTGGCCACCCCTGTCGTGACTTTTGCATTTGGGCAACAGCCGCTTGCCCCCCACCCGGACCGCGGGTTGCGGGTGAGGCTTCGGTGATCGGAGCCAAACAGCGGGCCGGGTCGAAAACCCGGCCTGTCGCATGGATCGTGCCTTTGTGGCAAGGGGGGCGCTCCGGCCCAAACGGGCCGGTGGATATCCGCCGGCCCTCATGTCCCGGCAGAGGGCTCGCTCATACGGGCGGGGTTATCTGCCGCCGGACATTTCAGCTTCGGCGCACGTCTGCACGTGCCGCTGCGGGACGCTCTGCACCACGTAATCGAACTGGCCCGCGCGCCCGCGAACGAGCTTGTTCCGCAGGACGTCCTCGGACCAACTGCAAACAAGTGCGTCCCTGTCCCTGTCGACATAAACTTTGCCGTTCTCCGGGCAGACCGGGCAGGTGCTCTGCGCCGCCATGGCGACGGCCGGCAGCAGCAGGCCAAATACCGCCAGCACTATTATTGCTTTGTATATCGTCTTCATGTCCGACTCCTTTCCGTGAGCGAGTTGAAATTTATTTGTGTTCCGCAACTTTCGATTTTATTAAGAGCAATACTCGGGCCAGAGGCCACGGATATCTTATTCTGCACTTAACTATATGATATGACGCAGTAAGCTCTCCCGCCACACGTCGGTAAAGAAGAGTTGGAGCTTGATATCGACGTGATGGGTGAAAGGGAATTGCAAGGTGATGAAAGGAAGTTTCAATGCGGGTCGAGTGTTGCGGGTAGTGGGTTGCGGGTCGTGGGTAGTGGGTTGCGGGTCGTGGGTCGAGTGTTGCGGGTAGTGGGTTGCGGGTCGTGGGTAGTGGGTTGCGGGTCGTGGGTCGTGGGTTGCGGGTCGTGGGTCGTGGGTTGCGGGTTGCGGGTTGCGGGTTGCGGGTCGTGGGTCGTGGGTTGCGGGTTGCGGGTTGCGGGTTGCGGGTCGTGGGTCGTGGGTCGTGGGTCGTGGGTTGCGGATCGTAACCAACGCTCCAGCCGTAGGGGCGGGGTTGATCCCCGCCCGGACTACCGGGAAAGATTTTACGTGGGGCAGGCTTTCCAGCCTGCCGTTCTTGGGGTTCCGCAGTCCTTCGCAGGCAGGTTGGAAAGCCTGCCCCACGGCGATGAGTCGCCGCACCCGCCTCAAAGCAACAGCCCCGGGACCATGGGTGCGAGTGTAAAAAAGACGCTTTCCCCGTCCGGGAGGGAAGCGCCTTTTTGTGTGAATCAAATCAGCATTAAGAACGACGGGCGCCGACCGGCAAAATCGCTCGGATAAAGTACCGTGCGCCGTAAAGCCGGGTGAAACCAGGTAAATCCGCGTGGTGGATGTTGGGTTTCGCTATCGCTTAACCCAACCTACAAATTCTGCAAATTCCAAAGTTCCCAAGTCGCTGCCGGATTGGCTTGAACCTGCAACCCCCGACCCGCGACATGCAACTCGCAACCCGCCGCACGCAACCCGCAACCGGAACCCGCAATCACACCGTCGCTTTTCTTTTTGCCGAGCGCAGTTGTTCGACTTCTTCATGAACGGGGCAGCTCGTGATTGCCGCTTTTTTTTCTTCCATTTCCTGCATGGTTCTGAAAATCCAGGAACTCGAATCGGAATAACAATACAGGGCCAATTCGCAATCTTTGCACTGTTCCATCTCTATTCCCCTACGGGTGTTTGCCCGGGCTCATCCTTTCCCGGGGGCGGATCTTTCGCGGCTCGCCGAAGATAGTGGTCCCATTCCAGGGGGAGCAGGTATTTCTTCTTGTTGTTGCATTCCTTGCACGCCGGGACCGTATTGCCCCGCGCCGACTTGCCGCCGCGGACGAGCGGGACGATATGGTCCATGGTCAGTTGCGAGGGCGGCACGCCGCGGTGGCAGTAATGGCATACGCCCCTTGCCGTCTGGCGCTTCCACCACTGAGACCCGCGAAGCTCCCGCGCCTTTTCTTTCTCTTTTCTGAGCTGTTCGGGCGACACGGCTATGATGAAGCCCGATCCGCATCCGCCCGTTTCCATCGTATCTATCAGACCTGCTCCTCCGGATGGGTCCGGAATTTTCGCCCTTCCTATTCCTTGGGCGACTTAATGGCGATGTAGAAAGTGTTTCCCTCGCGCTTTACAAGCAGGAGCAGGGGCTCGCCCTTCTTCATCTTCTCGGTTATCTGCTTGTAGTCACGAATATTCTGGACTTTCTTCCGGTTCACTTCCTTGATCAGGTCTCCTGGCCGCAGCCTGGCTTCCGCCGCCGGGGTGCCCGCCTTGAGTTCCGTAATGATAACACCCGTTTCGGCCTCGTCCAGTCCGAATCGCTGCGCGAGTTCGGGGGTGACGTTTTGAACCGTGATGCCCCAGGCGCTTTCGGTTTTGCCACCGCGCTTCTTCTCACCGGCAGCGGCTTCGTCGGGCATGGTCCCGATGGTCGCCTTGATTGTCAGCGGCTTTCCTTCGCGGAGGACATCGATTGTCGCCGAGCTCTCGGGGCCGAGCGCCGCAACGGAGCGCGACAGCGTGTGGGCGTTCTCGATGGTTTTTCCGTTAAGCGACTTTACGATATCGCCCCTTTTGAGCCCGGCTTTTTCTGCGGGGCTGTCGGGCACCACGTCGCCCACGATTACCCCGGCGGTCTCCGAAATCCCGAAGGATTCGGCGAGTTCAGGGGTGACGTCCTGGATCATGATTCCGAGCCAGCCGCGCACGACCTTCCCGCTCTTGAGCTGCGCCAGGATTTCCTTGGCGATGTTTATCGGCGTGGCGAAGCCGATCCCCTGCGCCTGCGCCACGATTGCCGTGTTGATTCCGACCACCTCGCCATTCATGTTGAAGAGCGGTCCCCCCGAGTTGCCCGGATTGATCGCGGCGTCGGTCTGGAGGAAATCGTCATAGGGGCCGGCCCCGATGATGCGCCCCTTGGCGCTGATGATGCCGGCGGTTACCGTGTTGCCGAGCCCGAAAGGATTTCCCACCGCCATCGCCCAGTCGCCGACCCTGATCGCCTCCGAGTCGCCAAGCTTGGCGGCCTTGGGCAGTTTGCCGTCGGCGGCTATCTTTATCAGGGCGATGTCGGTCTTCGGGTCTCGCCCCACCACCTTGGCGTCGTATTCCTTGCCGGCGGCGGTCTTTATCTTGATTTCGGTGGCTTTTTCGACGACATGATTATTGGTGAGAATCAGGCCGTCCTGGTCGATTATGAACCCCGAGCCGAGTGCGTGGGTCTTCATCTGCCCCTGTGGCTGGTCGCCGAAGTAGCGCTTGAAAAATTCGTCGCCGAAAAATTCGCGGAAAGGCGAATTGGGGCCCATGAAGGGCTGCATGGGATTTTCTTTCACCACCTGCGTGGTCGAAATGTTTACGACCACATCTTTCACGGCTTCGGCAAGGTCCGCAAAACCGGCCGGCCCCTGCGCCGAATAGGCTCTCACGACCGGAAAAAGGGAGAGCGAAGCAAAAATGACGATGAAGCTGAAAAAGCTGAGTGTCCCCGAAATACTTCTAGGACGAATTCGCATGGAAGCTCCTTTCTGAAGGTGCGGCTAAGCCTCGGAAACCCCTATAATAAGACCGGAAACCGACCCTCTGTCAACCAAAAAAAGGGGTCGGCCCCGTTCGGGGCCGGTTTCCGGTGTTTCCCTGATCCGCACAAAAGTGTTATGATCGACTTATCAATTTAAACCCGTTTGGGTGATATTCAATATCCTCACAGCAAATTCAAGGAACTGGCTCATCACATGGCGAAGCTCAACCTGATTCAAGCGTGCGACAAGGCGATAGTCATCGTCTCTCAGACCCGGGAGATGGAAAAACTCTACCAAAAGGCGCTCCAGTGCCTGGGCGAGGGACGGCTGCGATGCGACATAATGAACCGCGCGACCGAAGCCATCGAGGATGATAAACTGTGTGAAGAGGTGTTCGTAAGCAACGAGAACATGGTGAGCTTTCTGTGCGGGATATGGATACAGTTCCTGCTCGTCGAAGTTGCCGGGGTCAAGAAGGACAAGCTGAAAACGCTGGCCCAAAAGGCCTTCCCCGCCTCCCTGGACGACAGGTCCATCCACTGAGGGCGGGTACGGCGGGAAAATAGTTGGACTGCGGGTTGCACAGGTTGCGGACTGAGGACAGTGGGCTGTGGAGCGATCCAGCCGAGTCCTCGACCGCAAAAAAGGCGCTTTCTCCACCAGGGAGAGAGCGCCTTTTTTGTGCTGGATCATCCGAGCCGGTCCCGGTGGTTGAGAAGCCCCGAGGCCTTTGCGGGGCGGCTGAGCCGGGGATCGGCCCCGCAACCCGCCTTACGAAATAATCCTGCAAACATCGGTCTGGAGTGTTCTCGGCCCTCCCTCTCTGGCGAACTCGTCGATCGCGGTGCGCTCCGCCGGCAGTTGGCCGAAAAAGTCCCGTGCTTCCTGGAAACTTTGAAAGACGACGTTCATCAAGACCATCGGGTGGTCGTGCCTGTCGAGGGCGCTGCTTATCTGCTGGACCAGTATCCGCTCGGGAAGTTCCGCCAGGCAAGGCAAGAGGTCCCGCAAGCCCTGGTCCAGTATGTGGATGCGAAAAACGAGGGGGTGGCGCCACACGGCGCGCGTGTTCCAGTGCACGTCAAGGATCTGCTGGGGTTCCAGGGCGTGCCTCTGGTGCACGTCCTGGCAGTCCCGGCGGTGGAAAGCGGTGCCTCGTTCGCTGAGTATCCCGATGACGTCGTCCTGGCCGGGCAGGGGGTTGCAGCAGCGCGCGAACTTGAAAATCGCCTTGTCCAGGCTCGATACCGAGATCACGTTGTGTTCGTAATCTTCATGAGGTTTTTCAGCGTCGGGCCGACTACCCTCATCGAGGCCCTGGGATGACTGGAGGTAGTAGAGGACGAGTTGGGGAGACGTGAGGTCCTGGCCGATCCGGATATAGAGTTCCTGGAGGTCTTTGAGGTTGAGGACTTCAAGAATGAGGCGGATATGTTCGCCCTCGAGCACCGATGAGGGCAGCCTGTGGCGGATAATTTCCTGGAGAAGAATGTCTTTGCCCACTTCCTGCGCAAAGCGCAGGCGGCTTTGCTGTACGTGCCTGTTGATGGCGGTGCGGGCCTTGGGGGTCTTGCAGAGCGCCTCGAGGTCGGGATCGACGTCGAGGGGTTCGGGGGAGGTGAGGATTTCGACGGTGTCCCCGTCCTTTAGCTCCCGTGTCATGGGCGACCAGACCGTGTTCACGACCGCGCCTTCGCAGTAATCGCCCAGGTCCGAGTGGATCCGGTACGCAAAGTCCAGGACGATGCTGCCCTTCGGCAGGTAGTAGATGTCGCCCAGGGGGCTATATACGTATATTTCGTCGCTCTCGGAGAGCCGTATGAGCGCTTTTCGCTGGGTCGCGGCCCCGCCGTATTCGCCAATGTCTCGCAGCAACTCGCTTATCTCCTGCCAGTGCTCGTCGCTGAGCCCCTTCTGCGCATCCCAGGCCCGAAGGACCCCGCCGCTTGCCATCTCCTCCATCTCGGCCGTCCGGATCTTTATCAGGTAGTTGTTCCCGCTCAGGTGGACCCTGATATGCAGGCTCCGGTAACCGTTGGTCTTGGGGTTTGCGATAAAATCGCGAAGGCTTCGCGGGATCGGCGAGAAGGTGTTGTTTACGAGCCCCAGCGTCGTGTAGCAGGCCAGGATGTCGTTTGTCTCGAGAATGATTGCAAAATCCACGTAGTTTTCGGGATAGAGCTGGTCGAGCGAGCGTTTCAGGGGATCGTAATAACTCCCGAGCCCCTTGGGGCGCGTGCGCACCTCCGCCGCCAGGCCGTTGTCGGTGAGCAGCTTTGCCAGGCTGGATTCGAGGTGGGCCACATCCGCCGAGTTGCGTATCTCCCGCATCACGTGGAGGATCTTCTTGCTCTTTTTCGGGTACAAAAATGAGAGCGCCAGGTGGTAGAGCTCGCGCTTCACCGGGTAGAGGTTGAGGCGCGCGGCGATGGGGGCGTAAACTTCGACCGTCTCCTGCGCGATGCGCTGGCGTTTTGTCTGCGGGAGGAAATGGAGGGTGCGCAGGTTGTGGAGCCGGTCGGCCAGCTTGATGATGAGCACGCCGAGCCTGCGGCTGGCGCTGATGAATATCTTGCTGTGGGTGAGGTCTTTCAGGGCCGCGCGGTCCAGATGATAGCGGGCCAGTTTTGTCAGCCCGTCCACCAGTTCGGCGACCTTGGGCCCGAAACGGTGCTCGACGTCTTCAATGCTGATCCACGGGACATCCTCGACCACATCATGCAGCAGGGCGGCGGCAAGAAGCAGCGGGTCGCGGAATTGCATCTCACGGGCCAGGATTTCCGCGACCGCGCAGGGGTGGCTGATGTAGGGCGCCCCGGATTTTCTGCGCTGTCCCGCATGCAAATCACTCGCGAACTCGAGCGCCTCGAAAAAAAGGGCATAGTTGCTGTTTGCCGGGTCCAGGCACTTGGACATGCGTGTGCGAAAGGCATCGATGTCGAAGAAATGAGCATCTCCGGCCGATACCGGCACAGCAGTTCCCGTTTTTGCTCCCAGCGCCGTATTTTCTGCCATAGTACGATCTTAAATATGGGGAAAGCGGGCCGAAAAGAGCCCGCCGCCTCCGTGTTGCGAAAAGCCCGGCCCACTATCTTAAAAGTATTACCGATTATTTTACTAAAAAGACAGCAAAAATTCACTCCCCGCGCCGGATTTGCGGGCCGAAATACGGCTTGCAATTGAGGGCTGATAACAGCATAAATAGTGGCCGGGCATGTTGAGGGTGGACTGATAACCAAAGTGAGGCTAAAATTAGCCTTCGCCGCAAATCGTTTTCTGTTTCTGACCCACGTGATTTTTTATGGAAAAGAACCCCCGATTATGAATGATGTCAAGGAACAGGCCCCTAACCAGCCAGAGGATGATACACCCGCGGCGGCCGCCAAGAGAAGAAACGGCGCTCTTCTCAGGTTCCTGCTTTTCTTTCTGGGCTTTTGCCTGTTTCTCGCACTTCTCTACCTGACCGGCTGGATGGATGTATTTTTCAAAAAGGACGAGGCGCGGGCGTTCCTCGAATCCCTCGGGCCGGTGGCCTTTCTCGGCTTCATTGCCCTCCAGGTTACCCAGGTGGTGTTTGCCCCCATCCCGGGCGAGGTATCGGGCATCCTCGGCGGTTACTTTTTCGGAACCTTCCTGGGCGTGATTCTCTCAACCGTGGGCCTGACCATCGGGTCTTTCATAGCTTTTTCCCTGTCGAGAGCTTTTGGAAGGCCGCTTGTCGAAAAGCTGGTCGATAAGGCCGTTCTCGACAAGTTCGATTACCTGCTTCACAGCAAGGGCATCTTCGTTATATTCATGCTCTTCCTGCTGCCCGGATTTCCCAAGGACTACCTCTGTTTCATCCTCGGACTCGGGCATCTCACCACCCTTGAATTCCTCACGGTGAGCACTGTGGGACGGCTGTTCGGGACGGTCCTGCTCACGCTTGGCGGCGGCTACATCAGGTGCGAGGAATACGGAAAGCTCTACATCCTGATCGGGATCGCCATTGCGGTATCTCTTCTGGCATATCTGTTCCGGAACAGAATAGAGGGTTTTCTCAAATCTCTTCATGTCAAGAAATCGTAAACTAACCCATCACGGGTTTCAATTACCGGCGGCATCCCTGGTTGCCGTGGTCGGGGAAAGAATGAATAGTGCTTACAAACGCGGTTACCGGCTTTGCCGTTTGGTGTCTCGAGACGACCGGATACTTCGGGGCGGGATTTTTGATGGCCCTCGAGAGCATGATCTTCCCCATTCCGAGCGAGGCCGTAATGCCCTTCGTGGGTTTTCTGGTCGCCGACGGGAAATGGAGCATCGAGCTGGCGATCCTGGCAACCAGCCTCGGTTCGCTCATCGGTTCTCTCATATCGTACGCGATGGGTTACTACGGCGGGAAACCCTTTATCTTAAACGTGGGGAAGTATTTCTTTCTCAACCGGCACGATCTTGCCCGGGCGGAGGATTTTTTCAACCGCCGCGGGGGTGCGATCACCCTTTTCATCAGCCGTTTCGTCCCCGTTATCCGGCACCTCATCTCGTTGCCCGCCGGGATGGGCAAGATGCCCCTGCTGCCCTTTATCGCCGCGAGCGTGGTCGGCGCAACCATGTGGAACACTTTCCTCCTGGTCTGCGGCATGTACCTGCGCGAACACTGGAGAATCATCCAGAACTACTCTCACCAGGTCGACATCGTGGTGGTGGCGCTCCTGGTCCTCGGAGGGATTCTCTTTATCCGGTCCCGATACAAGCACGCCCGCACCGGCGAACTTTAGCATTTTCACGGAAGGTAACCGCTTCGCCGGCTGAGGCTCGAAATGATGCTCGCGTGTCGGCAAACTGAGGTAAAATAAAAAGGGACGCGAAACCGCGCCCCTTTTTGTTTACTCCAAAAATCCCCAGCCGTTTATGCCGGATTAATCTCTTTGTGAAAGCTCCACCAGCACGCCGAACGTGGACTTGGGATGGAGGAAGGCGATCTTTGCGCCGCCGGCGCCTTTCCTGGGCTTCTCGTCAATCAGCCGGATGCCTTTGGCCTTGAGTTCGGCAAGGGCTTCCTCGATGTTATCCACCCGGAAGGCGACGTGCTGCACGCCCTGCCCCTTGGCTTCGATATACTTGCCGATGGGGCCGTCGGGGGCCGTCGATTCGAGAAGCTCGATTTCCGTGTCTCCGCAGGGGAAGAAAGCGGTCGTGACTTTCTGCTCCGCAACGGTTTCACTTCCGAGGTGTGGGAGTCCGAGGACATCGGTGTAGAGTTTCTTGACTTCCTCGATGCTATTGACGGCAATACCGATGTGGTCAACTCTGAGTATCTTCATGACGCCTCCTTCTGCAATTGGGGGATGGAAAGCCACTCGCTCACGATCTTACGCATCAGACTATAGGGGTCCCGCTTCCTCTCCAGAATTTCCTCAACCGCGCGATCCAGCCTGCCGCTTTCCTGCAAAGCTTCGCGCACTGCCTTGAAAAGCTCGTTGTGAATCATGCGAAGAGTTTCCTGGTAGGTCTTCTCCCGACGTTTGGTAAAGAATGTACCGGAGTCCCTCATGAACTTGCGGTGTGCTCCTATTGTCTGCCACAACTCCAGGACTCCGATGTCTTCGACCCCCACGGTCTGCTGCACCGGCGGGGTCCAGTCGCTTGGCTTTATGTGGGCATCCATTTCCAGGCGGCCGCAGATCTCGGTGCAGAGCTGGTCGGAGCCCGGTTTGTCGGCCTTGTTTACGACGAATATGTCGGCAATCTCCATGATGCCGGCTTTCATGCTCTGAATGGAATCTCCACCGCCGGGAACGAGCACGAGGCAGGTGGTGTCCGCAATGCCTATGATGTCGATCTCATCCTGTCCGACCCCGATCGTTTCGATGATGATCACGTCCTTGCCGAAAGCGTCAAGGACCTTGACCACACCGGAGGTTGCCTTGGACATGCCTCCAAGAAAGCCGCGGGTCGCCATGCTGCGAATATAAATATCGGGGTCGTTGCTCAACTCGCTCATGCGCACCCGGTCACCGAGCAAGGCGCCGCCGGTAAACGGGCTCGAGGGGTCAACGGCGATGATGCCGATCGTCATCCCGCTCTTTCGTATATGGCGGGCCAGCTTGTCGGTAAGGGTGCTCTTCCCGGCCCCCGGCGTCCCCGTAATTCCGATAACGTAGGCCTTCCCGGTGTGCGGATAGAGTTTGGTCATCCATTCATAGGCCCTTTCGTCCTCGTCCTCGAGCCAGGAAATGAGCCGTGCGGCCGCGCGTGGGGAGCCCTCCAGAATTTGAGTCGCATAATCAACCGACATTATGATTTCATTCCTTTCACTGCCCGCGATTGACCTTTAAAAAAAGCGTGGGGGCGGCCCGGCAGTGCGAGCCACAGGCCGCTGAACTCTCGGATGTGGGTTTTTCCAGAGGTGCTCACTCCGCTTCAAGGCCGTTGGAGACACAGTATTACAAACCGGTCCCCTGATCAATGAATTATGCCCTCCGAGCCAAGGAATTGGAAGGGCAGAGAAATCAAGGCAGGTTGGAAAAATGCTCGAGACCCACCCGCCATGGAGCGGATGGGTCCTTTTGAGTCTCGAACCGGGCGGCCCGGATGGGCGGGATGCCCCCGCTCTCCGGGTCGCCGCGAATCATTTTCTAGCGCTTGCGGACATTGCTTTCGATGAAGGAAACAATTTCGGTGGTCGGCGTACCGGGTCCGAAAATTGCCCCCATGCCGGCCTTCTTGAGCCCGTCGTAGTCTTCGGTGGGGATGATTCCGCCGCCGACCATCAGGACGTCGTTGAGGCCCTTTTGCCGCATCAGTTCGACCACCCTGGGGAAGAAGTAGTTGTGCACGCCCGAGAGGCTGCTCATGCCGACAACGTCCGCATCTTCCTGCTCCGCCGCCGCCACGATCATCTCCGGGGTCTGGCGAAGACCGGTATAGACCACTTCCATTCCCGCCTCGGCAAATATTCTCGCTAGCAGCTTGGCGCCGCGGTCATGACCGTCGAGACCGGGCTTTGCCATGATCATTTTAATTTTTCTGGCCATGAAATTTTCCTCCGATATAGCAAGTTGCTTAAACCTGTTTAGGCCCAATCTCGGTTATACAAACTCTTTCGGCCGATATTCACCGTAGATCTCGCGCCATACGTCGCAGACTTCGCCAACCGTGGCCTTGGCCCTGACGGCTTCGATAACAGCCGGCATGACGTTTTCACTGGTCTGGGAAACCTGACGCAGTTTGTCGAGAGCCGCTTTCCACTTCGCATTGTCTCTTGCGGCGCGGAAATTCTTGAGTTCGATCGCCTTTTGTTCGCCAACGGACATATCCACCTTGAGAAGGCCGGTCGGAGGCGGTTCTTCCATGGTGTACTTGTTGATGCCGACGTAGACGCGCTGGTTGCTTTCGATTTCTTTCTGGAACCGGTACGAGCTGTTCTGGATTTCCTTCTGGATGTAGCCCTGCTCGATCGCGTTAAGGGTCCCGCCTATCGCGTCGATCTTCTTGATGTACTCGTCGATCTCGGCCTCGATCTTGTCCGTCATGGCCTCGACATAGTAGCAGCCGGCCAGAGGATCGATCGTATCGGTCGCGCCGGACTCCTCGGCAACGATCTGCTGGGTGCGAAGGGCAACGGTAACCGCCGCTTGGGTGGGCAGGCAGAGCGCTTCGTCATAGGAGTTGGTGTGCAGCGACTGCCCTCCGCCAAGGGCCGTGGCGTAGGTCTGCAGGCCGACGCGCACGATGTTGTTAAGCGGCTGCTGGGCGGTAAGAGTCACGCCGCCTGTCTGTACGTGGTAGCGCAGCATCATCGAACGCGGATCTTTCGCCTTGAAGCGGTCCCTCATGATCTTCGCCCAGTACCGGCGGGCGGCGCGGAACTTGGCAACTTCCTCCAAAACGTTGGTGAAAGCGTTAAAGAAGAAGCTCAAACGCGGCGCGAAAGAGTCGACATCCATGCCGCGCTCGATACACGCCTGGGTGTAGGCGATGCCGTCGGCCAGGGTGAATGCCATTTCCTGGGCGGCGGTCGATCCCGATTCACGGATATGGTAGCCGCTGATGCTGATGGTGTTCCAGCGCGGGACCTGCTTCTGGCAGAACTCGATGAGATCGACCGTCAGGCGCATGGTCGGTTTGGGGGGATAGATGTACTGGCCGCGGCAGATGATTTCCTTCAAAACGTCGTTTTGTATCGTGCCGGCCACTTTGTCCCAACTGGCGCCCTGCTCCTCGGCAATGGACAGATACATTCCGAGCAGAACAGTGGCGGCGGCGTTGATCGTCATCGATGTGGAGACTTTATCGAGGGGAATGCCACCAAACAGAATTCTCATGTCGTCGATGTGATCGATCGCCACACCGACTTTCCCGACCTCGCCCATGGAAAGGGGATGGTCGGAGTCATAGCCCGCCTGGGTCGGAAGATGAAAGGCCACGCTAAGGCCCGTCTGGCCCTGATTGAGCAGGTAGCGGTAGCGCTCGTTGGTTCCCTTTGCGTCTCCGAACCCGGCATACTGGCGCATCGTCCAGAAACGGCCGCGGTACATGGTCGGCTGAACGCCGCGGGTATACGGGAATTGGCCGGGATAGTTCAGGTCGCGGTCATAGTCCATCCCCTGCACGTCCAGGGGAGTGTAGAGCCGCTCGACCGGAGCGCCGGAGATGGTGGTAAACGCAGGCTTTGCCTCGGGCGACTTCGCAAGTGTTTTCGCAACAGGTCCCTGATCCCACTTTTCTTTTCCAGCTTGAATTTTCTGTAGTACTTTCTCGTCAAACATACGTACCCTCCTCAACGCGAAATTCCACACGACACCCCGCTGGTTGCTTCAGCGGATTCTGTTAAAAAAAGCACGAACCGCAACACAGTTCGGCGCCCTTGGCCATTTTTCCACTTTGGCAGACGCGCGGAAAAAATGAACCCGAGGGGGAAAAATAAAAAGAGAAAGGGTTAGAGTCGGTCATGCGCCACCTTGCCCGCCTGGCCGCAACAGAGGGGCAGGGATAAGAGAAATTAGTCACACTCCCCGTCTATACCAGCAAGTGCTTTGGGAATCAACAGAATTGACATGGAGATCGTGAAAAATAGTAAATGGAGGGGGGCTGAGTTCAACAAATGCAACCCCCGGCGCAAAACCGAAGCAAAAAGGGGGAACAAGACCGCGGGTGAGGTCTTCCTGTGCGCGAATATCTCGCGTGTAAAACTTTTTCACATCGGAGTCTGGCTTGCTAGTGTTTTATTCACAAATGGGCTTGACATATTGTGAAAAGATGCTCTATCATTTCTCCGGCGCAAAAACCCTTCCATACTACTCATTCTGCCCCGGAGGAACAAAAGCATGATCCCCTTTGTGAAGACTGTGGAAAGCCCGTGCCGAAGATGCGAAAATATTGACCAAAACAAGGAAGAATGCGCAAGAGATTGTGCCAAGCTGAACGCGTTCCAGATCGCCATCCTGCGACATGACGAAATCAGCATCAAAAACTTTCAGTTCCGCTACCCCGCGCAGGCCAGGAAATAGAACAGGACCAGCCCGGCCGGTAGATCGCGTTTGTCAACCGGAACGAATCTCGCCGGAATAATCGGACACCATAATCGAATAATACCGGAGGCGGCCAAGGCGCCGCCTTTTTCTATTGGCGCCCCCCGGCCGGGCGCGCCAAAAGAAAAGAGGCGACGATTTCTCGCCGCCTCTTCGGTCCTTTCACAAAGCCGTTACCGGCTTTTGCTTACGCTTTGGCTTCTGCTTACGCTTTGGCCTTCGCCGCCGCAATCATGTCCTTTACGCCGTCCTGCTCTTCGAGCAGTTCCTTCAGCGTGAAGTCCATCTTCTCGCGCGAGAATGCGTCAACTTCCAGGCCCGTCACTCTCTCGTACTTGCCGGGGGTACAGGTTACCGGCACGCCGTACATGACGTTTTCCGGGATCCCGTAAGTGCCGTCGGACGGAATGCCCATCGTCACCCACTTGCCGTTGGTGCCCAGCGCCCAGTCGTGCATGTGGTCGATGGCGGCGTTGGCTGCCGATGCGGCGGAAGACAGGCCGCGCGCTTCGATGATCGCGGCGCCGCGCTTTCCGACCTTGGGGATGTACTCGGTTTTGTACCAGTTCTCGTCCACCAGCGCGGGCGCGGGTTTGCCGTCAACGGTGCAAAACCTGAGATCCGGATACATCGTGGGTGAGTGGTTACCCCATACGATCATCTTATCGACGGAGGCCACCGGCTTACCCGTTTTGGCGGCAAGCATCGACTTGGCGCGGTTGTGGTCGAGGCGCAGCATTGCCGTGAAATTGCCGTTCGGCAGATCGGGGGCCGAGTTCATGGCGATCCACGAGTTGGTGTTGGCGGGGTTGCCGACAACGATCACGCGGATGTCGCGCGAAGCGACTTCGTTCATCGCCTTGCCCTGCTCGATGAAAATCTTGGCGTTTTCCATCAGCAGGTCTTTGCGCTCCATGCCGGGGCCGCGCGGACGCGCGCCCACCAGGAGGGCGTAATCGCTATCCTTGAAGGCAACCTTGGGGTCGCCCGTGCCGACCATGTCGACCAGCGCCGGGAAGGCGCAGTCTTCGAGTTCCATCATGACGCCCTTGAGGGCGGCCTGGACCTTATCGATCGGCAGTTCCAGCATCTGGAGGATGACCGGCTGGTCGGGACCCAGCATCTGGCCGCTGGCGACCCGGAACAGAAGAGCATAACCTATCTGGCCGGCGGCGCCGGTCACTGTCACACGTACGGGTTTCTTGGCCATTATGTACTCCTTCTCGCTTGAGTTCGATTGTGGTTCCAACTACCCGATTACGGCGAGTACATCGCCCTTCTGTACGCTCTGGCCTTCTTTGCAGCAAATCTGCTTTACCGCGCCGGTGGCCGGGGCAAGAATGGAGTTTTCCATCTTCATGGCTTCGAGGACCATAACCACGTCGCCTTCTTTTACACTGTCGCCTTCTTTTACCGCGTAGCGCATGACCATGCCGGGCATGGGGGCTTCAAGCCTGGTTCCGCCTTCAACCGGGGCGGCGGGCTTGGCGGCGGCTGCGGGAGCGGCTGCGGCCGCGGGCCTGGGAGCAGCCGCGGGAGCGGGCCTGGGAGCTGCCGGCTGCGCAACGGGAGCGATCCCGGTAATCATCGGGGCGCCGCCGATTGCTTCAACTTCCACCGAGAAGTAGTCGCCGTCCACAAACACGCTGAACTCGCGGATGCCCTCGCCCTTTTCGGGAACTTCCTTCACGGGCTTCTCGACCAGGAGTCCGGCCTTTGCCTTCTTGACCAGATCGGCTTCCTTCGCGCACTGTTCCAGGGTCTTGGGCATAACTTCGGCCGGAATCGGCTCATTGCCGTACTTCCAGTTGAGGAAGCGTTTTCCGGTCATCGGGTACATGCCGTAGATGATCACATCGTCGATGTCCTTGGCAAGGCCCTTCATATCTTCCCAGTTTTTGGCCATTTCGGGATCGATGATCTCGGCGGGACGTCCGGCGAAGGGAACTTCGCCTCTGGGATAGCCCTTGAGGGCCTTCTTCTGGATCTCGGTATCGACCGGGACCGGCGTGTGGCCGTAGAGGCCGAAGAACAGGTCTTTGCTCTGCGCCGAGATCATTTTGTAGCGCTCTTCGGGGGTGTCGAACAGAACGTTGTTCACGGCCTGGATGCCGACGATCTGGCTGGTCGGGGTAACCAGGGGGACCTGGCCCATTTCCTTGCGGACCTGGGGCAGGGCGGCGAACACGTCGTTCAGCTTGTCGGAGGCGCCCATGTCGCGGAGCTGGTTGATGAGGTTCGAGAGCATGCCGCCCGGTGTCTGATGCAGCAGAACGCCGATGTCGATGGTGGACATGCGGTCGTCGAGCAGGTGACGGTATTTGGGCGAAATGCTTTCCATGAAAATGCTGCACTCGGCGAGCTGGTGGAGGTCGAAACCGGTGTCCCTGTTGGTGCTTCTCAGGGTCATGACCAGGGGCTCGATGGCCGGATGCGAACTGCGGTACGCCCACGGGGCAAGGCAGGTGTCGACGATATCGACGCCCGCTTCAATCGCCTTGAGCAGGGCGAGATCGGCCATGCCGGAGGTGAAGTGGCTGTGCAGGTGGATGGGGACCTTTACGGCCTCTTTAAGGGCCTTGACCAGGTAATAGGCGTCGTAGGGAGCGATGAGGCCGGCCATGTCCTTGATGCATACGGAGTCGGCGCCCATGTCTTCGAGCTGCTTCGCCTTGCTTACATAGTATTCGAGGTTGTATACTTCGCCGCCCATGCGGGCTTTGGTCAGGGAGTAGCAGATGGTCCCCTGGAAATGCTTCTTGTTCTTCTTGATGGGCTTGATGACGGTTTCGAAATTACGGTAGTCATTGAGCGCGTCGAAGGTGCGGAACACGTCGATACCGTTGATGCAGGCGCGATCCGTGAAGGCTTCGGCCATATCATCGGCGTAGTTGCGGTATCCAACGAGGTTCTGGCCGCGCAGAAGCATCGAGAACGGGGTGTTCTTGATGTGCTTTTTCAGGGTGCGGATCCGTTCCCAGGGGTCTTCGTTCAAAAAGCGGTGCATCGTGTCGAAAGTCGCCCCGCCCCAGACTTCCATCGCCCAGAAACCGATCTTGTCCATCTTTTCGGCTATCGGAAGGAAATCTTCCGTTCTTCCGCGGGTGGCGAAAAGGGACTGATGCCCATCACGGAAGGTCAGGTCCTCTATCTTGATCGGATTGTCTACTTTGACAGGTGGCTCATCTATGAGCTTTGCGATCAATGATGTACCATGACGATGTGCGTTCTCCATACTTCTGTCTCCTTTTTCCATTCGAGAGATACTTCCAGTTTCGGCTCAGCTTACTTCGGCATCAGACTTGAACACCAGCAGTCGTTTTGCAAGGAAACATCCTCAAGAAACTCACTGGTATTGTTAATTTTGACTTTGGAGCTTCGAAGGGCGTGATAAAAGAACGGCCGTCACCTTCCCACTCGAAACGATCAAGGTCAACAATGCGTTTAACCTAACGAGGGATGCGCATCTGCCAGGCCCATCTCACGTCCATGGCGGCCTGCCTTCCGGCAAGCGCAAAGGGGCTGCTCATAACTACGGGCTGCGCGGGCCTCATCTGCTGCTGCATCGCGAATAGGGCTTCCTGCTCGGCCTGCAGGTAATAGCCTATAGCGGACGAGATAGCCGCAATCACCTTTGGTTCTACATTCATCAGTATCCTCCATTATCGAGTGCAACGGTTCCGCTCACCACATCCACTTGAATTCGACCGGCCGCCCGCGAATCCAACAGCCCTTAACCTTCGGCCATTCAACAATCAGCCGGTATGTGAACCTCCCTGTTCGGAGGATTGCGCCGACCCGTGCGGGGCCTCCCTCGGTCGAGGGCTTACGCCGCGCGCCTGGTCTTCTTCTTGAGATTGCTGATCCTTCGCCGGAAAGCATCCAGGAGCCTGGCGTTGCCGGCCTCTTTCGCCTGTTCGAGCTTGTCCCTGAGTTCCCCGATCTTGAGCTTCAGGGCGCGCACGTCGATATCGGTTTTTTTGCGCTTTTCATCGACGATGCCCCTCGCCTCCTTGATCGCCGCGATCAGCTCGGCCTTGTTCATCGCGTGGACCCCAGTCGCCTCGCCCGTTGCAAGAGCGAGTTCGCGCAGTTCCTTCGCGGTCATCTTGTCCAGTGGCTTTTCCTTCTTTTCTTTTTCTTTCTTCGCCATATCTACTCCTTCTGCCCTTGCTTATCGAGCATCTCCGAAATCTTGAGGAAAGGCTTGAAAAGATCGATGGGGATGGGAAAAAGGGTGGTCGAGTTGTTCTCCGCCGCGATCTCGCGAAGAGTTTGCAGATAGCGCAACTGGAGCGCCACGGGGTGCTCCTGAATGATCGCGGCCGCTTCGGCCAGGCGGCCCGCCGCCTGGAATTCGGCTTCGGCGCCGATTACTTTCGCCCGCCGCTCGCGCTCCGCTTCGGCCTGTTTCGCCATCGCCCGCTGCATGATCTCAGGCAGGTCGATCTGTTTGAGTTCGACAACCGAGACTTTTATTCCCCAGGGCTCGGTGTGCCTGTCGAGAATTTCCTGGATGTGCGCGTTGATTTTGTCCCGCTCCGAGAGCAGGTCGTCGAGCGCCGCCTGGCCGCAAACACTTCTAAGGGTCGTCTGCGAAAGCTGGCTCGTGGCGTACAAAAAGTTTTCAACCGAAATAATCGCCTTAACCGGGTCAACCACCCGGAAGTAAATTACCGCGTTCACCTTCACCGAGACGTTGTCCCGAGTGATGACGTCCTGCGTGGGGACATCGGCCGCAATCAGGCGCAAACTCACCTTCTGCATCTTGTCCAGTAAAGGGATAAGAATGATCAGCCCGGGTCCCTTGGCGCGGATGACACGTCCGAGACGGAATATAACCCCCCGTTCGTATTCGTTCAGAATGCGGATCGCATTGGCCAGAAACAGCACGGCCAGGATAATGACGACCACTGCGCCAGACAGGCCGAAAGGCATTTCCCCCCCTTGCGGGCCGTGCGCCCGCTCAAAATATACAAGAGCTAATTTTCACTATCTACCACCGATTTTTTTCACTTTCAACTTTAAATTATGTACCGCGACCACTTCGACCTTTTCGCCAGCGCCGATTTTTTCCTCCGCTTGGGCATTCCACAGTTCACCATTCACAAATACCTTGCCTTCCGGGTCGATATCGAGGCGCACTTCGGCGACCTGGCCCACCAGTGCTTCCACGCCGGTTTGAGGCGTGGACGCCTGCGCCCGGTAGGCAAGCGCGGCAATGGTTGCGAAAAAAAGTGAAATGATCCCGACGGTTGGCAAAAACACGGACCACGCAAGCTGCATCGGCTCATCGGGATAGCGAAACAGCATGAGCGAGCCGAGCACGAGGCATAACACGCCCGCGAAGCTCAACATCCCGTACGAGGCGACCTTTATTTCGACGATAAAAAAGATTACCGCCAGGAGGATTATAAGAAAGCCCGCGTAGTTTACCGGCAGCGTCTGCATGGCGTAGAGGGCCAGGATGAGCGAGATGCCTCCGATGACCCCGGGAAACACCGCGCCGGGGTTGGACAGTTCGAAGTAGAGCCCCGCCAGCCCGATCATGAGCAAGATATAGGCGAGATTCGGGTTCGCGATGATCCGAAGAATGCTGTAGCTCCAGCCGGGCTTGATGAAGCGCTGCTCGATGTCCCGTGTATTGAGGACCACGGTGCGGCCGTCGCGCCGAAGCTGCCACCCGTCAAGTTTTGAAAGCAGCGCGGGAAGGTCGTCCGCCACCAGGTCTATCACGTTTTGGCTGAATGCCTCGTCGGCCGTCGCGGAAACGCTGGATTTAATGGAATCTTCGAGCCACTCGGCGTTTCGGCCCCTCTGGGCGGCGATGCTCCTGGCGAAGGCCCGCATGTCATTTAAGACCTTCTCGCTCATGGACGTGGGCAGATCGCCTCCTCCCCCCGTGACCGGGTGGGCGGCCCCGATGTTGGTCCCGGGCGCCATCGCGGCGATGTCGGCCGCGGCCGTTACAAACACGCCCGCGGACGCCGCCTGCGCCCCGCTCGGGGAGACATAAACGACGATGGGGACCGCCGAGTTGAGGATCGCCTGGGCGATGCCCCGCATCGAAGTCATAAGCCCGCCCGGGGTGTCCAGAAGGATTACCAGAAACTCAGCCTTGTCCTCCACCGAATGCTCGATGGCGTACTTGATGAAATCTTCCACCGCCGGATTGATCGAGTCGCGCATCTCGATGATGTTGCAATGGCTCTTTTCGGGCGCGCCCGCCGCGGACGAGACGAAGAGCGTCGAAAGGAGAATGCACGCAAGGAAGGGCAGGTGCTTCCCTATAGATTTCATGGCGGAAGAGGTCCCGATCTTTTTACTGACACCCGGTTGAGGGGCGGCCCGCAGCGGCCTTCACCCCCTCGCGAAAAAAAGAGTATACCAGATTCCGGCAAAATCCCGCATTAAATTAGTCAGAGCGCTCCGGATCGAGAACGGCCCCACACTGCCGGGTCATCCATCCGAATAATTGTCCGTCCTCCGCCCGGCCGCGCCGCCTGCGGCGTGCAATCCGAAAAATCGCGGCCGGAAGCCGCTTCTCAATTAAAGACCCCGAACAGAGCGGGAGGACGGTTCCGGGCAGTCCGGGCGGGGATCAACCCCGCCCCTACGTCCAAATGACGGTATCAGGCTCTCCGTAAATCTGTAGGGGCGGGATTGATCCCCGCCCGGACTGCCTGAATGGTAAGGGCCGACCGTCTCGAATGAATTTGGGTTGAACCCTCATCCGGGAAAAGAGCAGTGGTTTGGGGAGAGCATGAAAGCCCGTGCGAATTTGTGGGAGCGGCTTGCAGCCGCGATTTCCGGGCGTTGGCGCGTCTCTCTCGCGGCTTAAAGCCGCTCCCACAGGCTGGAGTGGGGTCCGCTGTGGTCCCGCTCAAGGATCGGGATGCAGGAGTTTGAGCACCTGTTTCAAATCCTGCCACGTCGCGGCTTTCTGCGCCGGGTTTCTCAGAAGATATGCCGGGTGGTAGGTGCAGATGAGGGGAATGCCGCGCCACAGGTGGGTCTTGCCGCGAAGCTGCGAGATGGCCTTCTGGCTTTGGAGAAGGGAATGTGATGCGCACGCGCCGAGGGCGCAAATGACCCTGGGCTTAAGGGCTTCGATCTGCTTTATCAGGAACGGAGAGCAGGCCGCGATCTCGTCGGGCAGCGGCGTGCGGTTTTCCGGGGGCCGGCATTTTACGACGTTGCAAATATAGACGTCGGAGCGGGCATAGCCCATCGCCTGGATCATCTTGTCGAGAAGCCTTCCGGCGCGGCCGACAAACGGGCGGCCCTGCCTGTCCTCATCAAAGCCGGGGCCTTCCCCGACGAACACAACCCCGCCGCGGACCGAGCCCTCTCCGAATACCAGGTTCGTCCGACCCGTATGGAGCCTGCACCTCGAGCACCCCGAAAGCGAGCGGCCGATCGCGCCGAGCGCGGCTTCGCGGTCACCGGGCTCGGCCCGACCCGGACCAGTCCCGCGACCCTCAACTCCGGCCTCGGGGTGGGAGCGGCTTGCGCCCGCGCTAGGCGTCGGACCGGGCACGGGGTGGAAGCGGCTTTCAGCCGCGACGGACGTCTGACCGGGCTCGGGGTGGGAGCGGCTTTCAGCCGCGACGGGCGGTGGACCGGCCTCCGCCTCCGCGCCTTTTTGCGATGCGCGGGACCAGCCCGCAATCCCCCCGGCCCTGGCCCCGGCGAGGTTCCATCTCAGCCGCTCCAGACAGGCCGCAAGCTCGCGGCAGGTTTCGTCCGGCATCTTCATGTCCCGCACGCCAGGATTTGTTCCACGCGGTCCCATATCTCGCCGGCCACCTCGTCCTTGGTGAGGGGCGGGAGCTCGGTCACCTTTCCGTGGCGGTCCAGTATCTTGACCTCGTTGGTATCGGCGCCGAAACCGGACCCCTTCTTCGTGAGATCGTTTGCCACGATGAAATCGAGGTTCTTCGCGGCGAGCTTCTCCCCGGCGTTTTCGAGAAGGTTTTCCGTCTCGGCGGCAAATCCCACCAGGACCTGGGCGTGTGGTTTGACCTTTCCCAGGGCCGCGAGGATATCGGGGTTCGCCTCCATGGCGACCGCCTGTTTTTCCGGTATCTTCTTCACCTTCTGCGGCGCCGTCGCGGCGGGCCTGTAGTCGCTTACCGCGGCCGCCATGACGATGACGTCCATGCCGGGGGCAAGAGAGGCGACGGCGTCGCGCATCTCGAGGGCGGTCTTGACACAGACGCGTTCCACCCCGGCGGGGGCATCGAGCGCGCATGGGCCGGAGACAAGGTGGACCCGGGCGGACCGGCGCGCGGCAATTCTAGCCAGTGCGTAGCCCATCTTACCGCTGGAGGGGTTGCTTAGAAACCGGACGGGATCGAAAGGCTCCCAGGTTGGCCCGGCGCTCACCAGTACGCGCTTTCCGGCCAGGGTGGGGGGCGTGAGTATGCGGACGGCCGCCTCGATGATGTCGCCAAGTTCGGCCAGCCTTCCGGGGCCCTCTTCGCGGCACGCGAGAGAGCCGGTGGCGGGCTCGCAAATCCTGTGGCCAAGCTCGGCGAGGGTCTTGAGATTTCTTTGCGTTGCCGGATGTTCCCACATTTTGGTGTTCATCGCCGGGCAGATCAGCACGGGAGCGGTGGTGGCGAGCAGTGTGGTGGTCAGGTAATCGTCGGCGATGCCCGCGGCCATTTTTGCCATGAGGTTGGCCGTTGCCGGGGCAAGGATGACGAGGTCGGCAAGCCTTGCCTGGTGAATGTGGCCGATCCGGGACTCGGATTCCAGGCTGAACAGGTCCGTTCCCACCGGGTTTGCGGAGAGGGTCTGGAAGGTGAGAGGGGTGACGAACTGCGCGGCATTGGCGGTCATCACCACGCGCACCGACGCCCCCGCTTTGACCAGGAGCCGTACGAGTTCCGCGGACCTGTAGGCGGCGATTCCGCCGCTGACGCCCAGAAGGATCGATTTTTCCTTAAACATTTTCGATATCCGGCAAAATATCTTTAGCGGTTAACTTTGATTGACCCGCCCGGTCCCGGGCAGGCTGTAAAAAAAGGCCCCCGCGGGCGGGCCAATACCCAATGCCACTGTGTCAAATAAACGTAGGTTGGGTTAAGCGCAGCGAAACCCAACAATTCATGGCACGGGGTAAATATCCGTTGGGTTGCGCTCCGCTTAACCCCAATACTGTTCACTTAAGCACTCGAACCTGGGGGTGGATAACCCCCGGTTGCAGTGGCCCCTGACCTTTTTTGCGGAGGTTGTAGCTGCTCATCTTCCTCTTAACACCGCGT
>JBAQYM010000005.1:0-18388 GCA_049300095.1 Syntrophobacteraceae bacterium
AAAAGGAAAGGAAGCCGGAGCTTCCAGGTCTGGGTTCCCAAGCTGGAGCTTGGGAACCAGCGGGAAAACCAGCGGACCAGCGAAACTTGCTAAAGCTCTTCGCCTGAAAGGCGAAGGTTTTAAACCCAACGCATGGAAAAATAAAACTTCTCCTTGACACATTCTCTCTCGGGAGATAATTACCGACGCGGTTGCAGCGGGATGCCGGACTGAGACCCAAGCGGCCCCAGAGCTGCGCCGAGCAACAACAACGTACCGCGAGGTCTTACCGAGTCCTCAAGTTGTTTTGATAAAGCCCGCCAAAAGCGGGCTTTATCTTTTCGAAGGCATGCCTTTTCTGTTACAAGTATCGGAAGAAACCGGATATTTGTTCTCGCCGATTAAAACCGCGATTCTTGGAAAGCAGGAGCAAGGTGAAGAAGGCCGCCGCGATAATTCAGGTTATTTTCGTCTCGCTGATCATAATCTATGGGACGGTGAGCCTCTATATGGGCCACTTCGAGGGGATGTTCGTCACCTTCCCGTTTCTCCTGTTTTACTACGTTTATGTAGTCGCCCGTCAAAAACGAGCAAAAAACCCGGAAGAGCATGACGATTCCGACCGCTAGAGGCGCACAAGGGGGTGGAACTCCCAGCCTTCGGCCATCCTCCGCGCGGTGAGGACCTCAGGCGATCCCAGTCAGTCCCGGGGCCGGTCCCACAAGAAAGCGCCGAGGGACACCGCTCGATAGTTTTCTGTTACCGCATACACAATCCCGCCGCCATCTTCGATATTCCCGGCAGTAGTTGCGTGTAGTTCCCTAAATTATTTTCCACAATGGCAGCAGATTCAGGGTCTGGAGCAAACCGGGTGTTATAATGAGGATTGATTCCGCAAATCCTCATAGGGAAAAGTATGGAAGTTCCGCGATCGGTCAGAGTCTGGATAATAATCCTTGCGGTGCTGGCCGTGGGGTTGGCCGCCGGATTTTTTGCCCGAAAAAGCTTTTTTACCGCCTCCGTACGGCTTACGAAAGAACGCCCCGCCGCGGTGTCCCGGGTGGAGGCGGCCGGCGCGGGGGTTTGGCTTATTGCAAAAGATGCCGTTGCGCCGACGAACCCCGATAAGAAAGCCTTCGTCATGCGCCTCGAACGGCTGAGGGCAAGGAGGATCGAGGTCCATTCAACCGGCTTTTCGGGCGGGAAGGCAATCGTTGCATCAAACGGCCTCGCCGCCGGAGACCTCGTGCTCGCAGCTCCGGGATCGTTTGAGGATGGGGAGGCGGTGGCGGTTCGCTCCGGCATCGACGAGAAAGAAATCCTTGCGCTCACCCTCGATGCGGGAATCGCCGCCGCGCGGGAGAAAAACCTCGCGGAGAGCGCCCGGTTCATTTCTCCCCGGTACGCCGATTCCCTGGGGTTTGACTTCCGCCTCATGACGGGGTTGCTCGCCCGGGCCTATAAGGAATTCGACCGGCCGGAAATAGTAATAGTCGATCCGCCCGATGTGCGGATCGAGGGCGAACAGGCCGTTATCCGCGAGAGCATCAAGGTGCGGGCCGACTATCGGGGAGGGCGCAACTACCTTCTGGGTGGTCCGGCAGCGGCGAACGCCCTGCTGATAAGAATGGAAAAATCCGAGAACGGGTGGAAGCTGGTCGAGATAAGGGGCCTTATGCCGCTCGGCCTTGAAGAAAAATACATGAAACTGCTCGGGGCCGAGGTGGGACTTACTCTGTCGGGGCGCGAAAAAGTCGAAAAAAGAGAATTTTGCATGCCCTGTCGCCGGGAGATGGCGGACCGGTTCGGCGGCGAGAAATGATTCGCTCAAAACCGCATTCGGAAGATTGTTATTGTGGGAGTCAATAAGGTAGCGTCACGGGTATTTTCCGGTTTCCCGCTGCGGAATTTTCGTATACATTTTCATCCTCCGCGCGCGTGTTGTGGAGGGGGCAGTGAGCAGTGAAGAGTGAGCGTTGAGCAGTGAACGGTGAGTAGAGAGCAGATCATGCGCCCGCGCGCGGGATGGCGGGATGTGCACTTTTTAATCGAAGGGCTTGGTGTATGAAAATCATCATTGGAGCGGACCACGGCGGGTTCCAGCTCAAGGGGACGATAGTCACCGTTCTCAGGCAACGCGGGTTGGATGTCGTCGATATCGGCACGGACAGCGCGGAATCCGTTGACTATCCGGTCTACGCTTTCCGGGTGGCGCGCGCGGTCGCGGCCGGAGAAGCGGACCGGGGAATCCTGGTGTGCGGCAGCGGAATCGGAATGTGCATGACGGCAAACCGCGTGCCGGGGGTTCGGGCGGTATCCGCATTCGAGCCTTATGGGGCCAGGTTGAGCCGGCGCCACAACGACAGCAACGTCTTGTGCCTCGGCGAGCGGATCACTGGGAGTGACCTTGCCCTGAGTATCGTGGAAGACTGGATCGATGCGCCCTTCGAAGGCGGCCGCCACCAGAGGCGCGTGGACCTCATCGACAGCCTGTGACAAGGTTGCGGGTTCAAAGACCAGTAACCCCGATAACGATCGGCTAAAACCGATGCCTCCTTCGTGCTCTTCGTGGCAAAAACTTAAATGACCAACCACGAAGAACACGAAGAGCTTAGCGCAGCATAGGCGCAACCAAAAAACTGCCTCACCACGAAGCGCACGAAGAGTGATCCAAAGACAGATATTTTTCTCAATTAAAAAAGTGGCTTACATACACAACTTTGTTAAAAAACAAGAAGATGCAGCATAGTGGTACGAAGGGCACGGAGATGAAATTCCGGTAACAACTCGTGACCGTATTTATGAAGATGAGCACTTGGCCGGACCGTATCGCCCGCAACCCGCAAGCCTATCAACCACCATCTCTGTTTTCCCTTGACATCCCGTTGGCGGCCCCCATATACATCAAAATTTAAGCCTTGCAGTCCCGGTTCGGAACGTAATGTCGCCGGCATCGGCCGGGGCTTATTCCACTATTTTGTCTCCAAAGGAGCAGAAATGACATTTCAGGAACTTATACTTGCGCTGAACAAGTTCTGGGCTGACAGGGGTTGCCTGGTCCAGCAGCCCTACGACCTGGAAGTTGGCGCAGGGACGTTCAATCCCGCGACCTTCCTGAGGGTGCTCGGGCCCGAGCCTTACAGCGTGGCCTATGTCGAGCCGTCGCGCCGCCCGACCGACGGGCGCTACGGGGAAAACCCCAACCGCCTCCAGCACTATTACCAGTACCAGGTAATCCTGAAACCCTCGCCCGAGGATTCTCAGGGCGTTTACCTCGAGAGTCTCAAGAGCTTCGGGATCGATCCGCTCGACCACGACATCCGTTTTGTCGAGGACGACTGGGAATCCCCGACGCTCGGCGCTTCCGGGCTCGGGTGGGAAGTCTGGCTGGACGGAATGGAGATCACGCAGTTTACCTATTTCCAGCAGGTCGGGGGCATTTCTCTCAACCCCGTAAGCCTCGAGCTGACCTACGGCCTTGAGCGGATCGCCATGTACCTCCAGGGCGTCAACAGCGTCTACGATCTCATCTGGAGCGGCAATGTGACCTACGGCGACGTGCATCACCAGGGCGAGGTCGAATGGTCCCATTACAACTTCGAGGAGGCGAACGTGGAGATGCTTTTCAGCCTCTTCAACATGTTCGAGGCGGAATCGATCCGCATGAACGAGCGCGGCCTTGTGCTCCCGAGCTACGATTATACCCTTAAATGCTCGCACGTGTTCAACCTGCTGGATGCGCGGGGGGCGATCAGCGTGACCGAGCGGACCAACTACATCGCCAGGGTGCGCAACATGGCCCGGCTGGTGGCTCACGCATATTACGCGCAGCGCGAGCGGATGGGATTTCCCCTTCTTAACAAGTGGCGGGACTAGGAGCAGGCGGAGGAAAAAATGGCAGAAGCTTTATTCATTGAAATCGGCACGGAAGAGATACCGGCAAGCTACATCATTCCCGCCCTGGAATCCATGTCCCTCCAGATGACCCGCGTTCTCGACGAAAACCGGATCGCGCACGGCGAGCCGACCATCGCCGGGACCCCGCGCCGGCTTGTGTTGAATATCCCCGGCGTGGCGACGTCCCAGGAGGCGGTGACCGTCGAGGTCATCGGACCGCCCAAACAGGCCGCCTACGATGCGCAGGGCCGTCCGACCAAGGCCGCCGAAGGCTTTGCGCGGGGGCAGGGGGTCGCCCTCGAAGACCTCCGAATAAAAGTAACCCCCAAAGGCGAATACCTGTGCGTTTATCGCGAGGAGGCCGGGGTCACCACCCGCGAGCTGGTCGAGAAGATGCTTCCGGATTTCATCGCCCGGATACCGTTCCCCAAATCGATGCACTGGGGGAGCTTTACGCTTACTTTCGCGCGGCCGATCCAGTGGATCGTGGCCCTTCTCGGCGGGAAAATCCTCGACTGCGAATACGCGCAGGTGCGCAGCGGGAACAAATCCAGGGGCCATCGCTTCATGAGCCCCGACTGGATCGAGGTGAAGGACTACGAGAGCCACCGCGAAAATCTCCGAAAGCTCGACGTTATTCTCGATATGGCCGAGAGACGCAAGCTCATCGCCAAAGGGGCCGACAGGGCCGCCGAGGGCGTTGGGGGCAAAATATTGAGGGACGATGAGCTTCTCGACGAGGTGACGCAGCTTGTCGAATATCCTCAGCCGCTGGTCGGACAGTTTGAGGAGAAGTACCTCGAACTTCCGCCCGAACTCCTGATCACCGTGATCAAGAAGCACCAGCGCTATTTTGCCATTACCGGGGCAAACGACCGCCTGCTTCCTTATTTCGTTACGATTTCCAATACCATCCCGAGGGACTTCGCCCTCGTTGCGGCTGGAAACGCGCGCGTGGTGCGGGCGCGGCTCGAAGACGCCCGCTTTTATTTCAAGGAGGACCGGAAGGTCCGCCTGGATGATCGCGTGGAGCAGTTAAAGGGCGTGGTCTTTCACTCGAAGATCGGGACGAGCTTCGAGAAGGTCGAGCGCTTCAGCGAGCTTGCAAAGTGCCTCGCCGAGAAGAGCGCCCCGGAGAGCGTCGGCACGGTCCTGCGGGCGGCCTACCTCTGCAAGGCCGACCTGGTCTCGGGCGTGGTGTGTGAGTTCCCCGAACTCCAGGGCGTCATGGGGAAAACCTATGCGCTCCTGCAGGGCGAGCCGCAAAGGGTCGGGGAAGTCATCTTCGAGCACTACCTTCCGAACCGCGCCGGCGGGCCGGTCCCGGAAAGCGTCGAGGGCTCGCTGGTAAGCATCGCGGACAAGATCGACACCATTGCGGCCTGCTTCGGGGTTGGGCTCATCCCGACGGGGACGACGGACCCCTTCGCCCTGAGACGCCAGACGCTCGGGATCATCCGCATCGTCCTGGAAAGGCCTTTCCGGATCTCGCTTGGCGGGCTTCTGGACAAGGCGCTCGGACTGCTTGCGGCGAAGCTGGTCCAGCCTGCGGAAAACGTCAGGCGGGACGTCCTGGATTTCTTCCAGGGCCGGCTGCATCATTACCTGGTAAGCCAGGAAGGTTTCCGCCCCGACATCATCGAGTCCGCCCTGAGCATCGGAATAGACGACCTGGTGGACGCGGTCGAAAGGACCAAGGCCCTCGCCGGATTTACCGGGAGACCGGATTTCGAGCCTCTTGCGACGGCCTTCAAGCGCGTTGCCAATATCATCAAGGAACCCGAAAAGGCGCCGGTCGATTCCGGACTCCTCCGGATCGAGGCCGAGCGGGCGCTCTTCGAGGCGGTGCAAAAGACGGAATCCGTTGTTGAAGCACTATTTGCCAAGTCGGACTACGCGGGCGCGCTCGAAACCATTGCCCAGCTCAAAGGGGCCATCGACGGATTTTTCGACTCGGTGCTCGTGATGGATAAGGACGAGTTGGTTCGGCGAAACCGCCTGGCCCTGCTCACTCGGATACAGGCCCTATTTTCGCGGATCGCGGATTTCAGGAAAATTCAGACGCCTTAGCTGGCAAAGAGGCCGGCCGGTAATTACTTTTTGGGCTGGAAGGCGCACCGTGAAACAGCCGGATGCGCCTTGCAGCCTTTTTTTTGGTCTTGCCTCACGTGAGGCCCCTGGTTAGATCGGGATTTTCCCGCGATTGGCGAGGCCATTTGCGGGAGCGGCATCCTGCCGCGATTCGAGAAAGTTTTTGTGGGATCGGCTTCGATCCGCGATTAATAAAGGTTTTTTGTGGGAGCCGCTTGCAGCCGCGATTCATGAAAGTTTATGTGGGAGCGGCTTGCAGCCGCGATTCCACGCAAAAGGACGTCCGCCCTAAGGAGGGGACAACCCATGCTGGATAAACGTACATTGCACATGAAGGTCCAGGAACAGTGCGATTGTTTTGCCGAGACCGACCCGTTACGGGAGATGGCCGCGCTGAAAGGCGAGCCGGATACCGAGGAAGGCGCGCTCAAATGGCTCGCCCTGGCGGTCCTCCACGGCATAAACGACAATGCGAAAAAGATAACCGTGTCGCGGGCCGGCGATGGGGGAATCACGATTACCGCCAAGTACCGCGAATCGGAACTGCCTTCGCCGGGCGGCGTGATCGGGGAAAAGATTTTCGATGTGGTGAAAGGGATTACGCATATCGAGGGCGAGAAGGGCAAGGTGCCCGTTGCGATCGGGATCCGGGACAGCAGTATCGAATTGAAGGTGAAGGTGGCGCAGGACGGAAAGGCGGAAGAGGTCGTACTGGAGTTTCCGGAATGAGAGTCAAACCCAGGTCCCGTTTATACCGTGTCGCGTTCAAAATCCCCCCTGCCCCCCTTTAGAAAAGGGGGAACCCAATCGGCACGCTCAAGCTATACCCCCCTTTTCTAAAGGGGGGCAGGGGGGATTTTGAGGCATTACGTACCATCTTGATCGCAACTCGGTATTAGACGCTTCTTGCGTCCGGTTCCCAGATGATCTTATGCAACTGGATGTTTAACCTGACGGGGAGGCGGTCCTCGATGATCCATTCGGCAAGCGTACGGGGAGAAATCGCGCCGAAAACAGGCGAGAAGTTGATCGCGCATCGGGCCGCGGCGAGGACTCCGGCGGAGGAGAGAAGGACTTTTTCCGCGAATTCGTAGTCCTCGCGGCTGCCGATCACAAATTTGAGTTCGTCGCCCTCGGTGAGCCTTTCCAGGTTCAGCGGGTCATTTCGTTCGGCCATGCCGCTCGACGGGCACTTGACATCCACTATCCTGGCGCAGCCCGCGTCGACCCTGTCTATGTCGAGGCTGCCGTTTGTCTCCAGCAGCACCGTATACCCTTCGGAAAGAAGAGCGCTGACCAGGCCGGGCGTTTCTTCCTGGATGAGGGGCTCGCCCCCCGTGACTTCGATCAGTCCGCAGCCGAAGGCGGAAACCCGTTCGAGGACCCGCGAAATCTCCATCTGTTCGCCTTCATCGTATGCGTAGCGGGTGTCGCAGTAGGCGCAACGCAAATTGCATCCGGTAAGCCTTATGAAGACGCAGGGCCGGCCCGCATGGGTGGACTCGCCCTGGATGCTGTGGAAAATTTCGTTTACCTTCAGGCTCATTTATTCTTCCCAATAGAAGGCCCCGGCCCCGGGGGTTTCGCAAACCTTTACCCTGGAAACCCGAACGGCGGGCGTGTCGAGCTTGCCCGAAAGCTGCCTGTAGATGAACCGGGCTATGTTTTCGGAGGTGGGGTTTTCCTCCTTGAAGGCCGGCAGGTCATTGAGGTCCGAGTGGTCCAGGCTCGAGAGCACCTCGGCAAGGGCGGCCCGGACATCTCGGAAATCGATTCCGATCCCGACCTCATCGAGTTCCGAGCACCTCACGTACACCTCGATTATCCAGTTGTGGCCGTGGACCCTCGCGCAGTTGCCCGGATAGCCGTTTAACCTGTGCGCGGCCGAAAAATGGCTCTTGACGTAAACCTCGAAGACTCCCGCCATTTACTCCACTCTCCTGATGTGCTGAATTCGGGACCAAGGGTCTTGCCCCGTCCCGTGGTCCCTCCCGCCAAGGAATGGCGGACACGGGGAATATAGCCCGACTCGATCCAAATGGAAACATTCGAAATCTTTCCACGGCCCGCTTCCGACGCGTTTGGTTGCATAGGGCTATTTACTTGCCGGATTTGCGTATTAATCTATATTCCTGTTTGTAAGCGCGCCTCCAATGAATGTATATTCCTAAGGGTGAAGATGCATAAACCATCGCGGCAGGGGATTTAGAATCCGTCCGCCGAGGCGGAGGATGCGAAATCCCGCCGGGCCGTGCGAAGCGAGCGGGCATGCGCATAAGGTTTTACCGCGGCGGGCGCCGATGGGCGCTCATTTTTTCTTTTGTGCTGTGTTGCGCCCTTTTGCCGGGTCCGGAATCATCGGCGCTCACCGCCATGGAAGAAAGCACGATCCGGGCCTACGAAAAGGTTGCCCCGTCGGTTGTAAATATTACGACCATGCAGTGCGATCAGGAGTTTTTCTGGTGCGCCACTCCGGCGCAGTCGGGATCGGGTTCGGGAGTGGTGCTCAGAGATGACGGGCTGATCGTTACCAATAATCACGTGATTGCGAACGCCCGGCAAATCTCGGTGGCCCTTTCGGACGGAAGGCGGCTCGAGGCCAGGGTGCTGGCGGCGGCGGCGAACGAGGATTTCGCCGTCCTGAAAGTCGACCCCGGGCAAAAGCCGCTCAGGGCTATCCAGCTCGGAGACTCGGACACGCTCAAGGTGGGCGAGAGGGTGCTTGCGGTGGGGAACCCTTTTGGGCTGGGGCAGACACTCACCGCCGGCACGGTCAGCATGACGAACAGGACGATAAAAGACGGCGGAAAAATGCTGCGAAACCTCATTCAAACGGACGCGCCGATAAATCCCGGCAATTCCGGCGGGGCCCTGGTTAACTCGGAAGGGGAACTGGTCGGGATCTGCACGGCGATTCTGAGTCCCACCGGGTCGAGTATCCGCATCGGGTTCGCCATTCCGGTGAACAGGATGAAACAGGTGGTGCCGGGCCTCATGCAGCCATGGTCCAGGATCGTGGGCTGGATACTGGCGGCGTTACTCCTGATCTGGTTTCTCAGGCGCATTTACGGGCGCCGGCCGGTACCGGTGGCCTGAACGGTCGCGTGGTGGTATTTTTTACTGGGCTCACGGTTGCATCGAGGGTGAAATCATGTACTGGAAAAGAGTCTTCGGCATGACCCTTGTACTGGCGTTTCTGGCCTTCATCGGCCCGGCCGGCGCTCTTACCGAAGAGGAAAAAAACAACATAGAACTCTACCAGAGTCTGGCCCCCGCCGTCGTAAACATCACGAGCACGGTGGTGGAACATGACTTCTTCTTTAACGTCGTTCCAAGGCAGGGGACCGGGTCCGGGTCGATCATCGATTCGCGCGGCTATATCCTCACCAATAATCATGTTATCGAGGATGCCCGCAAGCTCGAAGTCACGCTGTCGAACGGCAAAAAATACGTGGGCAAGCTCATCGGCTCGGACCCCGACACCGATCTGGCGGTATTGAAGATCGACGCTCCGAAGGAAAAGCTGACCGTAATTCCGTTCGGTTCTTCCGCGAACCTGAAAGTGGGGCAGAAAAGCCTCGCCATCGGCAATCCGTTCGGTCTCGGCCAGACGCTGACGACCGGGGTGATAAGCTCGCTCGGGCGCACGATGCGTTCCGCCAACGGGTCACTGGTTGAAGATATCCTCCAGACGGACGCCTCGATTAATCCCGGCAACTCGGGCGGACCTCTTATCGATTCCTCGGGGCGCCTTATCGGCATCACCACGGCCATCTTCAGCCCGACCGGCGCAAGCGTCGGGATCGGGTTCGCGATCCCGGTGGATACGGCCAAAAGGGTGGTAAACGACCTGATCGAGAAGGGCTACTACAGCTATCCATACCTGGGCGCCACGCTTATGAACCTTTTCCCCGACGTCGCCGAGGCGCTCAAGCTGCCCGTCACCTCCGGGGCGCTCGTGATCGAGGTCACCCCGAAGGGTCCGGCCGACAGGGCCGGGCTGCGGGGAGGAAACAAGCGCGCACAGATCGGAAATAATATCGTGACCGTGGGCGGAGACGTGGTCGTGAGCGTGAACGGCAAGAGTGTCCAGGACGCGGACAGCGCCATCCGGGAAGTCCGCAGGATGCGTCCGGGAGACAAGGTTGAATTCGGCATCATCCGGTGGGACGGCGGCAGGGCCTCCGTTACCGTGACGCTGGGCGAAAAGCCGCGGGGAACGCGCGCGCGGCAGCCTTAAGACGGAGGACAGAGGACGGAAGACGGGAGACGGAAGACGAGTAGCGGAGAACGGTGGCCAGAGGACGGATGACTGAGGACCGAGGATTCTTCTGTCCTCTGTCTTCCGTATTCCGTCTTCGGTTCTCCGCGGTGAATGCTTTATAGCCTTGGGAGAGATATCCGAATGAATGGCATGGTTGCTCTTTTGACACACCGTAAACCCCGGCCGATAACGATTTGTATCATGGACGGCGTAGGCTGCCGGGAAGAGACGGAAGGCAACGCGGTTGCAAACGCCTTTACGCCATACCTGGACTGGCTGCTCGAAAATTGCCCTCACACCCTGCTGCGGGCGCATGGGAAAGCCGTCGGTCTTCCCTCCGACGAGGATATGGGCAATTCGGAAGTCGGCCACAATGCGCTGGGGGCCGGCCGCTTCTACCCGCAGGGGGCAAGGCTCGTTAACGAGGCGATAGATTCGGGAAGGCTCTTCGAGGGCCGCGCGTGGCAGCGGCTTGTCCGGTACTGCCGTGAACACAACGGGACCATGCACTTCCTCGGCCTGCTCTCGGACGGCGACATTCACAGTCATATAAAACACCTCGAAGTCATGCTCGAACGGCTTGCAGTCGTTGAAAAACTGCCCCGGGCGCGGGTGCATATCCTGCTCGACGGACGCGACGTCGGCGAAACGAGCGCGCTCGTTTACGTAAACAGGCTCGAAGCCCTGCTTAAAAGGCTAAACGATGAGGGCGGCGTGGACTACCGAATCGCGAGCGGCGGTGGCCGGATGAAGATCACCATGGACCGCTACGAGGCGGACTGGGACATGGTGGCCCTGGGCTGGAAGACCCACGTCGCCGGTGAAGGGCGGCGTTTCCGGACCGCGGAAGAGGCGATAAAAACGTACCGCGAGGAGCATCCGGGGGTCATCGACCAGGACCTTCCGCCATTTGTCATTGCCGATGATTCCGGTCCGGTGGGGCCGATCCGCGACGGGGACGCGGTGATTTACTTCAATTTCCGGGGAGATCGAGCCATCGAGATCTGCCGCGCGTTCGAGGACGACAATTTCACCAAGTTCGAACGGATACCCTGTCCGCGCGTGGCCTACGCGGGGATGATGGAATACGACACCGAACTCAACATCCCCCGGCACTACCTGGTCGAGCCGCCCCACATCGAACACACTCTCGGCGAGTACCTCGCGCTTCACCACCTGCGGCAGATGGCGATAAGCGAGACTCAGAAATACGGGCATGTCACCTATTTCTGGAACGGCAACCGGTCCGGAAAAATCGACGCCAAGGGCGAAGATTACATCGAGATTCCCTCGGACAAGGTCCCATTCGAGGAGCGGCCCTGGATGAAGTGCGCCGAAATCACCGACAGGACGGTCGAGGGGATATTATCCAAAAAATACGACCTCATCCGGATGAATTATCCAAACGGTGACATGGTGGGGCACACGGGCGTTTACCAGGCGGCCAGAATCGCGGTGGAATCGGTCGATCTTTGTATCGGAAGGCTCATGCGCGCGACCGAAAAGGTGGGAGGCATCCTGATCGTCACCGCGGACCACGGCAACGCCGAGGAGATGTTCGAAACAGACGAGAAGACGGGAAAAACCAAGCTGCACCCGGACGGCAGGCCGAAGGCCAAAACCTCCCATACGCTGAATCCCGTGTGGTTTATCGTCTACGATCCATCGGGGGACGACTGCATCCTTTTCAATCCCGAGACCAAGGTCCCGGGCCTCACCAACGTTGCGCCGACGCTGCTCCAACTGCTCGGGCTGAAACCTCCCGACATCTATGACCCGCCTTTGCTCCTGTTCAAGAAGGAGTGTTGAAGGGTCCGGCAAATTGCGTTGAACGGTAGGACGGTAGGACGGTGGGATGGTAGGTTGGGTGAAGCGATAGCGAAACCCAACATCTCGCCAAGACGAGATCGCGTTCGTTGGGTTTCGCTATCGTTTAACCCAGTCTACGGCCTAATTCTATTCATGCAACAGGAGTGGATTATGTCACGCAACAACGATGAGCAAGAAAGCGAGAAAACTAAGAAAGATGCCCCAGAGAACGAGTTTGACAAAAATATTGATGATATAAAAAAGATTCTAAGTGACCTGGACATTAAAGAAAACGGTGATTGGCTGAGATCGATATATATAAGTTATAAGGATAGGTTCATTTCAGATAATAATAGGATTTGGACAACTGCAGCTATAATAGTTCCATTGTCGTTCTCGCCTCTTGTCTTTCTTCCGAAACTAAATAATATGAATATTGTATATTTCATAGCACTTGCGTTGGCGTCATTGTCATTAATGCTATTTTGGCTACTCACTGCTGAAGCTCATCGTTCCTTTCAGAATAAGTCGATGACATGGCTAATCGCTATAGAAGAAATAATATTAGGCGTAAAAGACGAAGACGTAAAAGGTGGTCCAATACGGAAGTCTAAAGTTGCTGATCCAATACCAACGTGGCTTCCGAAAATGATTAGGCAGTTATTAGAATCGAACCGTACTGTGCAGAGAATAAGATGGCGTGCATTCTATGCACTCCTGCTTTGCTGGTTTATTGCTTTTTTAGGATATATTTGTTCCTCACATTAACTCTGGTTGCTTTTTTCTCGCTCCCACTTTCTTGCGTTGGAACGAGAAAAGGTGAAACAAGAAGGTACAATAGTACGTTCTACGTCCCTATATCTGGGATAATTTCTTGATATGGGATATGCTTCCTCTGCTCACGGCTCACGGCTCACTCGGCCCCCGACTCTCCTGCGCAACGTAATCACCGTAATTTCACCTTTTGTGTTAAACCGCACCGGCACTCCGGATACGCCCACCCCCGCGCTCGTGTAGCCCCGCATGCCCTCGAAAGTCCAATGGCCCATGCACATGCGTCTCGGGGCGCTGCTGTGGGTGAAAATCGGGCCGAAGGGGGGGATGTGTATCTGCCCGCCGTGGGTGTGGCCGCAGATGTAGAGGCTTGGCACGTATCCGCGCGCCTGGCTGTAGATCTCGTTCGAGTGGGCGAAGAGCAGGGAAAAGGCCCTTTGCGGCACTTCGCTGAAAGCGTCGGGGAGGTTGTAGCCCTTGAAGTAGTGGGGATCGTCCACCCCGACAAGCCATATTCGGTCGCCGCGGCGTTGGACCGGCCGCGAGTCGTTGATCAGGAAGGTTATTCCGTTTTCCTGGAGCCCTTCCACGATCTCGATGCAGTCGTGGTTTCCGAGAATTGCGTAAATGCCGTCCTTTGCGCGAATGTGCGGCATGAGCCTGTCAAGATGTGAAAGCGCCGCCGCAAAGGGTCCGTGGGCTTCCATCCGGATGTCGCCGCCCAGGACGCACAGGTCGACCGGGAGCTGGCGGACGATCCTCGATACCTTTTCGGTCAACCCGTCAAGCCCGTCGAGATGGAGGTCGGCAAGGTAGAGGATCTTGTAGTTGTCGAAGGCGGGCGGGAGGTTGGGAAAATCGAAGGCCACGTCCTTTACCTCGATATCGAGGGCGTTTTTTTGGCCGCGCTCGTAAATCCCGAGGAACTTGAAAATGGATTTCATAAATATATGGTAATAAACCGCATCCTCGAAATTGAGGATGTGGTGAAGGGGCTTTGTGATGATCTGGCAGGAAATGAGTTCACGGAACCTGGTCTTGGCGCGCACCTTCCGGGGGTAGGACTCGAAGGGCTTTTCCATCAGCACCTGGGTGAGGAAGATCGATCCGAAATAGGCGCCGGTCGCGAAGACGAGAAGAAAGGTAAGAACGTATCCGGGTGAGAGCGAGAAGTAAGGGGCCAGGAGAAGGAAGGGGAATACTCCTTCGGGGATCTGGTCTAGTCCGGGGACGACGTCGCCGCTGATAAAGGAAAGCCGCCGCTTGAGAAAGCTCGAAAAAAGGTCCCCGCCCATGCTCAGTATCGCCGAACCCAGGCCGAGCCACCAGGGAAAGCCCATCGCGAGACCGCAAAAGGCGCCGGCGGCGATCCCGGCGAAAAGCCCCCGGATCGTCTTATGGCTGCCGAACAGCGGCCGGCCGTCACGCAGGAGGCAATCGCCGTCGAGTGGCCTGCTCCATCTGCGCTCGAATATCTGAGCGACAAACGGCGGGGCGAAGTTGGTCAGCCAGAGCAGGATGAGCAGTTGCGCGAAAAGCGTCATGACAGGGTCCCGAGTGTATGGGAAAAGCCCGATTTGCGGGGCTTGTAAAGGTTGAGGTCACTCATGCGGTTTTCCTCATTGCGGCATCGGCCGGGTATTTGAGCGTCAGGGTGAGTAGGAAACCGATGACGGGAAGCACGCCGATGCATCTCATGGCAAAAGGGACGCCGAAATTGTCCGCCAGGACCCCGAGCAGCGTCACCCCGATGCCCCCGGCCCCGATTGCAAACCCCACGATAAGGCCCGATGCGACCCCGAGGTTCTGAGGAAAGAGGTTTTGTCCCATCACAACTGTAACCGAAAAAGTCGAAATTAAGATCATTCCGAACAGCGTTATGACAAAATAAAGCGCGAACCCTTCCAGCACGAATATCAGGGGGAAGAGCAGGGCGCAGCCGAGCATCGAAAATCCCAGCCAGAACTTGTGGCCCCACCTGTCGGCAAGAGGCGCGCCCGCGAGGGTCCCCACGACGCCGCCTATCAGCAGGAGGCTTACCAGCTTGCCGGCGAAGACGGGGTTTTCTTTGAGATAATTTATGTAATAAAAGGGTATGTAGGTCATCAGGCCCAATTGCGTCCATGTCCTCATGATGATAACGCAGATGATCGTGGAGAGGGCGCGGCGGGCCTCCTTCGATGTCCCGGCCGGGGCGGCGGCAAGCGTCTTGTCGGGCGCGGGAATGGCGATCGTGCGATGCAGCGCGAGGATGATCATCACGAAGGCGAGCGCCGGCAGCACCATCCATGTGAGCGATGAAAAACCCAGGTAGTTCACGAGGGAAAGGGCGACAATCGGGCCGAGGGCCATGCCGGTATTGCCTCCGACCGTGAAGACGGACATGCCGGTCACCATCCTTTCGCCGGTGAAAAACCGGGCCGTCTTGAACCCTTCGGGATGGTAGCTCGCAACGCCGAGGCCGCTGATCGTCACCAGGACCATCACCACCCAGAAGCTGCCCGTAAAGGGCAGCAGGCTGAAGCCGACGCCGGCAAGAAGTGCGCCCAGCGGCAGAAGGAAGGCTTTTTCCCTTTTATCGGAGAGGAGGCCGAAGATGGGCTGAATGACCGAAGAGGTTACGTTTGCCACTATCAGGATGACGCCCGCCAGGGTATACGTGAGGCCGAGATTGTCCTTGAGAAAGGGCAGTATCGCGGGGAGGGCCCCCTGGTAGATGTCTACCACCATGTGGCCGCTCGACAGAAGCAAGAGGACTTTCAGGTTGAATTTTCTCATAATTGCGGGTATCCAATGCCCGGCGGCGCGTAATCCGCCGGGCCGATCCGACACTTCCGGGCGCGAGCACCATGGAACTTGTCCACCTAACCCGATCAGGGAAAGATTACAATAACTTTATCCCGGTCATCGGCGGAAGATCGGATTTTACGATATGAGAGTCGTCACACCCGGCCGCAAAATTCAGGCTGCCGTCGTTCTGGTTGCGGTGCTCGTTTTTTGCCTCCTGCTCTGGAGATCGTACCGGGGTCCGCAGTCTCCCGCGGCCGTTCTTCCCGCTCCGGTTGCGGTCGAGGTGAAAGGGGACGTCCCGGCGCCGGGGATATACCTGCTCGATGGCGCTCGGGCCCGTGTCTCGGATGCCCTGTCGGCGGCCGGCTGGTCGGGGCTTCTGCCCGAGGTTTCGCGCAAACTCGAATCCGGGGAATCGTTGGGCGTTCTAAAGACCGGGTCTTACCCGCAAATCACGGCCGGCAGGATGCCCGCGCCCGCCCGGCTGGCCTTCGGCCTGAAACTGGACCTCAATTCCGCCTCCGCGCCGGACCTCATGCTCGTGCCGCGGATGCGTCCGGATACCGCCGCATCCATCGTAAAAAGGCGCGAGCAAAAGCGCTGGGAAAATATCGAAGAGCTGGTCGAAATCCATGGCGTCGGCGCGAAGACCGTGCAAAAATTCGAGCAGTTCCTGGAAGCGGGGCCTCGCGGGGATGTCCGGGAGGACCCTCGATAGGCGGCTTTTTTCATTGTTATCGGGAAGATCGGGGAGGGGCATCAGGCTTCTCGGCGCGGAGAAAAGCTTTGGGATATAGCAACAACATGGCCGGTTTCCACCTGCCATGAGACAGCATATTGCGGAAGAGTCGTATAATGGCGGATGAATCTCAAGGGTCTGAAAAAGCTGAAGGCCCGTCAGGGCAAGCCACGGAAGAAAAACCCAACGCCTGGGGCCCCCTGCGAAACCCGACGTTCCGGGCGCTCTGGATCGCCAATGCCGTGTCCAATATCGGGACATGGATGCAGAATACCGCGATGGCCTGGGTCATGGCGACGATCGCCCCCACGGCCGTGATGGTCTCGCTCGTGCAGACCGCGGCGAGCTTGCCGATATTTCTGCTTGCCCTGCCGGCCGGTGCGATTGCCGACGTGATGGACCGGCGCAGGATCATGATCTTTACGCAGATCTGGATGCTCATTGCCGCGACAATCCTGGGCGTGCTTACGCTGCTTGACCTGACCACCCCGTGGATACTGCTCGCTCTCGTCCTTGCTCTCGGGATCGGGACGGCGCTGAACGCCCCGGCCTGGCAGGCGATAATCCCCGAACTCGTGCCGCGCGACCAGATCCGCGCGGGGGTGGCTCTCAACAGCGCGGGGTTCAACCTCGCACGCGCCGTCGGTCCGGCGCTGGGCGGTCTCGTGCTGGTTGCGCTCGGGGCCGGGGCGACCTTCATGATTAACGCGGCCTCTTTTCTGGGCGTGATCCTGGTTATTTTGTTCTGGAAACGGCCGAGGGGCGAAAGCGCCCTGCCGGCCGAGCGCATCTTTGCGGCCATGCGCACGGGAATACGGTTCGTGAGGCACGCCCGCGCGCTCCAGGCGGTTTTTATCCGGGCGTTTTCCTTCATTGTCTGCGCGAGCTCGCTTGTCGCGCTGCTGCCTCTTTTTGCGCGAAACTTCCTGCAAGCGGGCCCGAGCGGGTACGGCGTGCTCCTGGGGTCCTTCGGCCTGGGCGCGGTGGCGGGAGCGTCTGTTCTGCCCCCGGTCCTGAGGAAAATATCGTTGGACGCACTGGCCCGGTGCACGAGCCTTATCTTTGCGGCCGTATTGAGTTTTCTCGCCCTCGTTCACGGTTTTGCACTCGATTGCGCGGCAACGTTCCTTGCCGGCGCGGCGTGGCTTGCCTTGCTGTCCACTCTCAACAGTTGCGTTCAGTCTATCGCCCCCGCGTGGGTGCGTGGACGGTGTCTTGCCGTTTACATGCTGATCTTTTTTGGCGGTATGGCCGGGGCGAGTTTTGCATGGGGCGCGGTTGCAAACGTCGTGGGGATTCCGGCGGCCCTGCACATCTCGGCGCTCTCGATGGTGGTGGGCCTTCTGGCGACTTCCCGGTTCAAGCTGATCTCGGGCGAGCGTCTGGACCTGACCCCATCGAGCCATTGGGCCGGGCCGCCCGTCATCTTCGAGCCGCAGCCGCGGGACGGACCCGTGATGGTGACCGTGGAATACAGGATCGACCCCGCGGACTGGCGTGAATTCGGGATCGCCCTGCGAAGGCTCAGGCGGGCGAGACTGCGGGGAGGCGCCTTCCGGTGGACGGTTTTTATGGACCTCTCGGACCCGCAAAGATACTGCGAGACTTTCCTTGTGGAATCCTGGCTCGAACACCTTCGCCAGCATGAGCGGGTGACGGTTGCGGACCGCGAAATCGAAGGGAAGGTTCGCGCGTTCCACAAGGGCGAGACCCGCCCCGTGGTTTCTCATCTGCTCGCAAAACCACTGCCCAAGGAGGAATAGCCGGGCGGGGCATTGAAAAAGGTGCGCCTCCCTTTGGCCGGTCCGGGCGGGGATAAACCCAGCCCCTACGTGGTGGAATAGCCGGGCGGGGATAAAGGGGCTGTTGCTCAAATGCAATAGTTACGACAGGTATGGCCAAAACAGGGCGGAGGTCTCCCCTCCCATCGAAGGGAGGGGGACTTATGTCCAGGTCAATTGCCCCGCGGCCTGAATATTTCTTTGGGCAACAGCCCGTAAACCCCGCCCCTACGAGGTGGAATAGCCGGGCGGGGATAAACCCCG
>JBAQYM010000006.1:0-5454 GCA_049300095.1 Syntrophobacteraceae bacterium
TCGTGCAGCTATGGCAAGCCCCAACTTGCCATCTACGCTGGACACGACTGCTTGCCATAATAGCACAAAATCGCAAGTTTTCATCACCGGGGGTGAAGCAAATCTTCATGATCGTTGGGTTAAGCGATAGCGAAACCCAACAATTCGCGGCACGCGGCAAGCATATGTCGGGTTTCGCTATCGCTTAACCCGACCTACGTTTTTACTATTTTTTTACGGTTTCTCAACCCTACCCGGTTTCTTTCCTGTACGTCGTTCCGGCAGTGTCTCTGAGCCGGCTGCCGGGAGTCTTCAGGCACTCGTTTTCCTGAATGCGCTTGCCAATCGTCCCCCCAATTTCAGTCTTCGCGTCCTTCGTGATCTTCCTCAGCAATCGTTTACCGCGGCGACGCGGAGGGCGCGGAGAAAAAGAACGGGGCGAGAGATCAGCCGGCGGGCATATCAAATCAAGACTCAGACGGATGCCCGTTATGTGGTAGAATACCTCCTCCGTGTGTTTTTCTCCGCGCCCTCCGCGTCCCCGCGGTGAAGGGCCGCCTTCTTGGTTGATCGTTTCCTTCGAGGAGCAAGGAATGCCGGGAACCGGGCATCCACCCAGATCGTCTGTTTACGGGAGCCACAGTTTTTATGTGAGGATAGCGGTCATAATCGCCGGATTGCTGCTGATTACGGCGGCGCCCATAATATCCTACAATTATATCGAGAACAGACGCATCGTTTTGGGCCTGAGCGACAATCTCATGGACCAAGTGTCCAACACGATACTGGAAAAAACCGCCGTATATTTCCTGCCCGCTTCCGCCATCGTCGAAATCAGTGCAAAACTTACCGAACTCGGGGCCGTCTCCGTCGGAAATTACGGCGAGATGGAACTGTATACGATGGGGATGTTGCATTTCTGCCCTCAAATAGCGATGTTTTTCGTAGCCGATGAGGAGGGCAATTCCATCCAGGCCTGGAGGCAGCCGGACGGAGGTATGCAAAGCCGGGTCATCAGGCCCGATTCCTCGGCCTTGTTCAAGCGCTGGGACGCAAAATTCAAAATGTATGAAAGCAGGCCGGGGGATATCATCGATTACGACCCCCGGGTTCGCCCGTGGTACATGGGGGCCAAGGCGGCGGGATCGAGCTACTGGACCGATGTGTATATTCTTCACGACGGCAAGAAACCGGCCATTACTTCCGCCTTCCCCTTTTACGACGGCAACGGGCGGTTTGCGGGTGTTTGGGCCGCAAATGCCGAGATCGACGAAATGTCCAAGTTTCTCAAGGGCCTGAAGGTCGGGAAGAGCGGGATCGCCTTTATCATCAACCAAAAAGACGAAGTCGTGGCTTACCCGGATGCGTCCCGCGCCATGGTCGAAGAAAACGGCGTCCCGCGCACGGCGCGGATAGAAGAGCTGGGGATCGATCAGATCAGCGCGGCGTATCGTCACCACGCCGGGACGGGGAAAAGCAAGGCGGTTGTTGAAAGCGGAGGTAGAAGATATTTCTACTCATTTATCGAATTTCCCAAGGAGTTCTACGTCAACTGGAAGGTCGCGCTGGTGGTCCCGGAAGACGATTTCACAAGCGATGCGGAAAAGCTGATGAAGGAGACGATCCTCATCGGCTCGGTTATACTGGGCTTTTCCATCCTGCTGGCGATCCTGGTCGCCCGCGGTATTTCCCGCCCCATAAAGCTGCTCTCCGGGGAAACGAACAAGATCAGGAATTTCGATCTGGGAGAAAAAGTCACGATCACCTCACGCATTAAGGAAATTCAATTGATGAGCGACGCCATATCGGCCATGAAAGCGGGGCTGCAGGCTTTCAAGAGGTATGTCCCGGCGGAACTGGTGCGGCGTCTTATCGAAACGGGCGAGGAGGCCCGTCTTGGGGGCCACAAGCGGGACCTGACCGTCTTTTTCTCGGATATCGCCGGGTTTACCACGATCGCCGAGCGCATGAGCCCCGAAGAGCTCATGCTGCACCTCTCGGAGTATTTCGACGAACTCACGAAGATCCTGAGCGCGCACAAGGCAACAGTTGACAAGTACATCGGCGACGCGATCCTCGCGTTTTGGGGAGCGCCGATTCCCGACGACGATCATGCCGTTAACGCCTGCGCGGCCGCGCTCGCCTGCCGTGAAAAAATCGCCGATCTGAATCGGAGGTGGGAAAGCGAGGGGAGGAGTCCCTTCATCACCAGGATCGGCATCAGCACCGGCGAGACCGTGGTCGGGAACGTGGGGTCGAGCGAGAGGATAAATTACACGGTGATGGGGGACAACGTCAACCTGGCCAGCCGCCTGGAAGGAGCGAACAAGTTCTACCATTCCGGTATAATCGTTTCCCGAAACACTCGTGAGGCGGCATCGGAGAGGTTCCTGTTCCGGCTGCTGGGCGTTACCGCGGTCAAGGGAAAGAGCGAGGGCTCGGCCATCTACGAGCTGATGGGCGCAAAGGCCGCGGGGCCTGGCGCGGAGAACGCGGAAGCCGCCGCGCTGTGCGAAGGGTTCACCGGGGGAGTCGAGGCCTACCTGGCGGGGGAGTGGGACGCCGCCTGCGAGATTTTTACGAACCTCGCGGCACGATTTCCCTCCGACGCCCCCACCCGGTTCTACCTCTCGAGGTGCCGCCACTTCAGAGACAACCCTCCCGGAGCGCACTGGCGGGGCGTGGAATACCTCGAATCGAAATAGGTTCGGGTACCGGGGGCAGGTATCAAGTGTCGGGTGTCGGATTGCATTTTTTGTAACCGTTCACCGCGGAGACGCAGAGGACGCAGAGAAAACCGTGAGATGTGAGGAGGAAAGGCAGAGGCGGACCACTCGGGAACATGTTTTTTCTGCTCACTGTTCACTGCTCACTCTCCGCGCCCTCTGCGTCTCTGCGGTAAACGCTTGCCATTATTTCATATGAAGGCCGGGCGAAAGATAACCGATTATCATGTGGCGCCCGTCACCCGCGCTGCCCGAAACTCGACATGTGAACCGCCACTCCCGCTCCCCGAGGAGAGATTAATGCAGGCAAACGGTCATCCCGCCAAACGCTCCCGTCTCGGGAGCCACAGTTTCTACGTAAGAATACTGACAATATTCATAAGCCTGCTGCTCCTGACAGTGCTGCCGATAATTACGTACAACTATTACAAGAATAAACGCATCGTCCTGGATTTGAGCGATGACCTGATGGATCATGTCTGTAGTATGGTTATCGGGAAAGCGAGCAACTACTTCATACCGGCATCCGTCATGGTGGAGATGAGCTCGAAGCTGATCAAACTGGGAGTGGTTTCTTTCGACGATAAAAACGAGGTCGAAATGTACACGCTGGGAGTTTTGAAATACTACCCCCAGGTGTCGATGTTTTTTCTTGCCGACGAGCAGGGAACTTATATCCGGGGATGGAGGCTTCCCGACGGGACCATGGAGACCCGCGTCATTATGCCGAATGCATCGCCTCCCAGGGATTTGTTCAAGTATTTCAATGCCGATTTTGAACTGTTCGATACCCAGGAGGCCCGATCCGTCGATTACGATCCACGGGTCCGCCCCTGGTATATCGGCGCGAAAGAAACACGCTCGAATTTCTGGACCGGGGTGTATATCCTTTTCAGGAACAAGAAGCCGGCGATTACCACCTCCTACCCCGTGTTCGATGAAAAAGGAAATATCATAGGTGTCTGGGCCATGGATATCGAACTGGACGCGATATCCGGTTTCCTGAAAACGTTAAAGGTCGGGAAAAGCGGCCTCGCCTTTATCATCAACGAGAAGGTCGAGGTGGTGGCCCATCCGGACGAGTCCCTGATTATAAAAGAGGAAAACGGGAGATTGCGTCCGGTGTTGATGCGGGAATTGGGGATCGAGGCGGTCGACGCCGGGTTCCTGGAACATGTTGCAACGGGAAGAAGCAAGACCGTGGTCGAAGTGGGGGGCAGAAAGTATTTCGCATCCTTTTCGGATTTTCCCAGCACCTTTCCCGTCCCATGGAAGATAGTGGTGGTTGTCCCGGAAGACGATTTTACAAGCGGCGCCAAGCAACTGATGAAGGAATCACTTATTATCTGCTCGATAATATTGATTATTTCAATTTTTCTCGCCGCATTGGTGTCTCGGGACATCACCCGCCCCATAAAACTCCTGGCCGCGGAAACCCGGAAGATAAGGGATTTCCATCTTGAAGGCAAAATCACGATCACTTCTTATATCAAAGAGATCCAATTTATGAGCGACGCCATTTCCGCCATGAAAACGGGACTCAAGGCGTTCAGGCGGTATGTGCCGGCGGAACTGGTGCGCCAGCTCGTCCACACCGGCGAGGAGGCCCGCCTCGGGGGCCACAAGAAAGAGCTGACCGTGTTTTTCTCGGATATCGCCGGGTTTACCTCGATTGCCGAGCGAGTGAGCCCGGAAGAGCTCATGCTGCATCTCTCGGAGTACTTCGACGAACTCACGAAGATTTTGACCATGCACAGGGCGACGGTGGACAAGTACATCGGCGACGCGATCCTGGCCTTCTGGGGAGCGCCCGTCCACGATGACGACCATGCCTTCCACGCCTGCTCCGCCGCCCTTGCCTGCGGCGAAAAGATCGCGGAACTCAACCGGAACTGGCAAGCTCAGGGAAAGGCCCCCTTGATGACCAGGATCGGCATCAGCACGGGTGAATCAATCGTTGGAAACGTGGGGTCGAGCGAGCGGATAAATTACACGGTCATGGGGGACACCGTCAACCTGGCAAGCCGCCTCGAGGGGGCGAACAAGTTCTACAGGACGGGGATAATCGTTTCCCACTCGACCTATGAAGCGGTATCCGACAAATTCCTGTTCAGACTCCTGGGCGATGTGGCGGCCAAGGGCAAGAGCATAAAGACGACGATCTACGAGCTGGTGGGCGGAAAGCCCGAAGAGCAGAGCGCGGAGACCGTGGAACTGTGCGGGGAATTTACCCGCGGCGTCGAGGCTTACCTTGACCAGGACTGGGGGGCCGCATGCGGGATTTTTGCCCGGCTGGCGGCAAAATTTCCCCACGACGGCCCTTCCCATTTCTACCTCGCCCGGTGCGAACACTTCATGGACAACGCACCGGGGCCGGACTGGCGGGGCGTTGAGTACCTGGAATCGAAGTAGTTGCCTGTCGGACATTGAAGCACCGGGTTTCTGGGATCGGGGGCCGTGCCGCCGCCCAAATGAAGACTTGTTCACAACGATCTCGATTTCCGGCAGTCCGGGCGGGGATCAACCCCGCCCCTACGCATTAAGGCTGCCCCACTCACTGCGGCGTGCCTGCGCCGCCGTTCAAAATGTAGGGACGGGGTTGAGGCGCTATTGCCCAACGAAATATTCAAGTTGAGCGACTATCGAGCCGGACGTGAGTCCCCCTCCCTTCGATGGGAGGGGTTAGGGGAGGGTGTTGAATTTTCAAGTACTTACGACCCCCTCCCCCAACCCCTCCCGCCAAGGGAGG
>JBAQYM010000007.1:0-18935 GCA_049300095.1 Syntrophobacteraceae bacterium
GACGACGGAAAACGGAGGATGGAGGATGGAGGGTTTTCGGGCTGTTGCCCAAAGAGATATTCAAGTTGAGCGACTATCGTGCCGGACGTGAGTCCCCCTCCCTTCGATGGGAGGGGTTAGGGGAGGGTGTTGAATTTTCAAGTACTTACGACCCCCACCCCCAGCCCCTCCCGCCAAGGGAGGGGAGGCCTCCGCCCTGTTTTGGCCATACCTGTCGTAACTTTTGCATTTGAGCAACAGCCCGTTTTTCCGTCCCCTGTCCTCTGTCTTCTGTCCCCCGTCTTCTGTCATCTGTCCTCCGTCTTCTGTCATCCGTCATCCGTCCTCCGCCGCGCAATCTCCCTGCCCACGCGATTTGCTTCGGCGATGACGGCGGCTTCATCCGCCGTAAGGACCACACCGCCCGCGACCACCTGCGCCCCGTCCACCCAGACGAAACGCACGTCGCTTCTCCTCGCTGAATAGACGACGTGGGAGACCGGATCGTACATCGGCAAAAGGTGGGGCTGGTTGCAATCGATCGCGATGATGTCGGCCTTCTTTCCGAGTTCGATGCTCCCCGTCTCCGCCCCCAGCCCCAGGGCGGCGGCGGCGCCGGCCGTCGCCATCCTCAGCGCCCGCTCGGCGGGGCAGGCCAGCGGGTCGTTTTCGAATACCTTGTGGAGCTTGGCGGCCGTATCCATTTCGGCAAAAAGATCGAGGTCGTTGTTGCTCGCGCAGCCGTCGGTCCCCAGGCCCACTTTCACGCCGGCCGCGATAAGGGCTGGGAGCGGGGCCGTGCCCGAGGCCAGTTTCATGGCGCTTTCGGGGCAGTGGGAAATGGAGGCCCCACTTCCGGCAAGCGCGTCTATCTCGTCTTGAGACAGCCAGATCCCGTGGGCGCAAAGCGTCAGCTCATCGAGAATCCCCAGGGATTCCAGGTGGAGTGCCGGCCTCCTCCCGTAGCGTCGAACGATCTCTTCGACCTCGCCAGCCGTTTCGGATAGATGCGTCTGGAAAAGCACCCCCGCATCCCGGCACATCTTCTTCACCCACTCGAGGGTCTCGGGCGAGCATGTGTAAGGGGCGTGGCAGAAAAGCGACGGGCGGACCCGGCCGGCGAAGTCGGGGAAGGAGGCGAGAAAGGCCTCGGCACGCTCCCGCGCCCGCGCGGGGTCGGGCTGGTCGGGGGTTGGAAAATCGAGTATGCCCTGGCCCATTACCGCCCGCATTCCGGATTCCCTGGCGGCGCGGGCAGCCGATTCCTCGAAAAAATAGCCGTCGCAGAAGGTGGTCGTGCCCCCTTTGAGCATTTCGACGGCGGACAGGAGGGTCCCGGTGTAAACGGTGTCGGGATTTATGAAGGCGGCTTCCGCCGGGAAGACGGCCTCTTCGAGCCATTTTTGCAGGGGCAGGTCGTCCGCGAGGCCCCGAAAAAGGCTCATCGCGGCGTGCGTGTGGGTGTTTACCAGTCCGGGCATGAGGATGTGGCCGGAAAGGTCCAGCTCGCTTCGGCCCCGGAAGACGGTTCGAATCTTGTCCGAATCCCCGGCCGCGACGATGCGGTCTCCCCGGACGGCGACTGCCCCGCCGCGGCGGCTCTTTATGCCGGGGGCGCACGTGATCAGCCAGTCCGCGTTGAAAAGGAGCCAGTCGACTTCGAGCGGCTGGGGCCTATCCGCGCGCTTTTCGAGCGAATTCCCTGACATGTGCGAAAATCTCTTCCAGGTCGAGTGTGAGCAGCTTGCGGTCCTCCATCACCACCCGGCCTCCGATGATGCTCGAATGCACATCCGCCGCCCCCGCCGCGTAGACGAGATGGCTCACCGGGTTGTAGAGGGGCGTGAGGTGCGGCTTCGCAAAATCGACCACGATCAGGTCGGCGAGCATGCCCGGGGCGATCCGGCCGAGTTTGCCTCCCCACCCGAGAGCGTCCGCGCCGTTGATTGTCGCCATTTCGAGGACCGCTTCCGCCGGGAGGACCGTGGGGTCCAGGGTCGCGGCCTTGTGGAGCTTGGCGCAGGTGTCCATTTCACCGAACATGTCGAGGTTGTTGTTGCTCGCGCAGCCGTCCGTTCCGAGCGCGACCGTTATCCCCATATCGAGCATGCGCGGCACCGGTGCGATCCCCGAGGCGAGCTTCATGTTGCTTTCCGGGTTATGGACCACTTTGACGCCGTATCTTGCAAGCATCTCGATGTCGCCGTCATCGACAGCCACGCAATGGTCGGCGACAAGGCCGGGGCCGAGCAGCCCGAGATTTTCCAGGTGCGAGACGGGCCGCCGGCCGTAGCGGTCCATGATCTGACGCACCTCGGCTTCGTTTTCCGACAGGTGGACAACGAGCGGCACGCCGTTTCGCCGCGCGATCTCGTCGCACTTCTTTAAAAGCTCGGGCGAGCAGGTATAGAGGGCGTGCGGTTCGACGGCAATTCGGACAAGGGGGTCGCCCCGCCACTTTTCAATCAGCGCCTCGGTGTGGCGGAGTCCGTTTTCTATCGGGCCGTAGCAGGGGGATGGGAAATCGTAGAGGACTTCCCCCACCAGGGCGCGCATCCCGGCTGCTTTAGCCGCTTCGGCGACTTTGTGCTCGAAGAGGTACATGTCGCAAAAAGTGGTTGTCCCGGAAAGGATCATTTCGGCGCAGGCGAGCAAGGTCCCCCAGTAAACCCAGTCTTCGGTGAGCTTGGCTTCGGCCGGGAAGATGTTTTCCTGGAGCCATTCCATGAGCGGTAGATCGTCGGCCAGCCCGCGAAAAAGCGTCATGGCGGCGTGCGTGTGGGAGTTAATCAGCCCCGGCAGGACGACGCAGCCCGGCACATCGAGGACCCTCGACGCTTCGAACTCCGTCGCTATCTTCTCCGACGGGCCGACGGCCTCGATCTTGCCGTCGCGAACGGCGACCGCCCCGGGATCGATGCGCGGGCAGGACGGGTCAAGCGTCAGGACAATCCCGTTTGTGACGAGAATATCCGCCTTCTTTTTTGCAGCGGGCTCGGGATGGCGCACTCTTTTGTATCCCCCTTGCTCCAATGTGCGGCTTTTCATGAATGCAATCAACTATTCGCGGTGGTTGGTTCAGAGGGCCAATGCCCCCTTCGTGTTCTTCGCGTCCTTCGTGACCTTCGCGGTAAAAACGGAAACGATCAAACACGAAGAGCACGAAGGACGCGAAGGACACGAGGATGCAATTCGGGTAACAATTCGCAACCGTATTTATGAAAATGATCACTAAGTTCTGGCTCTTTTGAACCCGGTCCTGCATATTATTGGAATTTCATAGAACAGCAACACGAAAATCGCGGCAGGATGCCGCTCCCACCATCGAGCATTATCATGGCCGGGGTGGGGATAATTCTCAGCCGAAGGATTTGCGATGAAAATAGTCGAAGGCCTGCACGCGTTTATCTGGAGCTCGATGTCCGCCAACAACTGCAACACCTACCTGATCGACGGCCCCGCCAGGGTGCTGATAGACCCCGGCCACGCGCACCTGTTCGAGCATGTTGCCACGAATTTGCGGCAACTCGAACTGGAACTCTCCGACATCGACCTGGTGCTTGTCACCCACGGCCACCCGGACCATTTCGAGGCCGCGAAACTCTTCAAGGACCTGCCGGCGAAGTTCGCCCTGAGCGCCGAAGACTGGCGGATGATAGAAGAGATAGGAAAATACATGGGGCCGGCGTTCGACCTCGAAGCCTACAGGCCGGATTTTTTCCTGGACAGCGGAAATCTCGCGATAAAAGGGGTCGAACTCGAAGTCATCCACTCGCCGGGGCACTCTCGGGGATCGGTCACCCTCTACTGGCCCAGGGAAGAAGCCCTTTTCTCGGGTGATGTGCTTTTCCGGGACGGCCTGGGGCGAACGGACCTTCCCGGCGGAAACGGCGCGACGCTCAAGGAGAGCATCCGCAGCCTCGAAGTCCTGGACGCGAAATGGCTCCTGCCCGGACACGGCGACATCATCTCCGGAAGCGCCCAGGTGAAGGCGAACTTCCGCAGGGTCGAGGAATATTGGTTCGGGCATATTTAATTTATGGAATTGAGGGATTAAGGGCTTAAGGGATTGGAAATCGACACATGGAACCAGGTTTTGATCCCGGCGCAATCAAGGTGTTCATATTCGACGTAAACGGCGTCCTGGTTGATTCCAACAGGGCCAACGCGGATGCCATGGGTGAGGCCTTTACGGGGGACCCCGATTTGCGGCGGCGCATTGCCGGGCTTTATCTCGAACTCACCGGAATAGATCGCGGAACCAAGATTCGGACCATCCAGGAAAAGCTCATCGGAAAACCTTTTGCGGAGGGGGAGTTCGAGCTGAGGTGGGATAATTTCAGGCGTCTGGGCCGATCCTCGATGTCCGGAGCGCCCCTCGTCGAGGGCTGCCGCGAAGTCCTTGCCGAACTCGGAAGGCGGAAGCAGCTCCGGGCCGCGCTGTCCAACACGCCCGAGGCCGAATTGCTCGAAATCCTTACCGCCCGCGGGCTGCGACCGCTGCTCGATATCGTCCGGGGCGGGGGCAACCGGCCCAAGTCCGAGTCGCTTTCCGATTTTCTCGCCGAGTTCGGGTTCGATCCCCGGACGTGCGTTTTTCTCGGAGACGGCAAGGGGGACCTGGCGGCCGCCAGGCATAGCGGGGTCCCCTTTTTCGGGATAGACCCCGGCGTCGGCGAGTTCAGGGGGGAGAACGACCTTCTCGGCCGGTTCAGGGACCTTGCCGAATGGGGACGGCTCGTGCTCGGAATGGACCTGGAGTGACACGTATTGCGCGGGGGATGTTTAATTTTCTCCGGGCGTCCCGCTTTGCCCCCGGTGGGTTTCCTCGAGCAGGCCCAGGCGCTGTTCGAGCAGTTCCACCCTGGCCGTGAGGTCCTGGAGCTCCTTTTTCCTGGCCATGTCCACGTTTTCAGAGAACTTCCTCATGGATGACTGGAACTTGTTGTTGAAGTCCTCCCACTGGCGCTCGCCGCTCTTTACCAGGTCTTCGGTCAGCTTTTCAGCCTCGTCGGTCGAAATCTTTCCCTCTTCCACGAGCTTGCGGGTTGCTTCGCGCACCTTGTCGGCGGTGACCACAACCGCGCCGAGCCCGGCCATGAAACTTTTTTTCAGAAGTTCGAGCATTCCGGCTCCTCCTTAAAATGTCGTCTGTCAGTTTTCAGCCGTCGGCTACTAAAGGCCTGATATAAAATAGCGATATTTTGCTGGAGCGCAACGACGGATTGCGCCGGGAAGACGATGTGAACACGATTCCCCGGGAGATCGTCCGGCTGCCTGCAACCGACCCGCACGGCGCAAAGGCCGTATCATACCCTTTTTCGTTCATGATGAGAGAGCATCAGATCGTCATCCCGGCGAAAGCCGGGATCCAGAGATATTCACGGCGCTGGATTCCGGCGTTCGCCGGAATGACGACCGGTTGTCGGCCGGCGCCAACTTGAACGCTAATTCGATTCAAAGGTCCTGCGCGTGAGCGCAAAGGAAGTCTTCGAGCACCTTTCGCATCTTAACCGGTCGCCGAAATCGCGGAACCGGAAGCTGTCGATCATTCCCGCCCGGTGCCTGGAGTGCGGGTATGTACTCGAAATCTCTACTAGTATTTAAAGGTGCTTTTCGAGTAGAGTATCGGATGCTCATATGGGCGGAAATCCGAAAATCCGCATCTTATGCGGAACCAGTCTAATCAATGTTGGGAGTACGGCCCATGAGACATAAGGCGATTCTTCTATTCATTCTTTCGGCATTCTCATTGGCAGCCTGCGTGACGACCCGGCCGGGCCCGTCGAAATCCCTGACTTTCTCCGCCTCCGCTGACACATACACTCATGAAGCGTCAGAATTTGTGTTTCCCGCATCAATCGGGAAGTTTCAGCGAGATGACGGCATAAAATTCTACGATGAGACGGGAAACGATCTCTCCGTTCCATACAACCTTGTCACTGCCAATGAGAGAGTTGTGGGGACCGTCTATGTTTATCCATCTCTCAGGGACTACTCGATCACGCCGATACCGAAACCGGGCCAGACGCCGGATTGGTTCCTTCAAAAGCACTATGATGACGTCAAGGCCCATCTGATAGAAAAATACCGGGCCCGCGTCCTGTCAGAGACCGCGTACTCGATGGATCGGTCCCTTTTCAACGCGCGAGGCAGGAAGGCAGTCTTCGAATTGGACACGGCAGGCGGCGAAACAGTGTTATCACACCTGTACCTTTTCGCTCACAAAGGCTGGCTCGTAAAGTATCGTTTTACCTACCCGAGCAGGTACAATCATGTAGTCGAGCCCGAGATTGAACGATTCATCGGTTTGTTTCAGTGGCCATGAACTCCAACCGCAGTTTGCAGTCGGACACCCAGGCGCGGGTGACACGGGCAGCGTGTCTTCCTTCGCGGGACAACCATCCGATGACGCTAAAAATTACCAGGTCCGGGCCGTGAGAACGGCCATTGAGGAATCAAGGAAATGGAAGATAGCGCCAGGTATGCAAAAATCGTTGAGTGGTCGGAGGAAGATCATTGCTATCACTACATCCTGCCGGTTTTGACCGGCGTTTGTATCTCACCAGAAATGACAGGCAGATAATGCCCCAGATCTTTCCAGGGTCAATAATCTATTTTGTTACGTACAGAGGAGAGCTAACTTAAACTCCGGCGAGCCTTGGGCGGGGCCAAGACAGCCACGTTGTGACAATAGTGTAGGTGTGACCACTTTATTCATTAATCTTATCTTATTCTCACCTCTACCGAGTGTTCCCGGTGGTCGTCAACAAGGGGAACCGCCTTGTCGTGCTGATCGACGCCATCAACCGTGACGCTCATTTCGTCGCTACCTGTTTGCATTTGTATAACGGCAATGTGGTAAACCGTCTCCCGATAGCGGTAGTGCATCTTGAACCCCTCCCAATCCGCGGGGAGGCACGGCGTAAAATACAGTTTATCGACTTCTAGTCTGAGCCCCAGGAGTGATTCCACGATCAGCCGGTACATCCATGCGGCCGAGCCCGTGTACCATGTCCAGCCGCCTCGGCCGGTATGCGGTGATACGGCATAGACATCGGCCGCAACGACGTAGGGTTCCACCTTGTAGGTGGCGGTCTCATAGGTCGATCTTGCATGGTTCACCGGGTTGATCATGGTGAAGAGTTCCCACGCGCGCCGCTTGTCTCCCAGGCGAGCGAACGCCATTGCCGCCCAGATGGCCGCATGCGTGTACTGGCCGCCGTTCTCTCTCACGCCGGGGACGTACCCTTTGATGTAGCCGGGATTCAACTCCGACTTGTCGAAGGGCGGATCCAGGAGTTGGATAAGCCCATGCTCGCGGCGAACGAGGTGCTCATCCAACGCTTCCATGGCCATGCGTGAATGCTCGGGACCTCCCGCGCCGGATAGTACGGACCAGCTCTGCGCAATCGAATCAATCCGGCATTCGGGATTAACCGACGATCCAAGCGGGGAACCGTCGTCGAAGTATGCGCGGCGATACCACTCGCCGTCCCAGCCGTGCTCTTCGATATTGCTGCGCAGCCCCGCCGCCTCCCTTACGCAACGCTCGGCAAAAGGCGCGTCGCCATGCGTGCGGGCAACCTCGGCGAAGCGCATGAGCACTTCATACAGGAAAAATCCCAGCCATACGCTTTCGCCCGTGCCGTGCTCGCCCACCAGGTTCATGCCGTCGTTCCAGTCACCCGATCCGATGAGCGGCAACCCGTGCTCGCCGAATCTGAGGCTGTTCAGGATGGCGCGGACACAGTGTTCGTAAAGACTCGCCGCCTCTTCGGAACGCCCGGGCAGATCGTAATATGAGTCTTCATCCTCGTTTACCGGGCGGCCCTGGACGAAGTGGACGGGCTCGTCCAACACGCCGGTGTCCCCTGTGTTTAGAACATAACGGCACGTCGTGAGCGGCAGCCAGAGGTAATCGTCCGAACAGTGAGTACGCACACCCCGACCTGTTGGAGGATGCCACCAATGCTGAACATCTCCTTCCGGGAATTGACGGGACGCGCACAGGAGCAGGTGCTCACGCACGAGATGGGGCATGGCGTAAATGAGCGCCATCACGTCCTGCAACTGATCTCGGAATCCGAAGGCGCCTCCCGACTGGTAAAATCCGCTTCGCGCCCAAAGGCGGCACGCCAGGGTCTGGTACAAGAGCCAGCCGTTGGCCAGCACGTTTAAGGACTGGTCGGGTGTTTCCACATTTACCATCCCGAGGGTGTGCGTCCAATGCTGCCACACCACATCGAGGGCGCTGCGCGCGGCGGTTGACCCTCGAAAGCGATTGACAAGGTTTCGGGCATCGTCGGCGTCCCGCCCCACGCCGAGCCTGAAGACGATCTCACGCTCTTGCCCGACGGCCAGATCAAAGCTCACCTGGATTGCGGCGCAGGGATCCAGGGCCGCCCCCACCTTGCCGGAAAGGTGCGTGCGCGTCATGGCGGCAGGAGCGCGCAACGTGCCGTTGCGGCCCAGGAACTCGGTCCGATCGCCGCTTACCGTGCGAGATGCATCGTCCACGTCGAAGAAGGCGGTCCGGTCGCTAAACTCCGTGTTATAGGGGTTGCGCGCGAAGAGTGCGCCGCTCTTCGGGTCAATTTCGGTGATCACGTGCATGCTCGATTTCGGCCGCAGGTCGGCAAGGACCCATTCCGCATATCCGGTAGCGGAGAGTCGGCGGGATCGCCCGGACTCGTTGCGTACTTTGAGCACCGAGAACTTGATCGATGCGTCCAGGGCCACGTAAACCCACAGCTCGGAGCGGATGCCGCGCTCCGTGTGCTCGAAGACACTGTAGCCGAAGCCATGCCGGGTGACGTAAGGCGCCGTTCCGCGGCAGGGCAGCGGTGTGGGTGACCAGAAGTGGCCGAGCTCGTCATCACGGAGGTAAAACGCCTCACCGCTGGAATCGCTCACCGGATCGTTTCCCCAGGGGGTGAGGCGGAACTCGTGTGCATTCTCGCTCCAGGTGTAGGCAAGGCCGCTCTCTGAAATGACTGTACCGAAGTGCGGGTTGGCCAGCACATTCACCCACGGCGCCGGCGTCACCTGCCCTTGCGCGGTGGTGATAACGTACTCGCGCCCATCCGGGGTGAATCCGCCAAGCCCGTTGAAAAACGTCAGATCGTGGCGAGGCAGCGGGGCGACCGCCTGGGGTTTCGGGCGATGGGTTCGGGTCGGGGTAAGGAGGGGCACGGTTACTTCCAACAGACTGCGGCCGTTGATCTGGTCCGCCAGCGACCCCCGGCTGTCGGTGATGATAGCGCGAGCAACCGTTTGGATCAGGATGCGGTCCTCCTCCGCTATCTGGTCCGCGGGTCTTACGAAAATGCCGCCGGGGCGATCGGTTAGGCTGACTTCGGTGCCCGCGGCAATGAGCCCCATGATCTGGTCGTGGAGGAGTTGCCGGTAACCGGCGTGGTCTTCATTCCAGATCACCAGGTCCACAGCCAGTCCGTTCAGGCGCCAGTAGGCGTGGGCCTGCACGAGTTGGCGCACCAGGTCGATATTTGCCGGATCTTCAATTTGCAGCAGCACAATCGGCAGATCGCCGGAGATGGCGTATCCCCAGAGACCGGATTGCCCCCTGCGGTTCTTGATGAGAACGCTCGGGTCGGCTCGCAGCGAAGCATTAGCGTAGATGATAGAGCCGGCAAGGCGACAATAGAGCTGCGTGTCGGCCTGCGTGGCGTTTATCTGCCGCAAGAGCACCTGGCTGTGTGTCCATGCCAGATCGAAGACACGATCCGCGAGACGCCTATCCTGGTATTTCTCGACAAGGCCCAGGCAAGCATCGCGGGTTTCTCCCATTCCGGAGACGATATTTATCGTTGCCGATTTTTCCGGATCGAGCGTTATCCGATACCGGATGGCGACAATAGGGTCCAGCACCGACCCCTGGCTGTTTGAAAGCGCCCCTGAGGGATCGGATGAACCACTCATTGCTAGCGGGTCGGCGACGGTGTTTCCGCGGCCGATGAACCGCATCCGATCTGTCTCGTAAGAAATCTCCCCGATTTTCGCCCCATGCACGGCCATAAGGTGAAACATCCACGGCGCCTGCTCGTCGATGGAGCGCGTCCGGCGAGTGCAAAGAATCGCCCGCTGTTGCCGGATGATCTCGGTTTGAACAAAGAGGTTGCTGAACGCCGGATGCAGTGCGTCGGCGGCGGGCGGCGCCAGGACCACTTCCGCATAACTCGTCACGTCGATCTCTCTGCGCCTCCGAGTGCGGTTGGTGATAGTGATTCGGCGCAGATCGATATCATCCTCGGACGAAACAACGACCTCGGTGTAAACGTCAAGGTCGTCGTGCCGACAGCGAAACTCGGCTCGCCCTTCCGAAAAAACCGTCTCGAAGTTTTTGGATCGTTTCAGGGTCGGCTGATACGTTGTAGACCAGAACCTGCCGCTGGTCACATCCCGGATGTAGCAGAACGCGCCCCGGTTGTCGCAGGTGCTGTCTTCGCCCCAACGTGTGACGGCGATGCCCTTCCAGCGGCTGTAACCGCCGCCGGCGTTCGTGATCATCAAGTGGTATCTGCCGTTCGAGAGCAATTGCACCTCAGGAACCGGCGTGTCCGGGCTGTTGAAAACACGCACCGGCGTCTCCGCGCCACTGGAAGCCGCATGCAGCTCGGCAAGCTCGGTAGTGTGCGCATAGAACGTGGTGGCCTTGGGGACCCGCTCCTGCAGCAACAGCATGGTCGCCTGGAACAAGGGTTCCGCCTCGAATCGTTTTTGCATCGGACGGTCCAGAAGCAGATAGGCCAAAGCAAGAAAGCTCATGCCCTGGTGATGCGCCATGAAGGAATGAACCACGGCGCTCGATTGTCCACGCGGCAGGCGCGAAGGGGTGTAGTCGATCGCTTCATAGAAGCCGAATTTTCCTTCAAACCCTTCAGCGGCCAGCCGCTCGAGATTCAAACATGCCTTCTCGGGCGCCACCATCAGCGCGAGCGCCGAGGCATAAGGCGCGATTACCAAATCCTCGGAGAGCCCTCGTTTTAGCCCCAGGCCGGGCACGCCGAATGCCCGGTACTGATGGTTGAGATGAACATCGATTGCATTGTAGCCGCATTCCGAGATGCCCCAGGGCACCCCGCATTTTCTCCCATACTCGATCTGGCTGGCCACAGCCGCCTTGCAGGTCTGGTCGAGCAGGGTGTTCTCGTATGTCGGCATCACCAGGAGCGGCATGAGGTATTCGAACATCGACCCGCTCCAGGAAAGGAGAATAGGCTCTCCACCAGTGGTAGTGAGCAGGCGTCCCAGGGCGAACCAGCTATCCTGGGGCAACTCTCCTTGAGCAATTGCCACAAAACTGGAAAATCTCGCTTCCGAAGCCAATAGATCGTAGTAGCTGGCGTCCCGCCGATGCTCGCTGACGTTGTATCCGATAGCCAGCAGGTGACGCGCCTTATCGAACAGGAAATCATACTCCATACGGGCAAGCCCGCTCGATTGCAGTGCAAGGCGTTCAATAGCCGCAATCCTCGCACCGGCGCGCCGGCTTGCCTCCATTATGAGAGGTCGAAGCTCATCAAGCCACGCCTTCTCCTCTGCCGTCACTTTCAGGGTAAGCCGGTGCTCGATTTCCGGCAGGAGATCCACTTCAAGGTTGGACAATTGGCGCAGCGTTGGGACCCCGTCGATACCGTGAAAATCCTGAAGTCTATTCTCAGAGGATAAGAGCGGCGCCCAGGGAGCGAGAAACATTATCTCATCGAGCGCATCCACGCATTGCCGGACGAATGAATCCGCCCACCACTTCAATTGGCTATCAGGGCCTGCTTGAAGGGCATCGACGCCTGCGGCCATTTCAACGGCGGCCGTTGCCAGCCGATCCAGGCACAGTCGTGCCTCTGAGAGCGTGGCTGGTGGGGAGGCGGCCGCGAGATCCAGCTCCTTCTGAAGTTGAGCAAGCCGGGTCGGAGCGGAGGCCCCCGCAACGTCCACGAGGACCCTCAATGTGTCGCTGAGCCCCTCGAACAGGCGTGCTCCCAGGATATTGTCGTCGGGAAGAGCGAGCAAACCCTGCCGCAATGCCAGCAGATGGCCAGCGAGATTCCCACTGTCAACCGACGAAATGTAGAGGGGCAACAAAGGCTTGAGAGATTGCGTGTCGTACCAGTTATAGAAGTGGCCCCGGTACCGCTCCAAATCTTCCATTGTGCGAAGGGTGTTAGCAGTTCGTTCGATGAGTTGTCCGGCCGGAATATAGCCGAAATCGTATGCGGATAAATTCGCCAGCAGCGCAAATCCCATGTTGGTGGGCGACGTGCGGTGCGCGACCACGGCGGTGGGTTGCTCCTGAAAGTTATCGGGCGGCAGCCAATTATCTTCCGGGCCGACGAATGTTTCGAAAAACGCCCAGGTTTTCCGGGAGAGTTTCCGGAGAAAGAGGGTCTGTTTAGTCGTGAGCGTTGCTTCACGATGGGCGAGTGGCCGGCTGATCCACCAGACGATAGCGGGGGAAGCAAACCAGAGACCCAGAATGGGCAAAGCCACAAGCAGCGCGGTCGGCCTCAACAGCGCGAGAGTAATGGCCGCGGCGGCGGCAATGACCGGGGCGATCCACATAGTCCGGTAAGAGCCGGCGAGGTCGGTGCGGCCGTCGCGGTCCGGGCCGCTCGAGGGGTTCCATTCGAGAAGCCGCCTGTGCGTGATCAGCAGGCGCCAGGCCGTGCGCAAAACCGCATCCAGACTGAAAAATGCCTCGTAGGGAAGACACACGAGCGTAAATATAGCCTGAGCAAGGCCCCGGCCGGCCGAGCGCACCGCGGCTCCGAGGTGCTGACCCAAAGTCACATCGCCCGGCTTTCGGACAACGTCCAGGACAGCGCTGATCAAAGAAGGAATCAGGATGATTCCCATCACCGACAAGGTCCAGAACCCGGCCGACGGCAATAATGCCCAGCCCAGCAGCAGCAGGAGTGTCAAAGCCGCGGGCGCGAGACTGCGCCTCAGGTTGTCGAAGATCTTCCACCGGGACAGCATCGAGAGCGGGTTCTTCTGAAGGCGCGAATCGGGGCCGGGAACGCCCGGCGTTACCCATTGCGCGATCTGCCAATCCCCTCGAATCCAACGGTGTCGGCGGCTCACGTCCGCGCTGTAGCGAGACGGGTATTCCTCGTATAATTGCACATCGCTCAACAGCCCGGCCCGCGCGTAGCAACCTTCCAAGAGATCGTGGCTCAGGATCCGGTTGGCGGGAAAACGCCCGTCCATCGCACGCTCAAACGCATCGACGTCATAGATCCCCTTGCCAATGAAAGAGCCTTCACCGAACAGGTCCTGGTAAACATCGGAAACGGCGCGCGTGTAAGGATCGATGCCGGGGTCACTTCCGCACATGCGCGCATAGCGCGACCTGTTCGCTCCGGGCAGGCTCACCGCCACCCGCGGCTGAAGGATGCCGTACCCCTCACTGACACGCCGCTTGTCCTCGTCGTAGCGCGCGCGATTCAGGGGGTGCGCCATGGCCCCCACGAACTGCCACGCCGAATCGCGCGCCAGTTGCGTATCCGTATCCAGGGTGATCACGTACTTCACGTTCGCCAAAATCGCAGTTTCACCGACGACGAGCGAGAAGCGATCCACGGGGTCAGCATGCGGCCCGGCGCGCAGCAGCCAATTCAGGTCCGCAAGCTTCCCTCGCTTACGTTCGTATCCCATCCAGATTCGGTCGATGGGATTCCATCGGCGGGGGCGATGGAAGAGGAAGAAAATATCGTCTTCCGAACCCCGATACTTTTCATTCAGCTCTTCGATTCTTTGCCGGGCCAGCCGCCGCAGCGGTTCGTCCTCCGGAAGCGTTTCTTCGAGCGAATCTCGAAAGTCGGTCAGCAGGCCGAAGTGCAGATGGTCGTCCCGATTTGCAAGGAAACGGACTTCCAGCGCATCTATCAAGTCCTCGATGTTTTGAACGCTTGTGAGCATGGTCGGGACTATCACCAGAGTGCGCGATTCCCGCGGGATTCCTTTGGAGAAGTCCATTCGAGGCAGCGGATGCGGCGTCGCCAGCAACGTGGCCAGCCAGTTCACCGCGGCCACCGCCAGATGGGTTGCGCACAGAAGCGAAAGAACCCCGGTCAGCGCGAGCAGCCGGCCGTGCAACCCGCCGCCATGCGCCTGCACCGTAAGGAGCCAGGCGAAGACCGCCGAACCCAGCAGGATCGTGCCGCCATACAGCAGCAACGGGAACCGGCGGCTGACTTTGCGAAGAGCCTCGGAGAGTGATAAACGCACCTCCGCCGTTCGTTCGAGCTGCGCCAATCCCTTGTCGACCAGATAGAAACCGACATGTGCCGTGCGATCATCGCCGCCGTTCCTGGCGGCGCCCTCGTGCGCCAACTGGATCGCCCGGCGCGCCACCTCGTTCTCGGAGTGCAAACTGTTCTTCGCAGTCTTCTCCACGACGTGGCGGTAGCGATCGCGGCTAGCGAAATCCATCTCGCCATAGACGCCCACGGGATCCTCACGCAGGGTCTGCTCGACCATGCTCATGGTCTCGACAAACTCGCGCCAGTCCATCGCACCCAGGAAACGGAGGCTGCCGATGCTATTGCTCATCGACACCTGGTCCGCGGCCTGTTGCTGGTTCTCAGAGCGCACCAACTGTTCTATGGTCAGGCCGGACTCGGATAGTCGCTGTTCGATCCAGGTGAGCGGCAATGCCAGAGCGGGACCCTGCCCCTGCAAGCGGCGCGTGAGTTCCGCAACGAACGAACTCACCATCGGGGGGTCTGACCGCGCCATATCCGCGATCACCAGAATCAGGCTCTTCGGGTCCTTCGCGGCGATCTCCGTCATCTGGTCCGCCCAAAAATCGGCGCGATTTCTATCCATCCTGTCGGCGGAGATCCTGGCGGCAACCCGCCGAAGATTCTCGATCAGGGCCAGGCGCAGCATGATGGGGATGGCCCACAGTTCGCCCAACTTCAGGATGGTCACCGTCTGGTAGGCGGCTACGAAACTGCTGAGGCTCTCCGGATCCACACGTCCATCGCCGTGCGATATAGTCTCCAGTGCAATGTCATAGACCTGCGGAAGCCCGGCTGATGGGCCGTCAAGCAAGCGCGGCAGCTCTTGGCTGTAGCCCTTTGGCAAGTGACGTTTAGCTGTGCGTATCTGCTCTTCAATTAAATAGAAGTTGTCGAGCAGCCATTCGCCGGCCGGAGTAATCCTGCGGTCTGCCTTGACGGCCTCCGTCAGCAGGGTGTGGACTGAAAGCAGGACACCTTCATTCTCGGCCAGCCGCGTCAGAAGCCGGTCCCGCGGGCGTGCCGAACTCAGCCTGTGCCAGCCCGCGAGAGTCTTGCCATGCTGCTCCATCTGATCGGCACTGAACAACTCCGATCGCAGTGGCGGTTCGGCGGCGGCGCACTTCTGTGCCGGACCGCTTCCGCCCGGACGTACTCTCAAACGAAGCAAGGTCCGGCAAATTGTCTTGCCGCTCAATTCCATCTACTTCCACCTCTTGACCTTCTTAACCGTATTCTTCCTTCGCAACTCACGTGCACCAGGTTCTGTCTTCCGCTTTGTATGCCCTTCATCGACACTTTTACCGCTGCCTTTGTTGTTTCTATCTTTATTGCTCAGCATTATATGCAATTCCTTTTTTGGAAATGGTAACGATCCACTTCTACCTCGAAGCTGCCCATCTCCGTATTATCCCCGCGACCTTCTCGAATGAATGCTCCTTCGCAAGGAACCAAAAATCGGGATAGGTGCGCCCGTACTCCTGTGAGTCCCTCATTCCAACGGTAAATGAAACGGTCTTTCCGCCATCATCGAGAGAGAGATCACCTTGCACGCAACCTCGGGCCTGTGCGATGGCTTTCCGAATTGAGGATTTTGAAAGCATGGTTTTTTCCTTTAGGATTACCGGCGTAGCCGGTCTTCAAAACACTGGTCCGGACTACGAAGGCTACGGTTAATCAGGCAACCAAAGAGCCAGGGCAACATATCTTCTGTCGTCAACACGATGAAATCGGCGCTACGCCAGTGGAAAATACGGTGGTGGCGTATTTGAGCAGGTGGAGAGTCTGATGGAAGCAGTGAGGAAGTGGGTCAGATGCCCTGCCTCAAAAGAAAACGTACTGTTGATATGCTTTCACCAGGTGAAAAGGGAGGTGCGCTTTTCGCTCGGCTCATTGCAACATGGGCCGGCGAAGCCAATTTACGAGAGGCGGTACTCCCGGCGGGCCATGTTGCCCTGACCCAACCCTTAAGCCGGCACAAAAAAGCCGGAGCTTTTTACGGCTCCGGCTAATGCTCATTTTAATGTTTGTTGCAAAGCTTTGACTAGAGCTTGGTTACGTTTGCGGCACTTGGCCCTTTGGCGCCTTTTTCTTCCGAAAAACTGACCCGCTCGCCTTCGGACAAAGACTTGAAGCCTTCGCCTTGTATGGCCGAGTGATGAACAAATACATCATGTCCACTGTCAGCTTCAATAAAGCCAAAGCCCTTGCTGTCATTAAACCATTTTACGCGACCTTCCACCATTTTCTTAATCCTTTTACAAATTTTGTGTTTTTTTCACTGCTCTTTTGGCGCGGTACTCGGAGTTACCCCGAAACCGCACCATTATTAATTATTGGCGAAAGATCGATTTCCTGCATAACTCAAAATAACCTACTCCACTGGCACTTTGTTATCATAACTTCCAGACTCAGATAAGCAAGGTCTTTCGAGCGAATAATCCGCCTCCTCACATATTAGACAAGAAGGACCTCTGGAAAGTGGAACTCATATTGCGGGATGAGAAAGCCACACTCACTGATATATTTCAGGTATTACTATGGGTTCATTGCATTAATGTGATCCCCCGGTCGAGGGTTCATCAGAAGCGGCGGCTGCTCTCCCCCTAACCTCCTCGGCAAATCTTTTCAGCTCGTCGCCATCGATGGTTTCCTTCTCAAGCAGGATCTTGGCGAGCTTTTCGAGCGACTCCCTATAATTCTTCAACTTGAGGAGGACCTTCTGGTGGGCCTCATCCATTATCCTGCTTTTTTCTTCATCGATATCCTGTGCCGTGCGCTCGCTGTATTCCTTCTCGTTTGAGCCCAATCCAAGGTCCAGATATCTTGACTGTTGATGGGTGTAAGTCAAAAGCCCGAGACGCTCACTCATCCCATAGTCCATCACCATACTGCGGGCGATATCGCTGGCGCGTTGCAGGTCGTTCTGCGCCCCGGTTGAAATATCTCCGAAGATCACCTCCTCGGCCACTCGCCCGCCCAAAAGCACCTGCAAGCGGTCCAGGAGCTCATCGCGTGTCATCAGGTACCGGTCTTCGGTGGGAAGCTGCTGGGTGTAGCCCAGTGCCGCGATCCCTCTGGGGACGATCGAGATCTTGCTTACGGGATCGGTTCCCGGCAGAAGCATCGCCACCAGAGCGTGACCTGATTCGTGGTAGGCCACTATCTTTTTCTCCTTCGAGCTCATAACCCGGTTTTTCTTTTCCAGTCCACCGATGATACGGTCCGCCGCCTCCTGGAAATGGACCATGGTCACTTCGTCCGCGCCCCGCCTGGCTGCAATGAGTGCGGCTTCATTGATCAGATTGGCCAGGTCCGCCCCCACAAAGCCGGTGGTCATGGCGGCGACTTTCTTGAGGTCCACGTCCGGACCGATTTTGACGTCTTTTGCGTGGACCTTGAGAATAGCCTCGCGGCCCCGAATGTCCGGCTTGTCGATGGCCACATGGCGGTCGAACCGGCCCGGGCGCAGCAGAGCGGGATCGAGTATGTCCGGGCGGTTCGTGGCGGCCAGGATGATCACCCCCGCCCTGGGATCGAAACCATCCATCTCGACGAGAAGCTGGTTCAAGGTCTGCTCCCGCTCGTCGTGCCCGCCCATGGGGTTGAGCCCGCGCGCCTTGCCCAGGGCATCCATCTCATCGAGGAAGATAATGCAGGGAGCATGCTCTTTGGCTTGCCTGAAGAGGTCCCGGATGCGGGCCGCTCCCACTCCCACGATCATTTCCACGAACTCGGAGCCGCTCATGCTGAAAAACATTACTCCGGCTTCACCCGCAACGGCCTTTGCAAGCAGCGTCTTGCCGGTCCCCGGCGCCCCCACCAGGAGGACCCCCTTGGGAATACGTCCCCCAAGGCGCTGAGATTTTTCCGGGTCTTTCAGGAACTGCACGACTTCTTCAAGCTCGCCTTTGGCTTCATCAATGCCGGCCACATCATTAAAGGTTACCTTTACATCCTTCTCGCCATAGATTTTCACGCGTGCTTTGCCCAGAGACAGCACACCCTGAGAACCTCCGCCCATCCGTTTCATGAGAAAAAACCAGATGAAGACGAAGAACCCGAGGGGCAGCAGCCATGAGACAATCGCCGCGAGCAATTTGTTTTCAGCATAGCCGCTGAACTTGATTCCTTTTTGCTCAAGCTGTGCGACGAGTTCCGGATCTTCAATACGAACGGTAATGAATGCTCTTGCCGGTTTGCCCTCTTCTCCTTTTACATTGCCTGTTATCTGCTCCGGGCCAACGACAAGATTTTCCACCTTTCCTTCACGGGCCCACTGCTTGAAATCCGAATAGGAGATTTTTTCGCTCCGCTCGCCTCCCATGAAACCCTGGAACCAGGCAAACAACAGCATTGCCGCGATGAAATACCATATGGAAAAGCGTACTTTGTTCTGAGCCGGGTCGGATTTGTCCGGACGACCATCTCCCGAACCTTTGATACGTTCCCTGATTTTATCCATAAAACCGGACTCGCCGTCAGTCCTTGCCGCCATTGATTGCTCCTTACCTGGCTATGTCCATACACGAAGGGATACTGTGTAATCCTTTTCTGTCTTTTGCAGAAATTGGGTGGTTCTCATGCTGGTTCACTTCACGTTCCCATGTGGTAATCTCTGGCAAGTTCCATGCCCGGCAGGGTTAGCTTCGCCGTTTTCAATTTTAGCTAATTAACCTGGCTACTTAGGCC
>JBAQYM010000008.1:0-17643 GCA_049300095.1 Syntrophobacteraceae bacterium
GTCCCGCACAGCCCGGCCCCGGTTGCCGCGGAGGACCCCGCTCCGGGCGTGAAGGAAGTCCCGCCCGCCGCGCTCGGGCAACAGCCCGCGCCCGCGCCCCAGGTCGCGCAGTTTAATTATATCGTCCAGCTCGGCTCCTTCGTGGACAGGGAAAAGGCCGAGGAAATGCGTAAAGACCTTCGGGAAAAGGGCTATGCCGCGGTCATAAAGCCCCTCAAGCACAAGGTCCTCGGCAGGGTTTACGTCATCCAGCTAAAACCGGAACCCAGCTTCTCGAAGGCCGCGACACTGGTGACCCAGCTCGGGAGCGACGTTCCGGGCGAGCCGGTTATACTGAAGGTCCCGGCCGAACCAAGACCGGGGAATTTGCAGACCCCCTGACAGCGGCCCGATTTCACCGCTCGCGTGTGCGCGCCTTTCATGGCGAGGTTTCCATACGCACCCGGAAAACCGAGGAGATGTTCCTTTGATTTGTAGACGACTTGAGGAGATGACCTCATTCATAGTGATGGACGTTCTCGAGCGCGCGCAGGAAATGGAGCGCGCCGGAGAGTCGGTGATCCATCTCGAAGTGGGCGAGCCGGATTTCAATACGCCCCAGGCCGTAAAGAATTCCGCGATCGAAGCGCTCAACCGGGGCGAGACGCATTACACGCACAGCCTCGGCAACCCGCTGCTCCGGGAGGCGATCTGCAAGTATTACAGCGAAACCTACGGGGTGCACAACATCGAGCCCGACCAGGTGATCGTTACCTCCGGCACCTCCCCGGCCTTCCTCGTCGGGATGAGCGTCGTTCTCGAATGCGGTGACGAAATGATCCTCTCGAACCCTCACTACGCCTGCCATCCCAATTTTGTTCGCTTTCTCGAAGCGGTCCCCAGGATGGTCCCGGTCTATGAGGAGGACGCCTTCCAGTACAGGCCCGAAGCCATCCGCGCCGCGATCACGCCGAAAACCAAGGCCATCCTCATAAATTCCCCGGCAAATCCCACCGGGAACCTTCTCGAACCCGGCCGAATGGCGGAAATCGCCGACACGGGCAAGCTGATATTAAGCGATGAGATCTACCACGGGCTTGTCTATGAAGGCCGCGCGCGCTCGATCCTCGAATTTACCGACAACTGCATCGTCTTTAACGGCTTCTCGAAGCTCTTTGCGATGACCGGCTGGAGGCTCGGCTACCTGATCGCCCCCAAATACATGGTCCGCCCGATCCAGAAGATCGTGCAAAACTTCTTCATCTCGGCAAACTCGGTCGCGCAGGCCGCGGGCCTCACCGCCCTGACCGACCCGAGCGTCAAGAGCGCCGTAAACGAAATGATCGAGCGGTACAACCGCCGCAGACGCTACATCATCCCGAGGCTGCGCGAGATCGGCTTCGGCATCACCGTCGAGCCCACCGGGGCCTTTTACGTTTTGGCGAACGCGCGCAAGTTTACGAACGATTCCTACAAGTTTGCCTTCGAAGTGCTCGAAAACGCCAAGGTGGGAATCACGCCGGGGGTGGATTTCGGGTCGAACGCCGAGGGATACGTCCGGTTCAGCTACGCGAATTCAATCGAAAACATTAAGGAAGGCCTGGACCGGATCGAGAACTACCTCCGGACGCGGTCCCCGGAAGGAAAGCCGGGTGGCTGAGCCCCCTGTAATCACATCGAAGGAAAACCGGTTGCCCGAGCCCCTCGTCATCAAATCGGCCGACTTCGTTACCTCCGCGACGCGTCCCGGACAGTACCCCGACGACGCCCTGCCCGAAATCGCGTTCGCCGGCCGTTCCAACGTCGGCAAGTCATCGCTTATAAACTGCCTCCTGCAGCGAAAAAAACTCGTCCGCACGAGCCGCACGCCCGGCAGGACCCAGCTCATAAATTTTTTCCTGATCAATGACGCCTTCCACTTCGTCGACCTCCCCGGGTACGGCTACGCCAAGGTCGCCCAAAGCGTTCGCGCCACCTGGGGCCCGATGATCACAACCTACCTGGAAACCCGAAAAAACCTCAAAGCGGTCGTCGCGATCATCGACCTCCGCCACCCCCCGACCCCCGACGACATCAGCCTCTGGGGATGGCTCGGCCTCAAAAAGATCCCCGCCGTCGCCGTCTTCACCAAGGCCGATAAACTCCCCCGAGCAAAATGGAACCCCCTGCTCCAATCCGCCGCCCAAGCCCTCGGAATCCCCCCCAACAACGCCATCCTCTTCTCCGCCGAAACCCAGCAGGGCAGGCCCGAATTGCTGGATAAAATTATCGAGTTGATGGCCTCCCAAGCCGAGTAATAAATCGTTTGATCGTTGCCTGCCGGTTTTTGGCGCACTCAAGACACGACTTCGCGCAGTTCGAAAAAAACAAAAGGGAACACACACGATCATCATATTCGCTGCGCGATGACAGACGGAATAGCTCAATGAGCTGGCGAGCTGTCTTGAACCCACCTATGAATCTGATGGCCTTGCATTGACATGCACCCTGCTCCCATGTATCCTTCAGGTCTGATAAAATCCTCTAAAAGGCTGAGAACTCCATACTGCGCTGATTGGGATGCACGTATTCCGGTCTGTCGAAAAGAACCATGGCTACGACAAAGCAGTGCCACCTACCTGATGAGACTCTCACTGATGGGTAAAAGAACAAGGGACATCGTCGGATACACGCATCAAAAACAATTGGCCAGCGCAGATCTATGGTACAAGAGATCCTTGTCCTTTTATGAAGCTGCGAACATTCTAAGTAAATCGAGCTCCAAATTCAGTGAGCCGAGCGATGCATACAAACACTTCCTTTACAATGCTGCCCTGTCATTTGAACTTATCTTTAAGGCTATACTTGTCGCAAGAGGAATGCCCGTGAAACCAACGCACAGACTCCGAGAGTTAGCGGAAATCGCTGAGGTCAAATTGGATGATGATCAGACGCATACTCTTGTGTTATTGACTGAATACATAACTTGGGTTGCCCGCTATCCAGCCCCCAAAAAAGAGGGTGAATGGGATAATTTCCATGACGGTATTTTCCCAATGCATATGATTGAGTCCGCATCCGGCAACACAAGTATGGTTATGGCTCACCCGAAGCGATTTCCATCCGTTCAGAACTGCAAGAAAATATGGGACATTTGCTTATCCAAGTACCGTAGTATTGAAGACAAACCGTAACGCCGAGGTTTTGCTGTACAGGTTTCCAAGACAGCTAATACGCGCCTGATCCAAGACAATTCGGGACACCGAAACCTTCACCCACCGCAAGGCACAGGATGACCCAGCATGGTTTGCGAGTCTGCGGAGGTAAGTGCAATTGCGAGGCTTCGAAGATGTATAAAGACAAGTTTATCGCTTTCGTCGATATCCTAGGATTTACCGATCTAGTTAGACAATCGGAGGAAGCAAAGGAAGGCGCCCCGACGCTCGAATACTTGCTTGATCTCACAAGAAAGCTCGGATCATCTAAAGATAGCGACATCTACGCGAAGTTCGGTCCTACCATATGTCCTGATGCTTCCTACCTTTCAAAAGACTTGGATTTTCGAATCACCCAAATATCAGATTGCGTTGTTGTCTCGGCCGAAGTCTCACCTGCCGGTGCAATAAACTTATTGCATCACTGTTTTGGGATATCCATCGAGCTGCTTATGGTGGGTCGTCTTTGTCGCGGTTTTGTTACTCGTGGTAACATCTTCCACACAGATAAGCAGTTTGTAGGAAGTGGATATATGAACGCCTATAAAGCCGAGGCTAAAGTCTCTGTATTCCAAGTTAATAGTGCAGATGTCGGAACGCCATTCATTGAGATCGATCCGGCAGTATGCACATACCTTCAAAGTGAGAATGATCAATGCGTAAAGACTATGTTCAAGCGCATGACTGAAACAGACGCGAATTCTAACACGTGTATATCACCATTTTCTGTTTTAAAAAGAATGCCTACAGCGTTCGTAGGTACATTCAATCAGAAAGAGTGGAATAATGAAGTAAAAAGCATGAAAACACGTTGGCTGAGCGTGATGGAACAGCTCCGTAAAGTAGAAGTTGACGGATCGGATAGGGTTCGAATGATAATCGGCTACTATATACGAAAGATCATCGCTATTTTAGAGACATTGCCTAGATATTAGCCGCTAGAAAACGAGGAGAGCCAGGTAGGGTGGGCACAGTGCTTTATCGTGCCCACCAAAATCGTCGCCTAAAAACGGTGGGCACGATAAAGCACTGTGCACACCCTACTTGGCTCCGAATCTCGAAAGCCGTAAGCTTGTCGTTTGAGAGTCTTGATTTTGTTTACCAGACCCTCGACGGAACCGCTGGTGATGTGGTGCTTGAAATAGCTGAGAAGGCCAGTCCAGTACGCCCCAAGAGTCTTGCCGACCCTTCATTCTGAAGGCGGCAGTTGTATCCAATTGCAGCGAAACGTTACAGCTTTTTCAATGTCAGCCCTATGCCTCTGGAATTGCAGGTCACGAGCTATCGCTTTCCAGAATGGGTCGGCGACGAGCGCTAGGGCTGTTCCCGCAAAAGCATTTAGTATCCAGTCTAATGGCGGCGACACTGGCGGGACAGGTCCTCCGCACAACCCATTCGCTAATAGTGCCGTACCAAAGCTCAAACCAGCCCCTGTAATCCTACCAATCGAAACACTGACATTCTTTGTTGCTTTCGTCACGGCCATTGCCAATTCTTCGGCTACTGCTTTCCATTTCTCAGCCTGATCCGTAAATGTGTGCTGTTGCCCTAATTCCTGAATGGATTTACGAAGTGCCAGACTAGCTTTAGACTCTCTTACTTTTTGAATGATTTTTGGAAAATCGGATGAAAGGTTAGGCAATCCAAGGGGTATGTTCACATGAGTTTCTGCCGTGACGAAAGGTTCTTTTTCAAAGGAACTTGTAGATGCCGCCTCAGGTTCAAGGATGAATTCCCGCAAACGGCTATTATATATCCCTACAGCCTGTTCCCGGAGGCACGAAAGAGCGGTAGAGACGGTTTGACTCAGTCGCCTAATTGCATCAGCTTGAGCAGGATGATACATGGAGGAAATCTGAAATAGCAGTGATTCAGTAAAAACAGGATGTCCACTCGAGTCCAACAATCTCTTAGCATTGAACCCGCTACTATTCAGTTTTGCAATTGCCTTCTCCGGCTCGCAAGCGAAAGACAGGATTTGCTCTGCAATTCTAGGAGTTATGCCTTTAAAGGCTGAATCGATCCAGTTTGCATAAATATTATTAGTTAGAACCTTGCATAATAGTGATTTATACCGGCTTCGAAGATTCATATCACCTTTTTTCCCACATGGACGACCAGCGCTGATATTGTGTGTCAGGGCATTATCCAGTATGCTGCAAAGCTTTTTCTGGGATTCAGTAGCTTGATATGGCTTTTCGTACTTTGTCCCGTATGCTTCAATATACCGGGATCGTGCAGTAAGCGGATACCTAATTGCTTCATTTGCCAACTCCTCAGGGTAGGCATGTAAAGGATGAGTCAAAACTTTAATTGACCCAATGTTGATTAAATTCTCTATTAAAGTTGGATCAGGAGAGAACCAGTTTGCAAGGGTGTCACTCAATGCAAGCACGTGATCCTGAATCAGGATTTCTTCATAAATGAGAGACAAAAGCATGAGTTCGTACAGGAAAATATGACGCGTCGCTCCAATTCTCTCACAGTTCTGGCCCCAATCAGTAAGCAAGACCGAGCTGGGCCGCGATGGTTGCTTTTGTGTTTCTTCTTTTGGCTGTATGCTCATCGCAAGTGCTCCGCCATCGACAGACTTAAGGGTAAGGATTTCCGCTCATGCCGATTTCGATTTGATCTTCTCAATTCAAAATATAACACCGTAAACGATTTTCAAACACTTTCTGCTAAATTATATTATTTGGCCATAGAATCTTTTCCGGATCTCAACACATGACGAGGTCCGAGTCGTGTAGGGTGGGCACAGGCGTCACCGTGCCCACCGGTCCGTATCGGGTGAATACGAAGCGGTGGCCGCGAAAAGTCCGTGCCTATCCTGCTTGGCTTCGCGATATCTCCCGCGTTTCGCGGCCGGATAATCCGTATCCGGGCCGCCCGCGCCGCATGTCGTTTGCCCCGCCGTTGAACCACGCCACCGCGATGAATACGTTTATGACAGGGTTTAGAACCGGAGTCCGAACGGAAAGGAGTGGCGCAATGAGATCAATCGCTTCCATGACCCTATTGTTCATCATCTTGGGGCTGACGGCTTTCGTATATGCCGCGACCCCTTCGCGGGGAGGGTCCTCGATCACGCGGGAGTATTCGCGGCCCGCGATACTCTGTCTGAATCATAAGCTGAGCACCGAGTCCGCCGATGTTTCGCGGGTGGCCCGGATAGCTCGTCTATCCGGGCGCGAAGCGTAAGAGGTTGGCTGTCCTCGGCCATTAGTCAAAGCGCACGGATAATCTAATCCGTGTCACCCCGTGTTACCCGTGCCACCCACCATACCAATCCTCTCGTGCTTTCCACCCTGATAGACGAGCTATCCGGCCACCCGCGGCATGTAAAGAAGTTCTTCCTGGCCGCCTCTTGTTTGATGTCGACGTGGTTTGCAGAAAAAATCAAGTTGTTTTTACCTTTTCGAGCTGTTATGCTCATACAAACATATATGTTGTTGCGTCCATCTATGAAAAGGAGGTCCTGGATGCGCGTTACTGTTCATATCCCGGATGACCTGGGACCGAAATTGAAACGGGCCGCCAATGATGAAGGGCTGTCCATTTCAGCTCTCACAGCCAAGGCCCTGGGAAACTATCTCGCACAAAGGCGAAAGAAAGCGGCGGGGAGCAGACTCCTTGGCCTGATTCGTCGCGATTCAGTCACAGCTGACGCCTGGGAAGAATTAGAGAGAGGTAGAATTGATGATCGGACTTGACACCGGGTTCTTCCTTGAGCTTGTAAACGGCAATAACGAAGCGACAAGGCTATGGGAGTCCTGCCTGGATGACCAGGTGGATTTTGCTGTCTCCGCCCTGAGTCTTTTTGAAGTCGAACGTCTCGGCCTCAAGGGAAAATTGAAAAATGTGGAAGCCGTTTTAAATGCGATAAATGATGTCACGTCTGTGGTGTGGCTAGATCAGGAGATACTGGGCAAGGCCGCCCGATTGTCTCATGGATTGGGAATCCCCGCCGTTGATTCGTTAATCTTGGCGTCTCTGGTGTCCGTTGACTGCTCTGAGATATATACGACGGACTCCCATCTCGAAGTTTATCATGATAATAAAATCACGGTCAGGAATTTGCGGAAAGCCTGACCGAAGGATAGCCAATTGAGCCAGGTAGCCAGGTAGGGTGGGCATGGCTTTAGGGGCTGTTGCCCAAGTCAAAGTGCGACGAATTGTTATGCTTGAGATGCGGGCGGCGAACTCCAAAGCCGTCATTCCCGCAGTGTTTCTGGGCGGGAATCCAGGGTGCTTGTTTTTGCAACGGTCTGGAAAGACACTGGATTCCCGCCCAAAAACACTGCGGGAATGACGATCCTTGGGTCCCGGACCTAACCATGAGTGCATCACGGTTTTACCGCAATTGACTTGGGCAACAGCCAGCTTTATCATGCCCACCAAAACACTTTCGGAGCATGAATGAAATGGTGGGCACGGAAGAACTGTGCCCACCCTACCTGGCTACCTGTCTCGGATCGATCGAGATCCGGTTCTTTCTTTGAAGGCGCGCCTTACAGCACGGCAGGCGGAAAGTTTGCGATTGCGGCCGCCGCCTCGCCGGTCATGGCCTTCCAGTGCCTCCCCAAATTCAAGTTTTTGTGGAATTCCAGGTCGCTGCCAAACTCCTCTCCCTGGACCCTGAACAGTCGTGTAGCGGTGGGCACGATGAGACTGTGCCGCCTGGGCCTATAAAGTCTTCCCCCTCCCGATGCTCGGCGGGACCATGAGATTCCGGGTCTATTTCCGCTCACGATGCTCGGCGGGGCCATAAGATTCCCGGACTATTTCCGGGCTGTCCGGACGTTCTCGGCCAGCCAATCGATGTCCCGGTGGTAAGTCTGGAGGGACTTCACGTCGTCTTTGCCGTTCAGATAGGCCTCGATGCCGCGCGCGGCCGCCACGGCGGCGGCCGTCGTCGTTATATAGGGAATTTTGTACTTGATGGCGGCCTTGCGTATGTAGGAATCATCGAATTGCCCGCGCCTGCCGTCGGGGGTGTTTATGATAAGCTGGATTTCCCCGTTTTTGATGGCATCCACTATGTTTGGCCGGTCTTCGTGCATTTTGTGGATCTTCTCGGCCTGGACCCCGTTTTGCTTCAGAGATTCCAGGGTGCCTCCGGTCGCGATAATCCCGAACCCGAGAGAACTCAGGCGGCGGGCGACCTGAAGGGCTTCGGGCTTGTCCCGGTCGGCAACCGTGATGAGCACCTTGCCCGCTGACGGGAGTTTTTGCTGCGCCCCGTCCTGCGCCTTGTAGAAAGCCAGTCCGAAGGAGGAGGCAAGCCCGAGCACCTCGCCTGTGGAACGCATCTCCGGCCCGAGGATGGGGTCCACTTCCGGGAACATGTTAAACGGGAATACCGCTTCCTTGACACCGAAGTGGGGTATCGATCTCGGCTTGAGGTCGAGGTCCGCGAGGGTCTGCCCGAGCATGATGCGCGTTGCCAGGCGGGCCATGGGAATGTTGCAGACCTTGGATACCAGCGGCACGGTCCGGGACGCCCTGGGATTGGCCTCCAGGACGTAAACCGTATCGTTTGCGATCGCGTACTGGATGTTCATGAGACCCACGACCGCCAGTTCGAGCGCGATCTTGCGAGTGTATTCGTAGATGGTTTCGAGGTGCCGGGCCGGAATGCTGATCGGGGGAATGACGCACGCCGAATCCCCGGAATGAATCCCCGCCAGCTCGATATGCTCCATAACGGCCGGCACGAAGGCGTCCCTGCCGTCCGATATGGCGTCCGCTTCCGCCTCGATGGCCTTTTCCAGAAACTTGTCGATGAGAATGGGCCTGTCGGGCGTTACGCCGACCGCCGAGGCCAGGTAGCGCTTGAGCATGGAATCGTTATAGACCACCTCCATGCCGCGCCCTCCCAGCACATAGGAAGGCCTTACCATAAGCGGATATCCCACCCTGGCGGCAACATCGAGGGCTTCATCGAGGTTGGCCGCCATCCCCGAATCCGGCATGGGTATGTGCAGTCTTTTCATCACCTTGCGGAAACGGTCCCGGTCCTCCGCGAGATCGATGGTTTCCGGGGTGGCGCCCAGTATCCGGACCCCCGCGTTCGCCAGTTGCCTGGCAATATTCAGGGGAGTCTGCCCTCCGAACTGGACTATCACTCCCTCGGGCCGCTCTTTTTCGTATATCGACAGCACGTCTTCCACTGTCAGGGGTTCGAAATAGAGCTTGTCGGAGGTGTCGTAGTCGGTGGAAACGGTTTCCGGGTTGCAGTTGACCATGATCGACTCGAACCCGGCGTCCCGGATGGCGAATGCGGCATGCACGCAGCAATAATCAAACTCGATGCCCTGGCCGATCCTGTTCGGCCCGCCGCCAAGGACCATTATCTTACGTTTTGAGCTGACCGCGACCTCGTCCGGTCCGTTGTAGGTCGAGTAATAATACGCCGCGTTTTCGACCCCGCTTACCGGGACCGCCTGGAATGCCTGGTCGAGGCCCAGCGATTTTCGTCGCTCCCGGACGGCCGTTTCCTCCACGCCGAGGATGCGGCTGAGATAGGCGTCGGCAAAACCGTCTTTTTTGGCGGCGATGAAGAGATCGTCGGGAATATCGCCCCATTTGAACTGAAGGAGACGCTCTTCCAGGTCGACAAGTTCTTTCATCTGCTGAATAAACCAGGGTTTTATGTGCGTTTTCCGGTAGAGGGAGTCGATGCCGGCCCCCTTGCGCAGCGCTTCGTACATGATGAACTGACGTTCGCTGGTCGGCTCGGCGAGAAGGTCCATCAGCGAATCCAGGTCTTTTTCATGAAAATCCTTTGCGAAGCCGAGCCCGTGGCGGCCGATCTCCAGGGAGCGAATCGATTTTTGAAAGGCCTCCTTGTAATTTTTGCCGATGCTCATGACCTCGCCGACGGCGCGCATCTGCGTTCCCAGCTTGTCTATGGACCCCTCGAATTTCTCGAAGGCCCAGCGGGCAAACTTTATTACCACGTAGTCTCCCCACGGCGCGTATTCGGCAAGAGATGAGCCCCGCCAGTAGGGAATTTCATCGAGATCGAGGCCCGCAGCCAGCTTGGAGGACACCAGGGCGATTGGAAACCCCGTCGCTTTCGAGGCAAGCGCGGAGGAGCGCGATGTTCTGGGATTGATTTCGATGACCACGACACGGCCGCTCTTCGGGTCATGCGCAAACTGGATATTCGTGCCCCCGATCACCTGAATGGCTTCGACGATATCATAGGAGTGTTTTTGCAGCCTCTCCTGCAACCGGGGATCGATTGTCAGCATCGGGGCGGAACAAAACGAGTCTCCCGTATGGACGCCCATGGCGTCGATGTTTTCTATGAAGCAGACGGTGATCATCCGGTTTTTGGAATCGCGCACGACTTCGAGTTCGAGTTCCTCCCAGCCCAGGACCGACTCCTCTATCAGGACCTGTCCCACGAGACTGGCGGAGAGGCCCCGGCTCGCAATGGTCCCGAGTTCCTCGTGGTTGTACACCAGCCCTCCGCCCCAGCCCCCCAGGGTGTATGCGGGCCGGACCACCACCGGGTAGCCGAGCTCCAACGCTATGCCTTCGGCTTCCTCGACGCTGAAAGCGGGCTTGCTCCGAGGCATCTCGATGCCGAGCTTTGCCATCGTCTCCTTGAACGCGATCCGGTCTTCCCCCCGCTCGATAGCGTCTGCCTGGACGCCGATGATTTTCACGCCGTTCGCATCCAGCACGCCCTTACTGTGGAGTTGAGCGGTAAGATTGAGGCCGGTTTGCCCCCCGAGGTTGGGAAGGACGGCGCAGGGTTTCTCTTTCTCGATGATCCTGGTGAGACTTTCTATTGTGAGCGGCTCGATATAGGTCACGTCCGCCATTCCCGGGTCGGTCATGATGGTGGCGGGATTGGAATTGACCAGCACGATCTCATACCCGAGCCCCCGCAACGCCTTGCAGGCCTGCGTCCCCGAGTAGTCGAACTCGCAGGCCTGTCCGATTATGATCGGCCCGGAGCCTATTATCATGATCTTCTTGATATCTTCCCGTTTTGGCATGCCCTCGATCCTTCTGAGAAATGTGAACTGAAACATTTATTAATTAGCGATAATATCTATTAGCAGCCCTAACATGCGGTGACAACAAAAATTGCTGCCGCACTTCTCTCGCGTGAGGCTGACGACCCCGGGATAATCACCGGAACCACGTGCCATCAACAATTGCCGGGGTCCTTCGACTGCGCAAGGATGAGGACTCCGGGATCATTGCCGGGACCACACGATAACAACAATTGCCGCCGCACTCCGCTCGCGTGAGGATGACAACTCCAGGATCATTGCCGGGACCACGCGACAACAACTTTCCGCGCATCGCGTGGAATCCCACGCTCAGGGGCAATACGCGAATGTTCAACATTTCTCTTCCGGGCCCTTAAAAACGAGGATCCGAAATCTTCACTGTTTCCGAATCATTGTGCAAGCCGACACAAACGAGAGGGGTTTTTCGGCCTTGGCAAGGCGTGTGGACTGTTGCGACTGTCCAAGGGCTCATCTATGGTCGAGACCACGTAGGAGGGGTCAGGCTGTGTGTGGGTCAGGATGTTCAGGTGAATTTCTGGGGGATATTACATGGGGAGGCCATCGGATTTCCAGCAGATATGGCGACGCAATTTCTTAATGCGGCGAAAACGCCGCCCGAAAAATGAAAGTGTAACCCTTATTTTCAAGAACTTGTGTGGGCCGTAACTATAACTGTAGTAGTGACTGTAGTTGTCTTGGCCCGACCCCGTTGCCTCATCTGACCTTGTCGGCGGCCAGCACAGCATATCCGAGGCGCTCGATTACCCTATCGGTCGTCTTTAGCGTGTAAATTCGGTCATTTGATATTAGATTAAACCCGGCAAAGATGCACGTATATTCATAACTTTTTCAGCAACCTGCTAGGATCTATGGCTCATTCCGACAATAATGATTCACACAAACGAACCGCGCTGCCGATAAGAGTAATGATTGAGGAAACCCTTTTCGGTCAATAAACCCGGACGCAAATCGGAAGACACTTTACGCAGGACCAAGCAGAAAGGAGCGGACCATGGGCATGATACGTCTTCAAAACGCACGAACGAGTCTCACACGGAGCAACAACGGCGGTGGGCAAGGCGCCGTCATCCGCCGGCTCGTAGGTACGCTGCTGGGCGTGGCTCTTCTCATCCTGGCCATGGCCCCGGCGGCTGAAGCGGTTCCCAAGCGGATCATCATCCTGCGCCATGGTGAGAAACAAAACAGCTATGAGCTTTGCAGCGTCGGCCAACAGCGTGCCCTGGCTCTACAATCAAACTACATCGGCAAGGGAGCACCCAATAGTCTATTCCCCATCGGGTCCCGACCAGATGGCATTTTCGCAGTCACGCTGCATTGTCTGGAACTGATCAGTCCCGCGGCACAAAGCTGGGGCATGCCGATCCACCTGTTTTCCGTGGTGCCGATGGACACCCAAGCCAAGGCACAGGAAACGCTGCAATTGAACCAGCGCACGCGGGAGGCTGCCCACGTCGTCCTCCATTCGCCACAGTGGAGTGGGAAGACGGTGGTCATGGTCTGGGAACACGATCACATTGCCAAGAAGAAGCTGGAGAGGCAGTTTCCAAAAGAGAAAGTAACGCTGCGACAGTTGCTCAATCTGGATATTCTCCCTGATGTTCCGGAGGATTGGCACGGTGATAACTACGACTATTTCTGGATCATCGACTACGGTAATCCGGGTTCTCCCATCCCTACCAAGTTTACGGTAAAGAAGCAGAAGTTTCCAGCGCCCTACGACACAGTGCCGCAAAATGACTGGGGTGAGCCCGAGAATTTGCCGGAAGGCACCGACTGCGGACAATAGATGATCTCGTTGGCGGCGCACTCATCGGCGGGCGTCGATGATCATTCGAAGTCGTTGCTCATGTGCCTCCCACCCAAAACACGGCTGGGACAGAGAGGCATCCCTGCTGTTCCTAAGGCGGACGACCGAAAGCTACCGGGGAGCACGATCTGAAGCCGATTCCCGCGGGTGGCCCAGGCAACGTCTTTTTTTTGCCTGGGTCTGAAGGCCGAGAGGATTCGGTTCCGGCTTTTCACTGTCCCTCTTGCCCAGGCACGGGCAACGAAGCACCGTTGCCCGTGTCACCCGTGGAACCCCCACGCTCGGGGGCAACATGCGGATCTTCAGCATTTCTCTCCCAGCCCTTTAGAAACGAAGATCCAAAATCTTCATCGTTTCCGAATCATTGTGCACGCAAACGCAAAGGGGAGGGGATTTTCGGTTCTGGCGAGCTGTTTTAACTGCAGCCATTCATGAACGCTATTTCTCTTCTGTTGACAATACCTTCATTCAGCGAGTAACCTTATGAAATCTGGCCAAAATTAGGCGGACACTGATTCGTGAGCGAGAATGTATGACAGAGCAGGAAAAATGGAATTACATTATCGAACTTGACGAGGAATTACTCTTAGGCGGGGTTATTCTTTCGGAATGGTCAACTTTTCTCGCCAGAGATGCCGAAATTGCTTTTTGCTCCGGCGCGAACCTTTCGGCGATACTCGCCGCTCAAGCAGCAGTCGAGTCACACTTGCGATATGAATATTTTGACCCTGAAAAGACGAAAGGTTGGGGGCTTTTTAGATTGATTGGTCATGCGCCGTTGCCTTTGGACTTAAAAGACAACTTACACTCGCTCAGGCGGTTCCGAAACAAATGGGTTCATGTCGAGGCTCCAACACAAGACGACCATCTGCTTGAAAAGCCAGAGTATTATGAGGCAGAATTGGAGGAAATGTCTAAGCTGGCAATACGCTCAATGCTTCGTGTGCTCTACGCTGAGCCATTCGTCTAGTAAAAAATGAGTTCCTGAAATAGCAAGAACAACAGGAGCTGATCATGAAGGCTTCTCCCAGCATGGCTGTTGTTTTGAGATGTGGATTATGACTGTCGAAACAATTGACAATCAGTCTCCTCATTTGGCTGCGGTCAAGGCAATTGGGACTGCGAACAAAGCCATACTTGGTTTTTTCCCGGAGGGTGCCTTTGACGAGTATGCTGCCCGAAAACAGATCCTTGTCGCTTTAGACCCTGCCGGAAACTGCATCGGCTATTTGCTCTATCGAATTTCACGCATCCGGATCGTAATCGTACATCTTTGTGTGGATCCCTCATCCCGAGGCATCGGAGTCGCAAGGGCGCTAGTCGATAGCCTAAAAAGCCTGACGCATCATCTCATTGGGATAGGGCTCTCTTGCAGACGCGATTATGTGGCGAATAGTATTTGGCCCAAGCTTGGATTCATCGCAGCCACCGACAAGGTTGGTCGCGGGAAAGCCGGTAATTACCTGACTTACTGGTGGTTCGACCATGGGCATCCCTCACTGCGGTCCCTCATTCAAGACCGCGCTATTCAACAGGAACTTGCAGTTGCTATCGATGCTAACGTCTTTTTCAGTTTGAAAGGCGAAGAGAGTCCCGAATCATTAGAGTGCAAGGCACTCGAAGCGGATTGGATCCAGGAAAGTGTCTCCCTATGTCTGACCTCTGAGATTTTCAATGAAATTGAACGGAATTCAGACCACAAAGAACGCAGGCGAAGGCGCTCCCATGCAAAGGGGTATCCAATAATTTTAGGGAAAGATTTCCAGAGTGTGGAAGCCAAGTTGCGTCATCTCTTTCCGGCCATGACTAAGCCAAGCGCCGAGTCTGATCTCCGCCAGCTTGCGCACACTATTAGTGGAGGTCTGTTATTTTTTATTACACGGGATGGCAAGCTGCTGGAGATGTCCAGCCAGCTTTATGACCATTTTGGGGTCTCGGTCATGCGGCCTTCTGACCTTATCACGCGTGTGGATGAGATCACAAGAGAAGCGGATTATCAGCCCGTCCGAATGGCAGCATCACTGACCAGCATAAAACTTGTCAAGAAGAGCGATGATCCCGGCCTCCTCATTTTCCAGCGTCCAAAAGAAGGAGAGAGAAAAGGGGTTTTCCTCAGGAGGCTACGAGGCTGCCTTGCAAATCCTCAGTTCAATGAGACGTTCACAATCGAAAGTGCTGAACACGGGAGGCTATCGCTCATTGTTTGCTGCAGGGAGTCCGATCAACGGCTGACGATTCCCCTTTTCCGAGTGGCGAAAGGCCCTCTTGCCTCAACTATTGCAAGATATCTCATTTTGAAGCTGATTTTAGAGGCGGCCAAGGAGAATAGAAGGGAACTTGTGGTTGAGGACCCGTATATTTCTCCAGAGACCATTACCGGGCTTGAAGAAAACGGGTTCTTCACTGACGATGGTGTATGGGTGAAGATCAACCTTGTAACTATTCAGACTTCTGGCGAATTGGTAAACGAGTTGTCGGCGTGTACAGCCAGCTTCAGTCGTGGAAAAGAGTATCTTCTTGATTTATCCACTCTCTTGAAGAATGCCGCGATATCAAAGGCCACGCAACTTCTTTTGAGGATAGAGCGCTCTCTCTGGCCAACCAAGATCACAGATCTCGATATTCCTTCATTCATTGTATCTATAAAGCCTCAATGGGCTCTGCAACTCTTCGACGAGACTCTTGCCAAGCAAACTATTTTCGGAGCCAGGCCGGAACTAATATTGAATGGAGAGAATATCTATTACCGTGCAAGGACTCCCAGAGTGCTAGAGGCACCAGGGCGAATCCTCTGGTACGTCAAATCCGATCCTAGATATCCACAAACAAAATATATCAGGGCATGCTCGTATCTAGATGAGGTAGTGATCGACACGTCAAAGAACCTTTTCAAAAGGTTTCAGAGATTCGGTGTTTACAAGTGGAAGCATGTTTTGGAAGTATCCAGGGGAAACCCACATGGAGATATAATGGCCTTTCGTTTTTCTGGTACCGAATTATTTCCTAATCCCATTTCCTGGGAACGTTTTCAGAAAATCTTGCAGGAGGAGCAGGGCCGAGGGTCTCAAATCCAATCCCCTGTTAGAGTATCAAGTAGGGTTTTCGAGCGGCTTTACAAGTGCGGGACACAGCGAAAGGATAGGAAATCGTTATGAGCTCACAGAATGCCGTCTTGCTGTCAATCCGGCCGAAATACGCACAAAAAATCTTCAATGGCACAAAGACAGTCGAACTGCGCCGTACCTGCCCACGAGTGCAAAAAGGCAATCTGGTTCTCGTCTATGTATCCTCGCCGGTGAAAGCCCTTGCCGGTTTTTTTAAAATATCTCAGATCATAAAGGAAACGCCCGAAAGGCTCTGGCACCTCGTGGGTCCGGATGCTGGTATTTCAAAGCCGGAATTCGACAACTACTACTCTGGGGCCGCCATAGGTTTTGGAATATGTATCGATCGTGTTCGCAGATTAAACAACCCAGTTAGCCTTGAATGGTTGAAAGTCAAGTGGCCTGGCTTCCTGCCTCCCCAAAGCTTTTGCTATATTGGAAGGCCTAAGGTCCGTTTTGACTCTCAGGCTGCCCGTTGAAATTACGGGTATGCCGGCAATTGACAGATAGTCTGCCTTAGCAGTACAAGACAATGGTGTGGTTGCCTCTCCACTCTTGCATAATCCGCCAGCAAAATTGGCCTGAAACCCAATTTTGTCCTGCTGGGTGCCTGCCGCGTCATTGAGCGAAGCCCTTATGAGAGGATACTTAATGAGGGGAAACGGATGCCGACGCTCTACCTGATCAAAACCCGTGCTCGAAAAACGTATTCCTGTTCAGCATGTCAAAAGATTATCCATCCTGGAACGATCTATTTCCGTCACGATCCTATCGCCCAAGCTTGGATGTTTCGCGGCCAGAGAACTTCTCATTGGTGCTTCGATTGCATTACTGCCTCCGATACAGGACCACGGGACCCGTTCTCAGGTAGGCTTCGAATTTCAGCCGTAAGAGTAACAGCCTCGTCTTCGCAGTCGGAGTTAGTGCAACCTGTTCAAATTGAAGTTGTCGGGATAGGAACAGTACTCACCGAGAGAATACTAAGCGATCCAAATCTCATACACCAACTCAAACCCGAGCAGTTCGAGGATTTCATTTGTGACCGGCTTTTTGCTATGGGTTTCCAACCGACGCGCGTCGGGAACACTTACCAAAAAGACGGTGGAATTGACGTTATATTCTGGCCGCGCATCAATGGCGCATTCCCCATTTTAGGGGCTGCACAGGTTAAGCATCATAAAGACCCAAATGTGAAGGAACCTTCTGGTACGGTACGGGATTTTGCTGGTGCCATTGCTGGGCATTCTTTTAATGCCGGCATCTTGGTGACAAATACCTCGTTCTCGCCTGACGCAGAGTGGTTCGCCCGTGAGCGCGCCAAACTTGTTCGGCTAAGGGATTTTTCCGACATCCGGCGCTGGTTGCGTATTCCGACGATTCCGACCACCTAATCCGGTGGAAAGCGGCCACTGATTCCGGTTGAATCCGGCCACCGATTTCGCTGAAGGCGGCCACCTGTTCCAGGGGACTCCGGCCAGGAAAGAAGCAGTGCTGAGATAATC
>JBAQYM010000009.1:0-6687 GCA_049300095.1 Syntrophobacteraceae bacterium
CAACCGACGCGGTGTCAAGAGGAAGATGAGCAGCTACAACCTCCGCAAAAAAGGTCAAGGTCCACTGCAACCGGGGGTTATCCACCCCCAGGTTCGAGTGCTTAAGTGAACAGTATTGGGGTTAAGCGGAGCGAAACCCAACAGATTTTTGTCCCATGCCCTGAATTGTTGGGTTTCGCTCCGCTTAACCCAACCTACGACTCACCGCATCGTTCCCGGCGGCAGGTTTACCATAAGCTCGCGCCAGTCCCAGGTGAGGCACACACCCTCCGCGCCCCCCGAAGGCCACGGCCAGGAACAGGGCAGGGGGGATTCGAACCGCATCCTGTCGCCCCGCACCGGATGGGTGATGACGAGTTCTTTCGCGAAGAGGGCGACCTGTTTTTGGGGGAGCGGGGCGGGCGCGCCGTAGCGCAGGTCTCCCACGACCGGGTGTCCGATGTGGGCGAACTGGACCCGTATCTGGTGGTGCCTGCCGGTTTCGAGCTTTACGTGAACGAGCGTGCGCCCCCCGCCCGTTTCCAGTACGGTGAAATCGAGCAGGGCCTCGCGGGCCCCGGGCGTCTTTCCGGGCACGACGATGCTCGACCGGTTTTCGCGCCTTTCCAGGAAATTCACGAGCCTGCCCGAATTTTGCTTCAATTCTCCTTCCAGTACCGCTACATAATATTTCTCGGTCGTTCCCGTCCGAAACTGCTCGCTCAACCGGCCGGCGGCCTTCGAGGTGCGGCAGAAGAGGACCACGCCCGCAACCGGCCTGTCGAGCCGGTGCACCATGCCCAGGAAAACGCGGCCGGGCTTTTGATAGACTTCCTTGACCCAGGCCTTCCCGAGTTCGAGAAGGCTCGGCTCCCCCGTCTCATCGGCTTGAACGAGAAGCCCGGCGGGTTTATATAAGACCAGCAGGTGATTGTCCCTGTGGAAAACCGGCCAGGACGGATGGAAGAAAAAGTCGCCGTTCATCTTCGGTCGAAACCCCGTTTGAGAGGACCGTTATGCCCGGTAAGGGCAAGACTCCGATAAAACACTACACCGGGCCGCGATCAAAACGCCACGCCGAGCCCGACGCGGGGCAGCTCGCCCGCATTCTCGAATCCTCCGGGATCGAGCTCTCCCCGGCGCAAATCGATCTGCTCTGGAAATACCACCAGTTGCTCCGCCGGCACAACCAGGAACTTAACCTCACCCGCATTCACAACTTCCTGAACATGGCGCAGAAACTCTACGTCGACTCGATCCTGCCGGGCAGGATCGTCGAGCTGCCCTCGCCCCTGCTCGATCTCGGCACCGGGGCCGGGATGCCGGGAATACCCCTGAAAATTGCCTTCCCCCATCTCGAGGTGCTGCTGGCGGAGAGCCGGCAAAACCGGGTCGAGTTCCTCGAAATCGCGCTTCGGGAGCTAAAACTCGGAAAGATAAGCGTCGTCGGCCGCGGCATCGGCCCCTCATCCGAGGTCCCCGTAAACGGGGTAATCACGCGCGCGGTCGAGGTAATCCCGCAAACGCTCGAACGCATCTCGGGCTCGCTTGCCAAAGGGGGTCTCGCCATATTCATGAAAGGCCCGCACTGCGACGAGGAGGTCAAAGAGGCGACCACCCGGCTCAGGGGCAAATTCCGGCTGGTCGAGGACCACCCTTACAAGATCCCGAACTCGCCCCATGAGCGCAGGCTCGTGGTGTTTGAAAGAATCGATTCCCCACCCTGGGCGCGAAAGGCCGATTTTGCGGAAAAAGATCTCATGAAAATCATCGAAAGCGAAACCAACGAAACCTTCAAGGGCCTGAAAAAACTGCTCTCGCCCCGCGGGATAAAAAAGCGGCTCCAGGCGCTGGTATCCGGTCCCAAGCAGGTCTGCGAAATCCTGAGCCGGTTTCCCGAGCGCTGCCTCGGTTGGATCAGCCGGGGCGACCGGTCGCCTCCGCCCGAGCGTGCGCCCGCCCACCTTTACTGGTACCAGCTCGCGCCCCCCCTGTTCGAGGCGCTCGACCAGTTCGGGACGTCCTCGCCGCTCCTGCTGGTAAAAATCGATGAAGTCCCGAGATGGGAAGTTTCAGACGGCCTGCCCCAGGGCTGCACGCTTTTCGTCCCGTTCCAGGACCCGGAAAACGTCGGGGCGGTGATACGCTCGGCCGTGGCCTTCGGCGCGCGGGCGGTCCTGCTCGCCGAAGCCGCAAACCCGTACCACCCCAAGGCGATCAGGGCTTCGGGCGGGATGGTCTTCGGGGCGAAACTGCTCGAAGGCCCGTCGATAAACGACCTCCCTGCCGATCTGCCCATCATCCCGCTTTCAAAAGAGGGCGAGAACATCGCGGACTTCCGGTTTCCGGAGAGCTTCGGCCTCCTCCCGGGCCTCGAAGGGCCGGGCCTCCCCGACCGGTTCCGCAACAAAGGCATCTCGATCCCGATCCGCCCCGAGGTCGAATCCTTAAACGCCGTGGTCGCAACTGCGATAGCACTCTACGAGTGGGCGGAAAGACTCTCCCGCAAGCAAGGGGGGCGTTTCGATTTACAGATGGATGATTAAATTCTCAGAAGGTTGGGCGCATCCCGCTTGCGAAAACATGTTTTTGCGGTAATACTCGGTCGGGTCCAGATGCCCGCACTGTCTTCCGAAAGGCGTGTATCATGTCGACGAGAATCGAGATCAGCTTGAAGCTACCCGTTAAGATCAAGAAAAAGAAGAACAACCTCTACGTCGCATCGTGTCCCGCGCTGGATGTTTTCTCACAGGGGGAGACATCGGAAGAAGCACGAACAAATATTGCCCAGGCTTTATATCTGTTTTTGCGTTCCTGCGTTGAACGGGGGACCCTGGATGCCGTGCTGAGAGAATGCGGGTTCACCGCTGTGATGGAACAGGGGGAATCGCCTCGAATAGAAGGCGCTGTCTCCGAGAAGGACTATGTTGACGTGCCCCTGGAATTATTGTCCAGGAACAAGGATCAACAGCGTTGTCACCCCGCGTAACGCCGGTCCACTGGAAGACGTTGGAATGTATTTTCCTCAAGGCCGGATTTGTTTTCGAACGGCAGGTGGGCAGTCACCGCTCTTACTCCAGGGACGGTTGTCCGCGCCCGGTAATTATCCCCACCTACAATGAAATCGACATCGACGTGATCAAATCAAACATGCGGACTGCATCAATGACACGAGAAATATATTTTTACTATCTGAAGGAATGCTCTTAGCCTCCGCCCTCTAATCATCCAATCCCGAATTACCGGTCAGTGCTGAGCCGGAAGCAGGGAGATCGTTACCCGGCGGTTTTCGCGGCATCTGCCCTCTTGTGCTTCGCACACCGCCAACGACGTTGTCCGTGTTACCCGTGAAACAAAATATCTAATCCGTTAATCAACATTGATATGCCTGATATCAATATAAGGATTATAGAAAGGATGATTATCCAGCCGAATTTATTCACACGCTCTTGCCTTCGCGCTTCCTTCTCACCTGAATAGTTGACCTTTCCCGTATAATAGCGATAAGCCCAGACAGCGCATACAAATCCGATAAACACTTTAATCAGTATCCAACAGTATCCAAATTCCCTTCACACCGAAACCTCCCACTCATTGACGGGAGACGCGGCAACTTTGTTGGCCGGTCCGAAGGCAAGGGGGGACAGGTCCCGTCCTCCCTCTTGTGCTTCGCACACCGCCAACAAAGTTGCCGGTGCCACCCGCGTGACTATTTTAGTTTTACAGAATTGATAATTGTAGAAAATATATTATCATATGCATTTGAGGCAATTGATTGGGAGCATACAATGTGGATGAGAGTCTCTTTGTGTATATAAATATATCCTTTTGTTTGCGCTATGCCAGCTTTTGTTGAAATAACAAGAAGTTTCTTATTGCGATTGAATGTTATAGTTTCTAAATTTACATCTATTATCGCTTGCATTTCTGATGACAAAGTTTTGAATGCCTGTGCATAGGTAAGCTTCATTTCATTTTCTGTCATACTATTAAGCTGCAAGGTTAGTGCGCTAAACAGTTTTGGGTTGGCATCAATTGTTATGGTGACCGTAGGAAAATAAAGTTCATCAGTTACTGGATATTTTTGAAAACCATAGTCAAATTTAATCAGTTCAGGTTTAAGCTTTACTCCTTGACGTTTAGCCTCAGCAATGAACATGCTTTTTATTTGATCTTTTGAAAGATGGTGCCAAGTACTTGGAATGCTCATTGTAAACAGAGGGTGATTAAAAGTAGTGTAGCTATCTACTGCGTCAGCACGCATTGTATTTAGAATTACGAAGATTAGCAATGTCAATTGAATGAGCTTTTTCATAGGCGCAATCTCCTTTTATGATCTCCCAAGGATAGGAAAGGAAACATGAGTGGGGTCAGGTCTTGCATTATCATATTGAATATCCAGGGGCGGGTGGCCCGGATAACTCGTTATCCGGGCGCGTAAGCGTGACTCATCACTCTCGGTCGCTTTGATAGTGTTAGTGTTCTCAACGCAATTTTTCATAATGCGCGCCGCACCCGCGAAGCATGAAACCGGCATCTTGCAGGTATCCGCGCATCACTTGTTTTCGAGAAGCCTGAGGGGACAGTGCTCCGCCATGTGGACAAAGTCCCTGTCGGTAGTGAAGAGCTGGGCATCATGTTCGATTGCCATTGCCGCTATGAGGCAGTCCACCGCTGAAACAGCTATGCCTTTGCTCCGGCACGCGTTTGCTATTCGGGCGGCTTCGATATGGGTCTTTTGTGTCGCAAGAATGACGGGAAAGCCTGCCAGGGCTTCTTCAAGTCTTTCAAACTGAGCTTTTTCCCGTACTCCTGAAAGGATTTCCTGGAGAACAATTCCGGGAAGGGCTATTTCCTCATCGACTTCGATCAAATCACGAAAAAGACGTACCGCATCAGGTTCGTTTAACTCTGATCGACGCCTGCGGAACGCAAGGGACCAAACTGAGGTGTCGACAAGAATCACCGCCGTTTTCGCTCTTCTTTGTAATCGAAGTCCGGATCGAAATCGAAACTGCCAAATGCCTTGAGGGCGCCAAGACGCCTACGTCTCTGGATGTATTCTCGGAGAGCTTCATTTACGGTGGCCCGCTTGGTAGGATGGCCTCCGAGACGCTTGGCTTCATCAAGCAAATGCTGGTCTATGTTGAGGTTTGTGGGCATGGCCGATCCCTTTTCAGCGGTTGCTGTGGGGGCTCTGGTCCCCTTCCGCGCCCTGACCTGGTTTTCTTCTAATCTGATGATCCCTTGTCAGCGCGTTTGCTTCTTTTGGTTTTTGGCATGGTCTCGATAAGGGCCCGCAGTACCGTATTAACCGATTCCGAGTTGGTAAATACTTTAGCCACATCCGGATCAAGGGTGACCGTCATGCCCTCTTTTTCTATTCGACCGGCAAATCGATTGGGGCGGGCTTTTTTGTAATCGAATCTGTATTCCGGAAGCATATCATCCGGTTCCCTGCCGGCGGGTTTAGATGCCTCGGTTTTTTTCATAACCTTTTCGTTCCCTCTCGGTTGCCGAACGTGCGCTGATGATTCGGACCACGTTCTCCGTACGTTCGGTGAAACAGACAAGGAGCAGGTGATCGCCAGCCGAACGGCCGATTATGATTTCGCGGCGTTCCTCTCCGGAATGAGGCTCATCGTCGAATATGAAGGCCAAAGGATCGCGAAAGACCGTGCCGGCTTCGGCAAAACCGACTCCATGCTTTCGCAGGTTCAACTCAGCCTTTCCAGAGTCCCACTCAAATTGTACACCCATTTAACCCTTCCAACAATCTGAGCTTTCAGATGACCATTCCACAGTGCAACCATTCTTCCTACCAAACTCTGAGAATGCTCGGAACCGGTCAGTTTCGAGCAGGAAGCAGGGTGATCGTCACCCGGCGGTTTTCGCGGCGTCCGGATTCGGTGGCGTTCGAAGCGACGGGTCTGGATTCGCCCCAGCCGCGGGCGGTGATGCGCGAAACATCGACGCCCCGGCACGCAAGCGCTTCCTTTACGGCGCACGCCTGTGTTTCGGAGAGCACGAGATTGTCCTCCTCGGAGCGCGTGCAGTCGGTGTGCGCGTCCACCTTGACGCTGGTTTCGGAATTATCTTTGAGAATGTCGGCCAGGTCGTCCAGGCCGCAAACGGTGGGTACGATTCGGGCGGTGTCGCGCTCGAAGAGCGTGTCGCACCGGAAGCTGACGGCGACGCAGTCCTGCCTCGGCTCGATCGAGATCCCCTCGACCTTGCCCAGGCGGGTCCGGCAGGCGAGTTGCTGCCTCTCGACGCAGGTCAGGGGCTTGCCCTCGGCAGGCTCGGCCCCGGCGGCGGGACCCTGCTCTTTTGGGCCAAGCATATTAAGCAGACCGGGCAGGTCATGTATACCGGCGCAGGCGGAAAGCGCAAGAGCGCACAAGACCAACAGAACCGGCCATTTCCCGTTCATGCCGTCCCCCTCTCCGGAATACTCCGGAAGCCCCATTGAAAATACACCTCTTTCCTCAAGGACTTTGAATAGCAGAATTATTCTTGGGATGCAACCGCCGAGGAAGGGGGCGTACGGCAGCATTGTCCGGTTAGGTTTTTGCAAGTGGCATGCTTTTGTGCCCCAACGGGGCTAAATAACTCAGCCCAGGGTCAGTCTCGCGCTTCGCGGGACGCCACCCTGGGTGATTGTGCGCCCCCCGGTGATGATGCCCTGAAGGGGCTACATAAAGGCGG
>JBAQYM010000010.1:0-1645 GCA_049300095.1 Syntrophobacteraceae bacterium
GGTTGATCCCCGCCCGGACTGCCGGATGGGTAAGGGCTGACCGTTTCGAATGTATTAATGTATTTGGGTTGAATCCGCACCCGCACGGGAACCTGCGGGCCACTCCCATACAGTTGGCCCCGCCCGATCGTTGAATCCGCACCCGCGCGGGAACCTGCACACGGCACGATCCGGCGAGCTTGTTGACAACGTTGAATCCGCACCCGGGCGGGGACCTGTGGTTTGGGCAACAACCCTTTCCAGCCCGCCCGGGCGGGGACATCCCCGGTAGAGGCAGACCGCAAGGCGCCCCCCAAATAGCCAAACACGGGGGCGGGCTGGATAGCCCGCCCCGTAGCGGCCATGCTTAAGGATACGCAATGAAATTCATCGATGAAGTAAAAATAAAGGTGGCCGCCGGAAAAGGCGGAAGCGGGTGCGTGAGCTTCCGGCGCGAAAAATACGTCCCGAGAGGCGGGGCGGATGGAGGCGACGGGGGCGCGGGCGGGAGCGTCGTGCTCGAGGCGACCGAGCGCAAGCAAAGCCTGCTCGATTTCAGGTACCGCCACATTTTTGCCGCATCCGCGGGCAAAGGCGGCGAGGGTCAGAACAGGTATGGCAGAAGCGGTGAGGACATCGTGCTGGAAGTCCCCGTGGGAACGGTCGTAAAGGACCCGGAGAGCGGCGATGTCCTGGCCGACCTGGCCGAACCCGGAGCGCGCTGGACCGCGGCGGCCGGGGGCCGGGGCGGGAAGGGCAACGCGCACTTCACGTCCTCGACCCACCGCACCCCGAGGTTCGCGCAGGAAGGGGAACCGGGGCAGGAGCGGGAACTCAAGCTCGAACTCAAGCTCATCGCGGACGTGGGCCTGATCGGCCTTCCCAACGCGGGTAAATCCACCCTCATTTCGGTCATATCGGCCGCTACCCCCAAAATCGCCGACTATCCTTTCACCACGCTTGTTCCCAACCTCGGGGTCGTGCGCTACGACGATGCCCCGCCCTTTGTCGTGGCGGACGTTCCGGGCCTGATCGAAGGCGCCCACTTGGGCGCGGGGCTCGGGGTACGGTTCCTCAAACACATAGAAAGGACGCGCATCCTGGTACAGGTGGTCGACATTTCGGGGGTCCCAGCCGATGATCCGCTCCAACCCTTCCGGCAGATCGAGACCGAGCTGGCAAGCTATTCGGAGCAGATCGCGGCAAAACCCCGGATCATCGTTCTCAATAAAATCGATCTGGTCGCGGACAAGTCGCTTGCCGACAAAATCGCCGAGAGCTATCGCCAACTCGGCCACCCCGTTCTTCTCGTCTCGGCCGTCCAACGAGAGGGCCTTCGAGAACTGGTCCGGCTGCTTACCGCCCGGCTCGCTGAAATGAACAGGCCGTCGCCGGAGTAGTCCGCGTTTCCTCGCGGGCGGCCCTGGCTGACCAGATGGTGGGTTGGGTTAAATGGTAGGTTTATATGAAAGACGAACAAAAACGGTAGGTTGGGTTAAGCGGCAGCGAAACCCAACATTTTCCCGGGATGCGGACCGTGATCGTTGGGTTTCGCTGCCGCTTAACCCAACCTACCGTTTTTGTTCGTCTTTCATATAAACCTACCATTTAACCCAACCCACCATCTGGTCAGCCAGGGCCGCCCGCGAGGAAACGCGGACTACTC
>JBAQYM010000011.1:0-32836 GCA_049300095.1 Syntrophobacteraceae bacterium
CGGGAATCCAGTGCATTTTCGGTCCGTTGCGCAAAACAAGACGCTGGATTCCCGCCCAAAAGCGCCGCGAGAATGACGAGCCGTAGGTCCCGAGGTGTATGGAGACTGCCCGGAATTCTGATCCATGCCACTGGGCAATGGCTCCTGGGATAGCTCCACAGGTTGTTTACGGACACGTTCTTAGTCCGCAAGGGTCGATCTTCGATGTAACCTTCCCGTGATTTCCCCCCTGATCCAAAACCGTGGCTGATACAGATCGTTACACATTGTTACCGGATAGAGAAGCTCCGGGAGCCGGACTGTTGTATTTCATGCCCAATCAGCGTTGTCTTTGGGAAAACTCAAACGAAAAGGAGATTCAAATGAAGACGGTATGCCGCAAAAAGACAGTTGTTGGTATCCTCTTGGGGGTGGCCCTGTTGATAGGGGGCTCGACCCTGTATGCGCACTTCGGACCTCCCGGAGGAGCGGGTTTCGGCAACCCCGGGGAGCATGCCGTCATGATTACGGCGTATCTCACCAAGAAGCTCGACCTGGACGCGGCCCAGCAACAAGAGCTTGATGCCATTGCTCAGAAACTCCTGGAAAAGGGAAAAACTCACCATGCACTGCACGCGAATGCCAGGGAGGAAGTGCTGAGCATTCTCAGGGCGGACACGGTGGACACGCAGCGCGTGCAGCTTCTCCAGGTTCAGCATCAGGAGGCGATCAGCGATCTCATAGCCGAAGCCGGTAATCGGTTGACTGAGTTTGTGACCATGCTCAGACCTGAACAGAGACAGCGGCTTGCCAAATTAATCGAAGATCATGCGAGCGGCTGTCCAATGCGCTAGGCGCCAACTCGGACCCGCCGGGCGCGAGGGCGCTCCGGCGGGCCCTCCAGCCGCAAAGGAGTCAGCATGCAGGAGGAACCCCGGCCCTTGAGCCTCGATCTCGAAACCTCTTTGCCAAAATGGCTTGCCATGCGCAACCGGCAAATTCGGACTGTCTTACACACGCTGTTTCGGCTATCCTGTTGGACGGTCGTCGTATGGGTGGTCTGGAACCACGCACTTTCCAATTTTTTCAATTTCGGCAGGGTCGGTCTTCTGCTGTCGTTCGGATTGGGCGCATTCCTGCATGCCATGTCGACGATCCTGGAAGACCCGGGACCCTGAGGTATTAGCGGGATGATTCGCAGGCGTTCACCGCAAGGCAATTATTTACTATGAGCCAAAAGCACCGAATTCTCATCATTGACGATGATAAAAAGCTGAACAAGCTGCTCAAGGACTACTTGTCCCCGTTCGGATTTGAAGTGCTTGCGGCTGAAAGGCCCGACGAGGGCCTTCGGTGCCTCAAGACGCATTCTCCGGAACTGGTCATTCTTGACGTGATGCTTCCCGGCATGAACGGCTTCGAGCTGTGCAAGCTCATCCGGCAGGACCACAGGGTCCCGATCGTTATGCTTACAGCCAGGGGCGAAGTTACGGACCGTGTTGTCGGCCTCGAGCTTGGCGCGGACGATTACCTCGCAAAGCCATTCGATCCGAGGGAGCTGGTCGCTCGCATTCAGGCCGTGCTGCGCCGGTCCGCCGAGACGCCCAAGCCTCAGGTCCGCTCCTTCGGAAGGCTGAGCATAGATTCCGGCAGGCGGACCGCCTTTCTCGACGAACAACCGCTTTCTTTGACGACCAACGAATTTGCGGCTCTCGCCCTGCTTACCCGCTATGCGGGGCAGGTCCTCGACCGCGATCAGATATTGCAGGAACTTCGGGGAATTGACAGCGAAGCTTTCAACCGATCGGTGGATATTACCATCAGCAGGTTGAGGCAGAAACTGGGCGACGACCCCAAGAACCCCTCTTTCATAAAGACCGTTTGGGGGAGCGGTTACGCTTTCGTCGGAGAGGACCCGCAATGATACTCGGTCATCTCGGCAAAGCATTCCGCTCGATACATACCCGTTTGCTCCTGGTCATCCTTGTTGCCGGCGTGGGTATTAACGTCCTGCTCCTGGCGGCGCTTTCCGTGCATCGGGCAATACTGGCGGAAGCATTCCACAGCAGCATCGCCCAGTACGCTCAATACCTGGTGCGGGACCTGGGGTCTCCGCCGGACTATAACCGCGCCGTGGAACTTGCCGGGCAAACGGGAATGGTCATCCACTACTTTTCGCCCGAGGCTGCCTGGTCCACCCCGGGGCAGGCGGCATGGCCTCCGATGGAGAGGGTCCTCAAACAACTGGCAAAGGGGGAAACCCATGGGGGCAATTACCATGGGCATCGCTACTTCACTTACCAGGCTGACCCGGATCGCAGGTTTGTGTTCCAGATCGTGGGAGGTCTCGCGCGTGACGGGCGGCTTGTCTGGGTGGGCCCCCTGCTCCTGTTCTTTGTGACCCTGCTTCTTGCGGGGTCCCTGCTCTGGATTCGTCGAATCATGGCCCCGCTCCGTCTCCTGTCACGGGGAGTGCGCGAGGTGGGGGCGGGCTGCCTGGATCACCGGGTGTCCGTCCGTTGCGCTGACGAACTGGGCGAGGTTGCCGCGGCGTTCAACCAGATGGCCGAGCGGCTGCAGAACCTCATTCGCTCGAAGGACCGGATGTTGCTGGATGTAAGCCATGAGCTGCGCTCCCCGCTCACGCGGATGAGACTGGCCCTGGCAATGTCGGCGCCCGATCCCCTGAAAGAGTCCCTGGCTGAAGATATTGACGAGATGGACCGGATGGTGACAACCATTCTTGCAAATGCCCGGATGCAAAGCGGCAATCTCAGTCTCGATTGCCACGTGGTCGATCTCACCTCGGTTATCCGGGAGGCGATCAAACCCCTGGAAGACCAACCGCCGGGCGTGCGCCTGCGGGACGGTCCGGAATCGGTCGACGCATTTCTGGATTCCGAGAAGGTCAAAACAGTCCTTCGTAACGTGGTCGGAAATGGAATCAAGTACTCGCGTGAGACGAGCAGCCCTGTGACAATCCGAGTGCGGGTCGAGGAGGGGTCGAGCATCGTTGAGGTCCGGGATGAGGGGATAGGAATATCGGAGCGGGACCTCCCCTTCGTCTTCGAACCGTTTTACAGGGTCGATCCTTCACGATCAAGGGAAACCGGGGGGTTCGGCCTTGGTCTCAGTCTGTGCAAAGCCATTATGGAGGCCCACCACGGCTCGATCTCCATACAAAGCGCCGTGGGGAAAGGAACTACCGTCCAGCTTCGGTTCCCTCGCGAATAAACCGGCCGGTGAAGGACAATGGAATTGTGCGGGCGAGAAATGCCGCAATTTCTCACCCGCTCATGCGGGGCATGAATATCGGCGGGATTGACGCCGGCTATTTCCGCCGTTTCTTCCAAAAGACGGGAATAAGGGAAACGAGCACAATCAACCCGACCCCGATGATAAATTCGGGGGAGATCTTTCCCCGTATCACGTCCAGGAGAGAGCTCGAAAACACTATGAAGGCGACGCAGGCCGGCAGCATGCAAAAGAAGGTGGCCAGGGCATAGTGGAGGAACCTGACCTTGGTCAGGCCGAACGCGTAATTAAGGAGATTGAAAGGAAAAAGAGGGATCAGGCGCGTTATGGCGACAACCTTCCACCCATGGCGCTGGACCTCTTCGTCGAGTTTGAGCCACCTGGGGCTTTTTAATTTGCCCTCGACCCAGTCGCCCGCGAGGTAGCGCGATATCAAAAATGCCAGGCACGCCCCCACCGTCGAACTCGTGATGGTGTAGACCACCCCCCAGAAGGGTCCGAAGAGAATGCCTCCCGCAATGGTGATGGGAAGTCCGGGGAGAAAAAGCGCCGGAGCGACCGCGTAGACGAGCATATACAGCAGGGGCGCGCCGATTCCGAATCCCTCTATCCAGCCCCTCAGGGTCTCCTGTTCCATGTACCGGGTCGCGCCGCTCAAATGCACCGCCAGAATGGCTCCAACGACCACCATGAGCAAGAGGAGGCGGACAATGAGTCCCCTTCTGCCGGCCTTTGCGTCCGCGCTGAATGTCCGCTCCCGCGTTACCGCCGCGTCCACGTTCTTTTTGAACCAGCTTTTGAGGCGGATGCGATTCCAATACGTTACCGGCGCCCGTGAGACTTTCACCTCTCCCGACAGCGTGGCCTCGGGTTCGAAGAGCAGGTCGAGGATATGGGCCGTCGGGGTGGTCCCTCCCAACGAATTGGCGCAACCGGCACAGTAGGTGATCGTCTTCCCGGCCCGGACCTCATCCTTCCTGAGTGAGCGCCAGCTCTCGGCAAGCTCGGGCGAGAGGAAGCCGACCGAACCCCCTTCGCCGCAACAAAGCGTCTTTTCCCCGTGGTGGGCCATCTCCTCGACGGTAAGCCCCGCATTTGCGGCCAGGGTCCGCACTGCCGCATGGATCGAGCCTTCGAACCGCACGGCGCACGGATCGTGCACCGTCACGGCGCCGGAGATCCTCTGACTTCCCGGAAGACCATTCTCCGCCAGGGATTCATACACGGTGCCGGTTGAAAGCTCCCCTCCGTAATCTTTGAATATCCTCAGGCAATTCGGGCAGGCGACAAGCACATTGCGGACGCCATGTTCAACAAGGTACTCTTTCATCTCCCCGAAAGTCGACTCAAAGGACTTTTCGCGTCCGAGATCGTGAGAAGGCTTGGAACAGCAATCAAGCACGATACCCAAATTGGGAATTGTCCGCGTCAAGTGAGTGTAGAGTTCCTTAACTCGTTCCGGACGGGTCCCCGGCAGAGTGCAACCGGGAAAGAACACCGTCCCGCAACCCGTGGGCAGCGCATACAATGAGTACCGGCGCGATGTTCCACGTTTTTCATATCCGAGAATCACCGAGTGCTCCGGATAATCTCCCTCGCCCCCGCGCACGGCCTCCCTGCGCATCTCCAAAAACATCCCCGCCGGATCGACATCCTCCGGACAGACGGCGGTGCACAGGCGGCACAGGCTGCATTCAAAGGGCCTGCCCCGCGCCGCCTTGTCGCCGGGATTGTAACGGTCGGCAAGGGATTTTGGGCTCCCGTACATGTCAAGGAACCTGCACTCCTTCCGGCAGAGTCCGCACTCGATGCATCTTTCCGAGACGGTTTCGAGCAAGTCGGCGAGTCCCCGGGAAACGTCCCTGCCGCTGAACTGTGCGGCCCGCGGACCCGGATCGGGAAGCTCCTCTTGAATATGAATTTTCGTTTTAACAGGGCACACGGCGTCTCTCCATTCGCGGTTGGGAGTCGGAAGGACCAATAACGGAGGTCGGAAGTCACCAGAGTGGGGCCGGAGGCGGACGATCCACCTCCCCGCCATTCATGCGCGCTCTCTGTGGATTGCTTTTTGTGGCCGGGAGACCCGCGTGAATAACGGCGAGACCGTTACCCCAGGTCATTCCCGGCCCTTCCTCATTCCCCGCGTGTCCAGGCGGGAAGGCATCTCGCGAAGTGCGCCGGTCCGGGGACCCGGGGGATCAGGCGTTTACTCTTAGGCTGTATTTTACGATACGTCAAATAGGTATTAACGATATATTTGGCGGGGATTATAGGACTGGCAAAGGCTTTGCAGACTTGCTGGAACGTCGGGCCGTCGATCTCTGTTGACGAATGCGGGTAAGTTCCATTAGATACTTACCTGAATTGAGCGATTATTTTGCCGATTAAGTCGGATCGTCATTCCGGCGCACGCCGGAATCCAGTCCACGCCGGAAACCCGCTGGATACCGGCTTGCGCCGGTATGACGCCGCTCTATGGGCTGAATCGCTCAAATTAGGACTTAAGCCGTTTCTGAATGGCTCTTTCTTGTCAAAGCGGTCCGCTTTGGCTGGACAGGTCCGATGGCGGGGGGGGCTGCTGTGTACGGAATCGAGATGAAAATTACCCGCATAACAAAGGCAACCGGTCCCGGTGCACAGCATCTCAGGCAGATCCTCTCATGGGGATTGCCTGCCGTCATCACCATCTCCTATCTCATTTTAGCGCTTCAGTCAGACTTGGGTTTGGCCTTTCCCACCCTGATAGGAGTCACGAGCGTCATCATCATGGTGCTTGCGGTGATCCTGTACGCCGGAGAACGCGGAGCGATCGATTGGTCTCCCACGGTAATCCTCCTGGTTTCCGTGGTTCTCCGAACTATTTTTCTCTTTCGTCCTCCCGACCTCTCCGACGACATTTACCGGTACATTTGGGATGGCCTGCTGGTCCTGAACGGTCAAAATCCTTACTCGGCCGTTCCCTCAAACATGCAGCCGCCCAATGACGCTTCTCATTACCTGCTCCGGATGATGAACCATCCCGACTTCGCGACCATCTATCCCCCCGGCGCCCAACTCATTTTCGCTGCCGGGGCTTACCTCGGCGACAGTTTCCGGGGACTTAAAGTCGTGCTGGTATTAATGGATTCCATTTCATGCGCCCTGATCATAAAGTTGCTCTCACACGCCGGACTGCCTTCATGGAGGGCGGTGCTCTATGCGTGGCACCCCGTTCCAATTCTCGAGATCGGCTCTTCGGGGCACATCGACGGGGCGGGGGTCCTTTTCTTACTTCTCACCATTGCATTGCTGCGGGCGCCGGCAGGGGCCCGTTCCATAGGACCGGGGCCGCCCGCCCGGCCCGAGTATTTCCCGAAAAGACCTGTTTTTCTTGCCGCCTCGGCGGGTCTTGCATTCTCCTGGGCGGCGCTCGTAAAACTCTTTCCGCTCCTTTTCCTTCCGGGCATCTTTATGCTGGTCGGGAAAAACTGCCGAGTTGTGTTTCTCACAGGGGTTCTTGCGGGTGCATGCGCCCTGACGCTTCCATTTCTGCCGGACCTCAAGAATATGTTTACAACCCTCGACACCTACCTCCGCAATTGGGAGTTTGCCGGGTTGGCATTTCGCACCCTTCGCCGGATTACATCGTCAGGGGACTCCGCACGGCTGGTTCTCGCCTGCTTTTTCCAGTGCTCGGCCGCGGCCATATTCGGCGCGCTCTGGTTCGGGACATACCCGATCTTTCGACGTGGAAGCCGGGACGGTTCAAGCGATTCCCAGCCTGGTCTTTTGCCGCCCGCTCTCGATAAAGATTACTTCCTTGCGGTCATGAAAACCCTTTACTTCATCACCATGGCGTTTCTCTTCCTGACCCCCACCCTGCACCCATGGTACGCTTTATACCTGGTCTGTTTTCTGCCGTTCACGCCGGGGGTCGGGGGCCTGGTGCTCAGCGCGACAATTTTCCTCCCTTATATCGTGCTCATTCCCCATAAGCTTTTCGGACTGTGGGTCGAGGGTCCTTACACTCCGGCGGTGATATGGCTTGCCCCCGCCTCCGCCGTCCTTCTTCTTGCTCTCACGCGAAAGCCGCGGGAGCACCGGCATGCCGTCGAGCGGCGGCCATGACTCTTTTCACGATCACGCACCCTGGTCTTTTATTCCGGGACCGTTCCTTGACGGCTGCCGCCATTCCTCCGGTGGAATGGCGACAGCCGCGCCGTAATCTCACGCAGCCGACAGCACCGCGCATCTTCGAGGAATATCATGAACGTACTGTTTCTCATCTCCGACTATCTCATCCAACCGCTCGGCGTTGCATACCTTTCGGCCGCTTTGCGGCAGAACGGACACCTTACCGAGGTGGCGGCGCTCCGCGATGTGCGCCGGCAGAACATGCTGCTGCGGGACTTCAAACCGCGGATACTCTGCCTTTCTTCAGCCACCGGCCAGCATACGCACTTTTTGCGCAGGGCCCGGCAGATACGCGGGGAATACCCCAAACTCTTTGTGCTCGCCGGGGGACCTCATGCGACATTTTATCCCGAGTTCGTCTATGAGCGGGGAATCGACGCGGCATGTCGCGGCGAAGGAGAAATCGCCCTGCCCGCCATGGCCGCCTTCGTCGAGAGGAACGGCTTCCTGCCCGAGCGCATGGCAAACTGGTGGGTAAAACAGCCGGACGGTTCGGTGACGGTGAGCGATGTCGGCCCCCTGATAGGGGACCTGGACACGCTCCCCCCTCCCGACCGGGACGTGTTCGACCGGGCGCGACCGGGCATTCGACGCCAAACCGCATACGTAATGGCGTCCCGCGGCTGCCCCTACAAGTGCGGCTATTGTTTCAACCATGCCTATCAGGAACTCTACCGCGGCAAAGGCGGGATGTGCCGGCGGCGCGGCGTGGGAAACCTGCTCGAAGAACTCGATATTCTCAAACGGCGCTACCCCTTGCAGATCTTCGTCTTTCAGGATGATACCTTCAACCTGGATAAAGACTGGCTCGGAGAATTTTCAGACCGCTATGCGCGGCGGACAGGCGTGCCTTTTCACTGCCATCTGCGCGCGGAACTGCTTGACGAGGACACTGTCCGCATGCTGCGCCGCGCGGGCTGCCTGTCCGTGAAGCTCGGGCTGGAAGCGGGCCGGGACCGGGTCCGCAACGGCATCCTGAACCGGGACATGCGCCTCGAAGATTTCGAAAACGCCTGCGGGCTGCTGCACAAATACGGCATTCGTTTTGCGATCGAGAATATACTGGCCGTTCCGGGGAGCACCCTCGAGGACGATTTGTTCACCTATGAAGTCAATAACCGCGCCAGGCCTCATTATGCCTTTGCAACGCTCCTGCAGGTGTATCCAAGGACCCGCATCGCTGAATATGCGCGACAGCACGGTTTTGCAGACTCATCACGGGCTGAATTCCCCGTTACCTTTTACCAGAATTCCGGCCTGAATATCGAGGACAAGGAAAGCCGCGGCAGACTGCGCTCGCTGTTTGCCCTGGGCGTTGGCCTGAGGCTGCCGGCGCGCACCGTGCGCAGACTGGCGCGGCCTCGGCTGAGACGGGTTTACGAAATCCTTGACAGGTTGTGGAAGGGCTACTGCCTGCGGTTCCGGATCTATCCGTATAGCCAGGACCTTTTCGGATTCTTGCGCGAGACGGCGCAGTATCTGCAGAACAAATATTATTGAATCGGGCGCGGAATCTCTTTGGTCTTAAACTATGAGGCGGCGCGAGGGATTCGGCTCTCGGTTCGAGACGGCTAAATATGAAAATGAAATTGGCCTAAACCTTGCCAGGCTAGGGTTTAGGCCAAAATTCTTTCATTATTCATCAGTGGACATGAGCGCCATGAGCGCTCGCCGGAACGGCGCTCATGGCGCTCACAGTGTCACCGAATATACGGAACGCCGCACTTCTAGTCGGCTGGCATCTCGATCACGATCTGCCTTGGAGAAGGCTCCTGGCACCATCCGGGGGTGATGCCGCCGCAGGATGGATCATTAGTGTACGTGGTGCTCCAGTCGGACCAGCCGCTCGAATAGTTACGCACATTGTTGTAGCCCATCAGGTATGCATGGAGAAAAGTAAGGGATGAGCGATAACCGTTGCCGCAATGGAAAACCAGCTCTTTGTCAAACCTGGTCGGCACGGCGGTCGAGACTATCCCCTTCTTCGTCCAGTTGTCTCTTACCTGAGTATAGGCGCTGATGGTCGCGTCGCCGTCACGATAAACAAGCTGGGTCGAGCCGCCGTCGTTTAACCAGATAGCTCCGGGAATGCGGCCTTTGGCTGAAATGTAGTTGTATCCGCTCTTGGCCCCGAGATGTTCGTCGTAGCTTCTGACGTCGCCGACCCAGATCGAGTTCAGGTTCTTGGCGACCCAGGGGGTGGTCGCGAGATACGACGCATGAGCGGCGCCGGCGAAGGTGGCGGGCGTGGGGTTGTTAATCTTCGTTTCACCCGCATACCCCGCCGTCAGCCATTGCTGATATCCGCCGTTGAAATAGCGTACATCCTTGAGACCGGCATATTTCAGGACCCACCAGAGACGGGCGGAGTAACTGGGGCTGTCGGCATAGACCACAACCGTGGTGTCGGCGGTTATTCCCAGGTTGCCCATAACCGTGTGGATTTCGTCGATCGGCTTGAGAAACCATCTCGGGGAGCCGTTTTCATAGATGTCGGAATCCGAATGGACGGCGCCCGGAACGTGACCGTTTTTATAGGATGTCGCCGACTCGGTGGGACCCCAGGATGTCTCGAATATGACGTACTTGTGGTCCCTCGCGTAAGGATAATTCGGCGGGGCGGCCGTCGTGCTGCCCGGCGCGTGATATGCGATGAGCGCCTTGACCCAGGCGGGATAAACGATGGTGGAAAAACGGGGCGCCTTCTCCATGGGGAGGGTTTTGTCCTTGGCCCATTCCACTATCGAGGCGTCATAGTTTGACGCAAGCGGGTACCCCATGAGCCGCAATATGAAGTAGGCAAACCCGCTGCGGATGCCCACGGTGCAGTGCGCGGTGACTTCCTTATCCTTGGTGATCCCGCGTGAGAGAAGAAGCGAATTGATCCAGGAGACGTCCCTGATGGTCCTGTCCGCGTTGAAATGCCAGTTATAAGGAATCTGCACCGCGCCCGGAATGTGCCCTCCCCGGGCCTCGCCGTAAAGCTGCCAACCGATGAATTCCTCGTCGGTGCGGCTATCGATTACCACAAAGTCCTCGGCCCCCAACCGGCTCTCGATGTACGCCTTATCGGTCTTCACGGCAGGTTTCAAGGCGGCCGTGAAGGTTTTCTTCGGAAGGGTGTTGACGGTGACCTCCGTCTGCCTTGCATCCGCAACCCATTTGTCCCAGCCGCCGTCGAGTATGTGCGCGCGCGTGCAGCCAAGATATTCGAGCATCCAGAATATGCGCCCCGCCGCTCCCCACGATGCCGAGGTATTGTCGTATATCACAAAGGTCATGCCCCTGGTGAGACCCGCCGCGCCGAGCTTGCTTTGCAGGTCCGCCAGGGGCAGCAGGCCGGTCCCGGAGGTAAAGTAATCTCCGAATTTGACATTGATCGCCCCGGGAATGTGCGCGGTCTCGTAACCGGACGTGCGGGCGTCGATGATGACCAGGCCGCTTTCGCCCATGCTGCTCTCGAGGGAGACAGCGGACACGAGCAGCTTTGCGTTGGGAAACAGAGGTTGGGAGGGCTCCAGCGCCGCAAAACAACTGCCGCCGCCCAGCAAGAGGACCGAGGTGAAAATGAGTGTCAACCAGAGTGCCGATAAGAATCGCTTTTTCAAAGTACCCCCCTCATTCGCTGATGGTCAAAACCTGAAAATTTTCTCCCGCCGAATGCTTGCTATTTCGTAAAAATTCTCACGATTGTACAGTTATGTCCAATTGGTTATATAGATGTATCCAATATTTAGCATAGAGTGTATCTATTGTAATGGCGGTATCATACAATCAGACACATAGGAAAATCCTATGTGTTGCGTAAAATTCCAGGACATAACCGATTAGACAGCGGGAGTTACGGATGCTATTCGTGACGGACGGGTGATTGCGCGTTATATTAACCGCGTCATCCGGTTGCATGTGTGATGTCCAATGTTCCCGCAAGGATTCTCCATAATGGCGTCGTCCCGTTTTGCGAGGTCCCGAGTGGAGGTGTTCCCGGTGTATCGAAGCAAGACGGTGACGCTCATCATTCCGGCCAGAAACGAGGCGCTGGCGCTCCCCGACGTTCTCAGGACCGTTCCGGCCGAAGTGAGCCGCGTTCTGGTTGTCGATAACGGTTCGACCGACGATACGGCGCGGGTGGCAAGACAGCACGGCGCAAGGGTGGTGAGCGAACCCAGGGCGGGATATGGCAGGGCTTGCCTTGCCGGCCTCGCGGCACAGCGGTCGGACCCCTCCGATATCGTTGCCTTTGCGGATGGGGATGGCAGCGACGATCTTTCCCGCCTCTTCGAGCTTCTCGATCCCCTGGTGGATGGAGAGGCCGAGTTGACCCTGGCGATGCGCATTCCGGTCGACCCGGCGGCCATGAGCGTACAGCAGCGATTCGGTAACTGGCTTGCCACGAGATTGATCCGTTTATTTTGGGGGCATGAATACAGAGACCTGGGCCCCATGCGGGCGATCACCTGGATCGCGCTTCAAGAACTGGGCATGCGCGATCCCAACTACGGCTGGACCGTCGAGATGCAGATAAGGGCGCTTAAGAAAGGGCTGCGAGCCCGGGAACTTCCAATCCCCTACGGGAAGAGGAAGGCGGGCCGGTCCAAGGTGAGCCGAAGTCTGACCGGCTCGATTCGCGCGGGGGCAAAGATATTGTGGATAATAGGCCGTGAAATTCCGGGTCCCGGAACCAGGCGCCCGGCAACCAATGGAGGAGGTCGTAATGCGGAAGGGTATTCCCGGGAAAATCAAGCTCGTCGCTGAAATCTTATTCACGATCCTGCTGGCCGCGCCTCTGTTCCCGTCCGTCGCCAGGCCGGCCCCCGGGCCCGATATAGGTATCATCGAGCCCGTCGATCTGAACAAAACCATGCAGACCTGGACCGTTCTGGACGCCAGGTTAAAGCCCGAATGGCAGGCGGGGCACATCGCCGGGGCCCGTTCTTTTTCGTGGGAGGACTACCTCAAAACCGACGAGACAGGGACTCCATTTCGCCAGCGGCCCGCGCCGGAAGTGGCCGAGGCCCTTTCGCGAATGGGCGTGGACGAAAACAGGCCCGTAGTTGTTTATGGAGATGCGGACAAGAGTTGGGGTGGCGAGGGATGGGCATGCTGGGTGCTCGCCTGGATGGGCCACAAAGGTCCCATACGCCTCCTTGCCGGGGGCATCCAGGCATGGAAAGCCCAGGGCTTTCCCGTGAGCTCCGATCCGCCAAAAGTTGGGCCGACCGCGGCGCGCTATCGGGTAAGCCTCCGGCCGGAGCTGGATATCCAGGCGCTCGAAATCGAGGAAAAAGGCGGCGCCCTGGTTCTGATCGACACCCGCTCCACCATGGAGTGGCTTACGGGGCGTATTCCCGGGGCCATCCACATTCCGTGGACCGAATTCTATACTGGAAAGGACCGTCGGCCGATCACTCCGGCCGCTTTGCAGAAGCTGCTTAAGGACAACGGCGTCAAATTGGACAAACCGATCGTCTATTACTGCGCCGCGGGAGTCCGTTCCGGCTATGCATGGGCGGTCCATACGGCCGGCGGATTGCCCGCGGCCCGAAATTATAAGGCGGGATGGGAAGACTGGAAGCGCCGCACCTCTAAATGAGTCCGTAAAGGAAGCGAACCGCTATCCCTGCCGGAAATCATCGAGCAGGGATTGCCTTTCCACCAGTCTGTACATGTAGTTTGTGTAGGTGAGGACGCCAAAAAGTATGCAGGCGAGATGATCGTTTTGCTCCAAAAAAGCGTTCACGGCCCGCATGACCTCCCGCTCGCCGTCATGCCCCAGAAAGGTCCCGCCGGGTTTTAGCTTTGGATGCTACGCTTTGAGGTCCGCAAGGCATCCATCGAAACCGTGATCGCCGTCGATAAATATCAGGTCGAAACTCCGATCCGGAAAATCGCGGGAAGCGTCGACGCTGTCTTTCCTGATCGGCACGAAGTAAGTTGCAAGGCCGGACTCGGAAATATTGCGCTTATAGAGGTCGAAGAAATTCCCCTTTTGAATCATTTCCATGGATTGATGCTCCATCGAGCCTTCCCAGGTATCAACGCAATAGATCCTGGCGCCGAATTTCCCGCTGGTGTAAAGGGTCCAGGCCATAATCAGGCCGGAGAGCCCCAGAAAGCTGCCGATCTCGGCGATTTTCGCATTGACGGGCATCTGCTTGGCAAAGTGGGTCAGCAGTTCGAGGTCTCCATGCTGGAGATATCCGTTCACGCCGTTTATTTCCGATAAGTTGTCAATGATCTTCACCGAAAGAGCGTCAGTCCATTTCCTTGAAACGGTCATTTTGCAGGTCCTTATGAATGCCGGCGGGATACGACCATATCGGAATGCCGTCAATCGGGAGATGCGTGATTCGACCGTCCCGGGCCGGCGATGGGGTTCGAACCCCACGACCCGCTGTTTACGATTCGATCCCCCGAAGCTTCACGAAATGCACAGAAATATATTATGATAATTTATCTTTTTGTTTCGAGGCGGATCGGTTGATTACCTCGCCGGGGGTCCCGATTTCCGCCCAATTATAGACGGCAATGGCATTTTCATAAATCATCCTGACGCATCCGTGGGAAGCGGCATAACTCGGGAGAATGCCGCCGTGGATGAAATAATTCCCAAAGAGTCTCATCGAATACGGCATCCAGGCATTGTTGTATTTCGACGAGTAATGGTTTTTCTCCTTGGTTGATATGACGAACCTTCTTGAAGGTGTTCCGTGCCGTCCGGATGAAATTGGAAATAGATGAGTCAATTCTCCGTATTCGTAAAGTCCCAGGCATTGCTGGCTGATGTCAACCAGAATAAACCGCGGCAATTGAGAAATCGTCCCGATACGTTCGGGAAGGATCCGCGGCCGTATGGAAAAATTAAGCGGGACATAGATGAATTTCACCTCTGTGCTGAGACTGTCCCTGCCGGCAACCACCGCCATCGGTTCAAGCCGGTTCATAAGAGCGATTTGCTGGCGAAAAAAGTGGAAATTGCCATCAAAATATTTCACAAAGCGACAGAAGTAGCTGATTGATTGCCCCTCTGAGAGAAATATTCTCAAGCAGGGCACGCCGTGCACTTCGACGATTTTTCCGTCAGTAGGGAATTCCAGAAGCTCGGAATAAAGCCTGTGGTCGATAGGAACGGCGGCGCCCGCGGCAATTGAAGAGAAAAAGAGCAGATTGACCAGGATTGTCCAAAACAGGAGCCTTCTTCTTAGATTACGAGTCATGATTTTCCACCTCCATTGCCGCTCGGAACAGGCCAAGTTTTACACAGTGTCAAAACCATGCCGGCCCGTAGCGGTGTGGGATTCCCAATCCAGCGGCGCCGCCGGCCTGTGGCCTGTTTGAACGCGGAATTCTGACTTTGAAGTCAGATAAGAGATGCAGCAATGTTCACAACTAATTCGGGTCCTATTAAAATATGACATATATTTCCTCGGCATTAACAAGCGAAGGGATGAAATATTTTTCATCCGGGGTTTACACAAAAGTCTTGGTAAATTTCAAAAAATCGTTCCTCCAAGGATTCTGAAGGCTGTCATGAAGCTAACAAGTTCAAATTCGGTCTTTCTCCGCGCCCTCTGCGTCTCTGCGGTGAACAGTCACGTAAAATCGGGCTGAAAAGCGATTTTGCCAGGAGTCTTTCAACGGGCTGTTAATATTGACTTAAACGAAAAACAGTATCACAGGCCGGCCCGCAATCTCATACATCCTGGCAAGAGTGTGAACCGGAACCATATGACCCGCCCTGTCTTTCGTTTCACTAAACGAATCCGCTTATGGGATTTGATCCATTTGCACGGCTCATCCCGGCAAACCTCGGGAGCGCCGGGGCGCGGGACAATTTGGGGGTTGCAGTTTCGCGGGATTGTACGATAATCATATGAAACTGGAACGCGCGCGAGGGGATTATGAATGAGCCGGTGCGACTGGTGGTCTTTCATCTGGATGAACAGCGCTATGCTCTGCTCTTATCGGCGGTGGAAAGGGTGGTTCGGGCCGTCGAGGTGACGCCCCTGCCGGCCGCGCCGGCGATCGTGCTGGGCGTGATCAATGTGGAAGGCCGCATCGTTTCCGTTATCGACGTCCGGAAGCGATTTCGTCTGCCGGAAAAGGAGATGACCGTATACGATCATCTCATCATCGCGCAAACGGCCAGGCGAACGGTGGCGCTTCCGGCCGACTCCGCATCGACAATTGTCGAGGTCTCGGCCGGTGAGATTATCCATGCGTCGCGAATCCTGCCCCAGTTGGAGTATGTCGACGGCGTGGCGAAGCTCGATGATGGAATGGTCCTCATCCACGACCTCGATAAATTCCTCTCCCTGGAAGAGGAAGATGCGCTCGATGAGGCGATGCCCCGGGGCTGAATTCTCGTGACCGCTCACCGCGGCGGACGGTTGTGCCCGATGTCGGATAAGTTGCGCTCAGGGTGGCGCTGATATCCGGACCTCATAAAATCCCCCCTGCCCCCCTTTAGCAAAGGGGGGAATTCGTTGGGCATTACCAAGTTCCCCCCCTTTTCTAAAGGGGGGCAGGGGGGATTTTGAACGCAACCCGGTCTGAGAGCCGACAAGTATTACTTTCCGTGTAATCGAATGCAATTACCAGGACCGTACATATAGCGCGGGTCGAAGTATTCTTCCGGAAATGACAGAGATGACGAGCGGTATTGCCGAGGCACAATTATCACGGCTTAGCGAATTCGTTGCCGCCAGGATGGGTTTGCATTTTCCAAAAGAGCGCTGGCGCGACCTGGAGCGGGGGATAACAGCCGCGTCCCGCGAGCTGGGAATCGATGGCAAGTCCTGTGTCAAATGGCTCCTGTCCTCACTTCCTACAAGAAGTCAAATCGAAATTCTGGCCAATCATCTCACGGTTGGTGAAACCTATTTCTTCCGGGATAAGAAATTATTCAAGGAACTTGAAACAGGCATACTCGCCAGATTGATCCGGTCCCGCCGCGGGGGCGGAAAGTATCTCAGGATATGGTGCGCCGGCTGTTCGTCGGGCGAAGAGCCTTACTCGGTCGCGATTCTACTCAACAAGATGATTCCCGATCTCCGGGACTGGAATACCACGATCCTGGCAACCGACATCAGCCCCCGCGTTTTGCGGAAGGCCGCCGACGCCGTATACGGCCATTGGTCTTTTCGCGATATAGAGCCGGAGATAAAGGAGGGGTTTTTCACTCGAAGGGATGACGGCCAGTTTGAACTCCTCCCCCGGATCAGGAAGATGGTGACCTTTTCCTACCTGAACCTGGTCGAAGATACCTATCCGTCGCTCGTCAATAATTCAAACGCCATGGACGTTATTTTTTGCCGCAATGTGCTCATGTACTTCGTCCCGGACCTTGCGGCGAAAGTGGCCCGTAATTTTCGCCGATGCCTGGTGGACGGCGGCTTTTTGAGCGTGAGTCCCACCGAGTCATCCAATGCCGTCTTCCCGCAATTCACGAGGGTGAGGGTCCCGGGCGCGATTCTTTACAAAAAAGAGAAGCAAAAGGGACCGTGCGGCTTCTCATGCGGACCGCCCGCGGGGCCTGGGGTCTCATTTAAACCGGCAACCGGGTTTGTTCCAAATCGCGTGGTCGCCCCCATGCCGACGCCCCCGAATCCACAGATCGTTTCGCCGCCCCAATCGCCCGACACGCCGCTTGAAACCGGAATACCCGCACCTGAAACCCAAATCCCTCGGGACCTCCATCAGGAAGCATTGGCCCTCTATGACGCGGGTTGCTACCCCGAGGCGGTGGAAAAAAGCGAGAATCTTCTGTCTCAAAATCCATCCGATGCAAGAGGCTTGGCGCTTCTGGCGCGCATTCATGCAAACTGGGGCAAACTCGGCCAGGCGCTGGAATGGTGTGAAAAGGCCGTCACCGCCGACAAGCTCTATGCCGGTTACCATTATCTGATGGCTACCATCCTTCAGGAATTGGGGCAAATGGAAGATGCCCTCGCCGCGCTCAAAAGAACGCTTTATCTCGACCCGGAATTCATTTTGGCGTATGTAGCTCTAGGAAATATCAACAGAAAGTGCGGCAAAAGCAAAGAAGCGGTGAAGCACTTCGATAACGCCCTCCTGCTTTTGCATTCCAGGGAGCCGGAAGATATCCTGCCCGAATCAGAGGGAATAACCGCCGGGAGATTGGTGGAGATCGTCCGGACAATGCGGCGGGCCGAGATCGCGGGGTGATTTTATGAGTGATGGGCCTATCGATTGGAAAGCGATTCATCGTCGCCTCGAAGGCATAAATGCCGCGATAGCGCGGGGATTTTCGCCAAGTCCCGAGGAGAGCAAAAAAATTCTCAAGGCAAGGGCCGATCAACTGGCCCGGCAATCCGGGGAGGCACAGGTTGGAGAGGTTATCGAAGTCGTGGAGTTCATGCTCGCCGACGAGCGCTACGGGATCGAGTCCGCTTTTGTTCGCGAGGTTTATCCCCTGAAAGATTACACCCCTGTTCCGTGCACCCCCCCATTTGTCCTGGGGTTGGTCAACGTTCGCGGGCGGGTCCTCTCGGTAATCGATGTGAAGAAATTCTTCGACATCCCGGAAAAAGGGATCAGCGACCTCAACAAGGTGATCATTATCCATGACCCCAATATGGAATTCGGTATTCTTGCCGACTCGATACTCGGTGTTCGAGACATTGCGCTGAGGGACATCCAGCCCGCGCTCCCCACCCTCACGGGCATCCGCGGGGATTTTCTCAAGGGCGTAACCATCGAGCGCACCGTGATCTTGGATGCCAAAAAGCTTTTGGCGGATAAGAAAATCATCGTCCACGAAGAAGCGTGACCACAGGGAGGACTACAGATGAGCTGGTTTGGCGCCGGACGGGAAAAGCTGGCGGAAGAGTTGCGAAGGGCATCCATATATACCCGAAGCCTGATCGAGGCAAGCCTCGATCCGCTGGTGACGATCAGCCCGGAAGGAATCATTACCGACGTCAACGAAGCCACCATAAAGGTCACCGGCGTCGGGCGCGAGGAACTCATAGGCACGGATTTTTCGAACTATTTTACGGAACCCGGAAAGGCGAGCGAGGGATACCAGCAGGTCTTCCAAAAGGGCTTCGTTACCGATTACCCGCTGACCATCCGGCACAAGAGCGGGAAACTGGTCGACGTGCTGTACAACGCCTCCGTGTATAAGGACCCCGCCGGAAAGGTCCTCGGGGTCTTCGCGGCGGCCAGGGATGTCACCGAAACCAATCGAGTCATGAGCGAATTTGCCGAGACGAAGAACTTCCTGGATAATATTCTCGAAAGCTCGATCAAGTATTCCATCATCGGCAAGGACATGAACCACCGCATCCTGTCGTGGAATGAGGGGGCGCGGCGCAACTACGGATATACGGCCGAAGAGATCATGGGGATGGACTCGAAGGTCCTCCACACTCCCGAGGACAACGCATCGGGGGCCGTTGCAAAACTCCTGGCGACCGCCCTCGAGAAGGGACTGGCGGAGGGTGAATTCCAGCGCGTCCGGAAGGATGGTTCCCGGTTTGCGGCCAGTGTCGTCGTAACACGCCGCAATGACGCTTCGGGCCGGCCTGTCGGCTATCTGCTCATGAGCAGTGATATCTCGGAAAAAAAGCGCGCGGAGGAACAAATACGCTATGCCTCCGAATACGCCCGAAGCCTCATCGAGGCCAGCCTCGACCCGCTGGTGACGATCAGCCCGGAAGGCAAGATCACGGACGTAAACGAGGCGACGATAAGGGTGACGGGAGTTTCCCGCGACCAGCTCATCGGCACGGATTTTTCGAACTATTTTACGGAACCCGAACTGGCGCGCGAGGGATATCGCCGGGTATTCGAAAAAGGATTTGTCACCGACTATCCGCTTACGATCAGGCACGCCAGCGGAAAGTTGACCCATGTCCTGTACAACGCCTCCGTGTACAAGGACGTTGCGGGCAATATCCTCGGTGTTTTTGCGGCCGCCCGCGATGTCAGCGAGCAAAGGCAGGCGTCCCAGTACGCCCGCAGCCTCATCGAGGCGAGCCTCGACCCGCTGGTGACCATCAGCCCGGAAGGGAAAATCACCGACGTCAACGAAGCCACCATAAAGGTCACCGGCGTCGGGCGCGAGGAACTCATCGGCACGGATTTTTCGAACTACTTTACGGAACCGGAACTGGCGCGCGAGGGATATCGCCGGGTATTCGAAAAAGGCTTTGTTACCGACTATCCGCTTACGATCCGGCACTCCAGCGGGAGATTGACCCATGTCTTGTACAACGCCTCCGTGTACAAGAATGTGGCCGGGAAGGTCATGGGCGTTTTTGCCGCCGCCCGCGACACCACCGAGCGCAAGCGCATGGAGGAGGAACTGCGGGGAGCTTCGCTCTATACCCGCAGCCTTATCGAAGCGAGCCTCGATCCGCTGGTGACCATCAGTCCCGATGGAAAGATAACGGACGTGAACAAGGCCACGGAGCAGGTCACCGGATTTTCCCGCGAACGGTTGATCGGGAGCGATTTTTCAGACTATTTCGTCGAGCCGGAAAAGGCGCGGCAGGGCTACCAGAAGGTTATTTCCGATGGGTTCGTCAAGGACTATCCCCTCACCATCCGCCACACATCGGGGCGCTTGACCGATGTGCTCTACAACGCCGCGGTATACATGAGCGAATCCGGCAAAATGCAGGGGGTCTTCGCGGCGGCAAGGGACATCACCGAGCGCAAGCAGGCCGAGGAGAATCTCAAGGCCATCAACCTGCAGGTGCAGGAGGCGGCAAACGTCCTTGTATCCTCGGTGGGTGAAATCCTGACATTGACCATGCAACTGGCTTCCGTCTCGACCGAAACAGCCACGTCGGTGAACGAAACGACTTCGACCGTCGAGGAAGTCAAGCAGACCGTGCAGTTGTCGTCCGAAAGATCGATGAGCGTTTCCGAGAGCGCGCAGAAGGCGGTCCTGGTGGCCCAGCAGGGCAGCGCCGCCGTCACGAAGACGGTCGAAGGAATCAATCATATCAGGAGCTTGATGGAATCGGTCGCCGAGAGCATCGTCAGGTTGAGCGAGCAGACCCAGGCAATAGGGGAGATCATCACCGCGGTAAGCGACCTGGCGCAGCAGTCCAACTTACTGGCGGTAAACGCCGCGATCGAGGCGTCGAAAGCCGGAGAGCATGGGAAAGGATTTGCGGTGGTCGCCCAGGAGATCAAGAGCCTGGCGGACCAGTCAAAGCAGGCGACCGAGCAGGTGAGGGCCATCCTCGGGGATATCCAGAAGGCAACCGGCGCGTCGGTGATGGCCGCCGAGCAGGTCAGCAAGGCGGTGGACGGGGGTGTGAAGCAGGCGGCCGAATCCGGCGAGTCCATTAAAAAGCTTGCGGAGAGCATCGAGGAATCCGCGCAGGCGGCTTCCCAGATCGCGGCGTCCAGCCAGCAGCAGTTTGTCGGCATGGACCAGATCGCGATAGCCATGGAAAACATCAAGCAGGCTTCCCAGCAAAACGTGTCCGCCACGAGACAGACCGAACAGGCCGTGCAGAATTTGCACGAACTCGGGCAGAAGCTCAAGGAAATGGTGGAAAAATATAAAGTGTAGGCTACACGCGTCGCATATTCATTAGAGCGTCATTCCCGGGAGGGGGGACGATATCGCCAGTGCCTGGGAAGTTGCATACGGCTCATGCCCAAGGGAACGTCATTCCCGCGGCGCTTCTGGGCGGGAATCCAGTGTTTTGCTTTGCGCAACGGATCGAAAAGACGCTGGATTCCCGCCCAGAAGCGCCGCGGGAATGACGGTTTTGACGTCCCGAGCCGAACTTCAGTTGTGTAGCAATTTGTCCGGTTGAGTGGCAACTTGTCCGTATGTGATTTGGGCGGCAGTCCGCGAGGCTGTGATCGCAGCCCAGCGAGTTATTTACGGACAAGTCCTAAGTCGGATCGTCATTCCGGCGAAAGCCGGAATCCAGGTAACGCCGAGCACCCGCTGGATACCGGCTTTCGCCGGTATGACGCCGTTCCGTGGGGTGAATCGCTCAAATTAGGATAAAGTGTAATTGCGGATCGACGGGAATGCCCCGCGCAATCACCACAACGCGAAGTGTTGACTTATATCCTGCAAATGAGGGACCGCTATGGATCGGAAGGATGAAGAGCTCCTTAAAAAACTCCTTCCCATGTTCAAAATCGAGGCGCGGGACCATCTCGGGATCATTTCCTCCGGGCTCGTCGAGATAGAAACAGGCGGCCCCGAAAAGCACGGCGAGATCGTCGAGACCATCTACAGGGAGTCGCACAGCCTCAAGGGGGCGGCCCGGTCCGTCAATCGCTCCGACGTTGTGGCGATCTGCCAGTCGTTGGAAAATGTCTTTTCCGCATTGAAACGCGGGGAGATTACCCTTTCTTCCCGGACCATGGACCTGCTGCACCAGACGGTGGACTTCGTCTCGGACCTCATCGCCGGAATGGAGATCGCACACGCCGAGAAATTCGGAGTCGGGGAAATAATCCACAGGCTTGAAGAGGCGACATTTCAAAAACCCGTCGCCCCGGGCGGAGAAAAAGGAACGGCTGTGCGACCCGGCTCGGCGCCCGGAGAACATCAGGAGCGAGAGGGAAAGGCCCCTGATGTCGATTCGATTGCGAAGACCGGGGGCATCATTGCCGAGACGTCCCCGGCGCCCGTACCCGCCCATTCGTCCTCGGGCACAATAAGGATTTCGACGGCAAGGCTCGATGCCCTCCTGCTCCAGGCCGAGGAGATGCTTTCGGTTAAACTAGCGGCCGGGCAACGCGTCCTCGAACTCAAAGAGTTGAAGAAGACCCTTGCGCGCTGGAAAAAGGAACGGGAGAAGCAGAAATTGTCCCGAACGGCCTCGGTGCGGGAAACACAGGGAGAAGCGAGGGATAAGGGTGGGGCCGACCCTTTTTTGAACTCACTGGAAGCCGGCCTGGCGAAGCTGATAAGGGCCGCCGAGTACGATCAGCGATCTGTCGCCGTCATGGTCGACGCGCTGCTCGACGATATGAAGAAGACGCTGATGCTCCCTTTTTCCTCGTTTCTCGAAAGTTTCCCCAGGCTGGTGCGCGACCTCTCACGCGATGCCGGAAAAGAAGTCGGGTTGCATATCGAGGGCGGCGAGATCGAAATTGACCGGCGCGTGCTCGATGAGATGAAAGACCCGCTCGTCCACATGGTGCGAAACTGTATCGACCACGGCATTGAAATGCCCGGGGATCGAAGGAAGAAAGGCAAATCCGCCCGAGGGAGTATAAAGATTTCCGTCTCTTCCAGGGACGGCGGGATCGAGATAGCGGTTTCCGACGATGGGGCCGGGATTGACGCGCTGAAAGTAAAGTCCGCGGCGCAAAAGTGCGGGGCCATATCGCGTGAGGAAGCCGACCGGTTGGGAGAATACGAGACCCTTTCCTTGATTTTCCGGTCCGGGGTCAGCACCAGCCCGATAATTACGGACATCTCGGGCAGGGGCCTGGGACTTGCCATCGTCAGGGAAAAAGTCGAAAAACTCAACGGCGCCGTCTCGATCTATACCCGGCCGGACATCGGGACAAGCTTCAAAATGGAGGCGCCCCTCACGCTCGCCACGTTTCGCGGCGTCCTCGTCAGGGTGGGCGGACATCTTTTCGTCCTTCCATCCGCGAATGTCGAGAGGGTGACCAGGGTCAGGAAAGAGGAAATACAAACCGTCGAGAACCGCGAAACCCTGTCCTTCGACGCTCAAACCGTCTCGCTCGCAAGACTCGGGGCCGTACTCGAGCTTGAAACAGCCGTCGCGCGCGCGCGCGGCGAGGACCCTTATTTGCAGATCGTGCTGCTCGCTTCGGCGGGAAAACGCATGGCTTTCCTCGTTGACGAGGTGCTCCAGGAGCGGGAGGTGCTGGTGAAAACACTCGGCGGCCAGCTTGCCCGCGTGCGAAACATCGCGGGCGCCACCGTCCTGGGGACCGGCAAGGTGGCGCCCATCCTGAATGTCCCGGACCTGATGACCTCCGCCGTGAAGCTTGTCCCCACTCCCGCGCTGGCTGTCGTGGAAGGGCCTCACAAAAAGTTGTCCATCCTGGTCGTCGAGGATTCCATCACGGCAAGGACCCTGCTGAAAACGATACTCGAATCCGCCGGATACGAGGTCGCGACCGCCGTTGACGGCATCGATGCGTTTACCGCGCTGAAGACCGCGGAATTCGATCTTGTCGTATCCGATGTCGAGATGCCCCGGATGAACGGGTTTGACCTTACCGCGAAGATACGCTCCGACAGGAAGCTGTCCGATTTGCCGGTGGTGCTGGTGACCGCTCTCGAATCGCGCGAAGACAAGGAGCGGGGGATAGATGTGGGGGCAAACGCCTATGTGGTCAAGAGCAGCTTCGAACAAAGCAATTTGCTGGAAGTTGTCCGGAGACTCGTATGAGCATCAGGGTCCTCGTTGTGGAAGATTCGGAGCTCGTTCGCGAATTTCTTTCGCATATTCTCAATTCCGACCCCGCAATACAGGTAATCGCAAAGGCGCATAACGGAGCGGAAGCCCTGCGGTTGGCGGAGGGCCTCAAGCCCGACGTAATCACGATGGACATCAGTATGCCGGGGATGGACGGCCTCGAGGCGACCCGCAGGATAATGGAGACCCATCCCGTCCCCATAGTCATCGTCAGTGTGAGTGTGGACCCAAAGCAAGTCGCAACGACGTTTCGCGCCCTCGAGGCCGGTGCGGTGGCGGCAGTCCCGAAGCCCATGGGCATCGGCCATCCGGAGTACGAGAAAACGGCGAACGCCCTGGTTCAGACCGTAAAACTGATGTCCGAAGTGAAGCTGGTGAAGCGCTGGCCGATGCACTACAAAGAGGAGGTCCCTCCCACTCAATCCGGCGTCGCGCATCGGTATGATATCGGCCCGCAAGATATCGGGGTCGTCGCAATCGGCGCATCGGCGGGGGGCCCCGCCGTCCTGCAAACCATCCTCTCGGCATTGCCCGAGGATTTCCGCGCGCCGGTCCTTGTCGTTCAGCACATGTTTCCGGGCTTTCTGCACGGCCTTGCGGAGTCGGTTGCGAGGTACTGCAAACTGCCGGTGAGAATCCCCAAAAACGGTGAAAGTTATCAGCCCGGAAACATCTATCTCGCACCCGACGGCGCGCACATGGGAGTCGGGCCGGGAGGCCGCATCGTCCTGAGCGGCGAACCGCCTGAAAACGGCGTGCGTCCGTCGATTTCTTACCTTTTCCGGTCCGTTGCCGGGGCATTCGGCCCAAGATCGCTCGGCGTGCTCCTGACCGGGATGGGAAGAGACGGCGCCGACGGCCTCAAGTCCATGAGAGAAAAGGGGGCCGTAACCATTGTGCAGAATGAGGCGAGCTGCGTGGTTTTCGGCATGCCCGCCGAGGCTGTCCGGCTCGATGCGGCGACCCATGTGCTCTCGCCGGACAAGATAGCCGAAGCCCTGGCCCAAATAGCAAAACGGTGAGCAGTGGTCATGCGTTTGGAGTCTAATCGATGCTAGCTGAAGAAAACATCACGGCGGAGGGGCTCGATATCCTCATCGTCGAGGACAGTCCCACCCAGGCCATGGAATTGGAGTTTATCCTGAAGCGAAACGGCTACCGGACCTCGGTTGTCGCAAACGGCAGGGAAGCCCTCGCCTGGCTTAGCGGAAATATGCCCGCCATGGTCATCAGCGACATCGTCATGCCCGAACTCGACGGCTTCGAGCTATGCCGGGCCATCCGAGAATACGTGAAGCACAAGGATGTGCCGGTCGTTCTGCTCAGCTTCCTCTCCGATGCGGGTGATGTCTTGAAAGGACTCGAGAACGGGGCGAGCAATTTCGTCATCAAACCTTATGACCCGGACCACCTCATTTCCTACATTCGGGAAAAGCTCTCGGGGCGCGCCGCAACGGAGGAACGGCCCCAGACCCCGGTAACGGTCGAGTACTCGGGGAAGGGGTACACGATCAGCTCCGGTGTGCGCCAAGTCCTCGACATCCTGGTTTCGACCTACGGGACCGCGGTTCACAGAAACGAGGAACTCATCAAGGCGGGGATCGAGCTTCGCCTTCTTAACGAACGTCTGGAAGAAAAAGTCAGGGAGCGGACGGCCGAGCTTACCTCTGAAATCGCCGAGAGGCGTCGGGTGGAAGAAGAGCTGAAGTCCTACTCCGTAAAGCTCGAACAAACCAACCGGGAGTTGCAGGACTTCGCCTTTGTCGCTTCTCACGACTTGCAGGAGCCGATTCGGAAAATCCAGACATTTGCCGACCGCCTCCAGACCCGCTATCATGAATTGCTCGATGAGAGAGGGCGCGACTACCTGGAGCGAGTTGGCCGGTCCGCCCGGAGAATGCAGGACCTGATCCTCGATCTTCTCAAGTATTCGCGGCTTTCTTCCGAACCGGAATACTTTCCCCCGGTCGATTTGCGAAGCTCGGTGGAAGAAGCCGTGTCGGATTTGAAAGTGCTTCGTGAAGAAACCTGGGCGCGGATCGAAATCGGCGCGCTTCCCACGATCGAGGCCGATCCCGTGCAGATGCGGCAGCTCTTTCAAAACCTCCTGTCAAATGCCCTAAAGTACCGGGGAGAAAAAAGACCCGTCATAAGGATTTATACGGAGCCCGGCCGGTGTGAGGGCTTCCATCAAATCCTCGTGCAGGACAACGGGATAGGTTTTGATGAGTGCTACCTCGATAGTATTTTCAAGCCCTTCCAGAGGCTCCATGGGAGGAGCGTGCCCTATAAGGGCACGGGTATGGGCCTTGCCATCTGCAGGAGAATAGTCGAGCGCCATGGCGGCGGCATCACGGCGCGGAGCAAGCCCGACGGCGGGGCGGTGTTTATCGTGAGCCTGCCGGAGAAACAATCATGAGCGATGAGCACGCCGCGCGGGGGGATAGTGAGCCGGTGATATTGATGGCGGACGACGATGAAGATGACTGCATGCTTGCCCGGGATGCTCTTGAAGAGAGCAAGGTGCGCGGCGCTTTGCACTGCGTTGGCAACGGCATAGAGCTTTTGGATTATCTCTCCCGCTCCTTCAAGCGGGAAAAAGACACCCACCCTCTTCCCGCCCTCATTTTGCTCGACCTCAACATGCCCGGAAAAACCGGCCGCCAGGCCCTGGTGGAGATTAAGGCCGTCCCCGCCTTTCAAAACATCCCAATTGTGGTGCTGAGCACGTCTCGGCAGGAAAAAGATGTCGATTTCTGCCGCGAGATGGGGGCGACGGATTTTATCACCAAGCCGGTCCTGTTTACCGAGTGGGTCGAAATGATGGTCTCTCTTGCCGGGAAATGGCGGCGCAACCAGCCATAACGGCTGTAGGGCCATGACAGGCGACCCTGATCAGTCGGGGGCGGCCGTCCCCCGGAGACCCTTGGGCCGGGTTGCGCGGCCGAGGAGCGTACGATCATGTACGAAGAAACGATTTCAAAGCTGAGGGCAAACGCGGAATTTGTCATCAAACAGTTGAAGCCGCTGAGCGGTATCGATTTCGGATACAACGACGAAAGCGTCGCGTGGCTCGACGGCTATATAAATGACCTGAGAAAGGATGCCCTTCCGAAGGAAACGCTCGTCCCCCTGGTCGGCGTGCTGGGGTCTTTTCTGGGTGAGTGCGTCATCCACCGGTTCGGCGGGACGTGGCAATACGTGGACGGCCGCTTCGCCGTGGCGTTCGACGATCTAAACATGGTTTTCCCGCTGACCAAGGTGGAAAAACAATTCCAGGACGGTCCCGAAGAGAGCGTCCTAAGCTTTTTTACAAACATCCCGCTTATTTATTCACGCACATCCCCAGATACGGCCGATGACAAATTTTTCGGCCCCGCCGGTGGGGGGGCCGGCGAAGGTTACCCCGTGTCTTTCAAAACCACCCGGTTGCGCCCTTGATGTTTGGCCTCGTAGAGTCCTTCGTCGGCAAGAGAGATGAGCGCTTCCGGCGAGCTTTCCCCTCGGGGGATCATGCCGGAAACCCCACAGCTTATCGTAAGGCAGCCGCCCGTGGACGATCGCGAGTGGGCGATCCCCAGCCTTCGCACCTCGACGCCGATATTTTGGGCAATGTGAACGGCCCCTCCGATCTTCGTATTCGGCAAGACCACGGCGAATTCCTCTCCGCCGTAACGGGCAACGAGGTCCATGGGGCGGTTCGCGCACGCTTTTATGGACCGGGCAACCGCCCTGAGACAATCGTCCCCGGCCTGGTGCCCGTAGGTGTCGTTGTAGAGCTTGAAATGATCGATGTCGCCCAGGATCAGGGAGATCGGCGTCCGCTCGCGCCTCGCGCGCTTCCATTCCAGGCCCAGGAACTCATCCAGCCTGCGGCGGTTGGCCACCTCGGTCAAGCCGTCCAGGGCGGCAAGGCGCTGCAGCTCCTCGTTCATCTCCCGGAGCATGGCCTCCATCCGCTTGCGCTCGGTGAGGTCGCTGAGGATGCCGACCGAGCCTATGAGGTCCCCGGACTCATCCAGCCACGGGAATGAATGGTCGCCAAGCCATTTGGGTCCCCCGTTCCTGGTGCGAATCAGGTAATCCGCCCGGTACTCGCCGGTCTTCCCCTCCTGCCGTTGCTTCTGGATAGCCGCCGCCGAGAGCTTGCTCTCGCGGATGTCCTCGATGCTGATTATCAGGTTCGAAAAGCCGACGGCATCGATTTCTTCCGGAGAATAACCCGTCAGCTTCGTTATGGAAGGGCTCATGTAGTCGTACTTCATCGAGCGATACTGGAGCCGGTAGAGGACATCGCCGGTCGTTTCAGCCATGAAACGGAACCGCTCCTCGCTCTCCCTCAAGGCCTCATCGACCCGCCTGTGCTCGTCCCGCAGGGCCTCGAGATCCGCAACGCGCCGGCGCAATTCCCCCAGTTCGCGCACCAGTTGCTCTTTGATCTTTTCGTCATCGCTCATGCGTCACCCATTTGCGGGAAAGGGGCCGGACCGCGAGAAGGCTTGATGCGTCCAGCCGGGCTCACGCCCAGTATGACACAAGTCGATACATTCCCGAAGAACAGCCTGCGGCGCCCCGCGAAAAACCCGCGCCCGAAGGGGAAGTTGCGTTCAAAAAGGTATCAAATGATGCTTTTCAAAAGCGTGGTGAGTTTCGCCCATCCCCCGCAGCCCCCGGGAGGGTTGCGAGGGATGGGCTGTTGCCCAAACCGCAGGTCCTTTCCCGGATGGGAATTCATCCAAGTACGTTCGAGACGGTCGTCCCTTACCATTCCGGGAGTCCGGGCGGGGATCAACCCCGCCCCTACGTCCAAAGGATGGCGTCAGGCCTCCTTTACGTCTGTAGGGGCGGGGTTGATCCCCGCCCGGACTCCCGGAACTAGAGATCTTTTTCCACGACTCCACATCCGGGCAACGGCCCCGAAAAAATTCCCTCGCTCCGTCAGACTTCCTCGCTCGGGACGACGAGCACGGGCTGTTCGGCATGCGCCAGCAGTTCGAGCGTGGTGTCGCCCAGGGCAAATTGCGAGGGCGATTGCGGCCCCTGGCTCCCTATGACGATCAAGTCGTGATTGCCCGCCGCGATCTCGGCCAGGATGCCCTCGATCGGGCTTCCGGCAGCACGGATGCGCGTCTGGTTCGGCACGTCAAACGCCCGCAGGGTGGCCGATGCCAGCCTGAGGTGGGTATGGGCGGGCGGGGCGGCTTCCGCCAACCCATGGGTGACGTGCAGCAATGTCACGGGGATGCCCAGGCGGCGGGCCAGTCGCCCGCCGATGCGCACGCCGCTCTTATCCGTCTCGCTTGCCGACGTGCAGATGAGCATCCGCTCGAAGGCCTCCCGCTCCCGCTTCACCACCAGCACGGCCGCGTTGGTCATATCGAGAACCGACTTCACCGTTTCGTCCAGCCGGTAGGGACGGGTCTGATGCCCGTGGCCGGCCGCGACGACAACCATCTCGTAGAGCGTCTCGGCATATTCGCAGGCAATCTGCTCGGCTGGATGACCGTAGCGAAGACAACGCACGGCATGGGACATGTCGGCCCCTATCTGGCGGCTCTTGAGCGCGGCGTTCAGGGCCCATCCGGCTTCGGGATCGGCGGCGACGCCCAGGAGAGTGGCCGACGCATCCAGACGCTCCATTAGCTGCCCGCCTATGGACAAAGTGGTCGTGGGACCGGCGCCGGCATCGTAGAGCAGAAGACGCGGCTCGACCTCGTTTAAAATATGCCACTTGCGCAAGCCGACCCACAGTTCCCGGCCCTCGATCCCCGCTTCGGCCGGCAGGACCGCGTCCACGAGCAGCCCTTCTTCTCCGAATGAGAGCGGAGGCGCGATCTGCCGTGTCGTATCGAGTCGCGGCAGCCGAAGCCGAAGGCGGCGCGTCGCCCCCGCGAGGTTTTGCTCGATGATCGTGCCGCGCCCGACCGTCGGCACGACCGGGTCCGGCTCATCGAGGCTCAGAACGACGTGCTCGGGCCGAATGAGCACCAGCGCGCGGCTGCCCTCCCCGTGCGACGCATCGAGCGGGAGCGGCAGGGAGAGGTGGCCGAACTGCGCCCGGCCGTCCCGAATCCGCCCGACAAGCACCGTGCCGGCACCCAGAAAGGTTGCCGCGAAAAGCGATTTGGGGCGGGCGTAGATGGCGTCGGGAGTGTCGACCTCGAGGAGGTGGCCGCGATCGATGACCCCGACCCGGTCGCCCAGGTCAAAAGCCTCCTCCTGGTCGTGCGTCACCAGGATCGTGGTTATGCCGAGCCGCGTCTGGATTTTTTTGAGAGTGCGCCGCAGCATGGCGCGGATCTTCACGTCCAGCGCGCCGAAAGGCTCGTCGAGCAACAGCACGTTGGGTTCGTAGGCCAGGGCCCGGGCAAGGGCGACGCGCTGTTGCTGGCCGCCGGAGAGCTGGTGGGAATAGCGGTTGCCCAGCCCGGCCAGACCGACCAGGTCCAACAGCTCGTCGCGTTTCGCCTCGCGCTCCGCCCTGGGAGCCTTGCGGACCTTCAAACCGAACTCGATGTTCTCGCTCACGCTCATATGCCGGAAAATCGAGTAATTCTGGAAAACGAACCCCGTGCCGCGCTGCTGGGGCTGCAGGTTGGTGACATCGCGTCCGTGGAGTAGTATGCGGCCGCTCGTCGGCGGCGTCAGGCCGGCGATCAGCCGCAGGATGGTGCTCTTGCCGCTTCCGCTCGCCCCCAGCAGCACGAACAGCTCGCCCGACGCGATTTCGAGCGAGACCCCGTCCACTATGCGCTGCCCGCCGTAGAGCTTTGTCAATTGTTCCAGGACGATAGCCATCAGGCCCTCCTCTCCTGCCGCCCGGTGTAGCGCAGCAGGAAGAAAAAGATGACGAAGGAGAGCATTGCCAGCACCGCCGCCACGGCATTCGCGTTGGCGATGTTGCCGGCCTCGAACTGGGCGAAGATGTAGAGGGGCGCGGTCTGCGTGCGGAGGCGCAGGTTGCCCGAGACCATCACGGTGGCGCCGAACTCGCCGAGCGAGTGGGCAAACGTCAGGAGCGTCCCGGTGAACAACCCGCCGCGCAACGCCGGCAGGATGACGTAGCGAAACGTCTGCCAGCGGCTTGCGCCCATTGTGTATGCGGCCTCCTCGTAGGTCGTTTCGAGTTCGTCGAGCACCGGTTTGACCGCTCCGAGCATATAGGGGAACGTCACGAAGAGGTGGGCCAGGAGCACGCCGACGGCGGTGAACATCGGCTGCAACCCGAACGTTCCGAGCGCCTGGCCCAGAAGCCCGATCGGCCCCCACAAAAGGAGAAGCGAGGTGCCCACCACCACCGTCGGGATGGCCACGGGCAAATTGACGATGACCCCCAGGGGCCGCTCGCCCGTGAAACGATACTTGCTGAGCACGTAGGCGGTGAAGGTGCCGAGGACGGCGTTAACGGCGGCCGTGCCGAAGGCGATCAGAAGGCTGAAGCGCAAGGCAAATTGGGCGTCGGGCGAACTGAGGGCCGCGAGGAATGCCGGCAGCCCTCCTCGGAGGGCGAAGACAAAAATCGCCGCCAGGGGCATGAGCAGCAGCGGCAGCAGCACGAGGACAAGCAATCCGATGGGCACGATCACGGCGTACCGCGAGACCCCGGGTGGCGGCGCTTCAGGAGCGTTTGGGATCATCGTCCAAGCTCCTTCAAGATTCGGTCCTTCCAGACGGCGTCGATTATTTCACGCTTCGCGCGGGTCCATCCGCCCAGGTCTTCGACCCCGAACGGGTCATCGATCCTGCCGAACGCCGGATTGGCATCGTTTAACCGGTCGTCGACACTGCGAAAGCCATATTCTATAAAAATCCGCTGCGCCTTTTCGGTCCACAGGAAGGCGACAAACCCGTCCACCAGGTCCCGCTCGGCGGGGGCGATATTCCGGTCGAACACCACGAGCGTGTGCTCGCTCATGACGGTGCGGGCCGGATAGACCGTGTCGAGCTTGAGCCTGCCGCGCGCCTTGTCCCACACCGCTTCCTGCTCGTAGGTGATAAGCGCGTCTCCGAAGCCGTTCTCGAATTGCGTGCGGGCCGCGCGGGCCGAGGACGCCTGGGCGACGACGTTGCGCCAGACCCCGAGCAGCAGATCGTGGCCGGCATCCAGCCGGTCCGGATGCCGCCTCGCCGCCGCGCCGTATTCGGCGAGGATCGCCCAGGCGGCGCCGCCCGAGGTCATCGGGTCGGGATGTATCACGCCGATCCCGGGCCGTGCCAGGTCGATGAAGTCGTGAATCTTCTTGGGATTGCCGGGGCGGACGAGAATGATAAACGGGGAGCGGTTGACGACGCCTTGCCGGGGAAGCTCGCGCCAGCTTTGGGGCGGCGTGAGGCCCGCCATGGCGAGCCGCTCCGCGTCCAATTCCAGGGAAAGGATGGCCAGGTGAGCGGGCACGCCCATGATGAGTTGATTGGTAACGGTGCCGGAACCCGCGAAGGAACTGACCAGCTCGACATGCTCACCGGTTTGCGACCGCCATTCCTCCTGGAAGGCCGGAAAGACGCCCTCGTTCACCGCCTCGCCCAGGATGCTGAAGCCGTACAGGACAATAGTGCGCGGGGGCTTGCCGTGCGCGGACAGGGGCAACCACGGCCAGGCGGCATACAAAGCGAGAGCGCAGAAAACAACGGCCGGGACCGCCGCCCGAAGCCTGCGGACGAGCATCGAACGCTTGGGAATAATCATGGTCTCCCTGGAACCCGTTGCCGGCGAAAACCTTGCGTATCACTCGGCCCCATATGAGACTGTATGACGGCGACATCATAATTATTTATCTATAAAATAAGACGCGGAGACAGCCTCCACACCGATCCGGCATCTCGGTATCTCCTAGTTAAGAAATATAAGGGTTGTTTTGTCGTTTGCGCGAAATGCTCAATATTTGTGGGGAGTAACACGAGGTTGCGTTCAAAGCGGTCCGGGCGGTCCGGGCGGTCCGGGCGGGGATCAACCCCGCCCCTACGGATTTACGGCGGGCCTGATGCCGTCCTTTGGACGTAGGGGCGGGGTTGATCCC
>JBAQYM010000012.1:0-28459 GCA_049300095.1 Syntrophobacteraceae bacterium
CTTCTTTCCTGGCCGGAGTCCCCTGGAACAGGTGGCCGCCTTCAGCGAAATCGGTGGCCGGATTCAACCGGAATCAGTGGCCGCTTTCCACCGGATTAGGTGGTCGGAATCGTCGGAATACGCAGTCAAGGGGGCAGGCTTTCTGAAAGCCTTTAAGAAAGCCTTCGCGAAGGGTTCCCGAAATCAGGAACAGGAACAGGAACATATCTCCCCCATAGTCCCCCAGAGGGGGAATGGGCGCGCCGAAAATTCCAGTGCCAAGCGCAAGTCATCGAGAAAGGAGAGCAATACCTACGAGAGCGACGCTTTCCGCCGGTTCTTCACAGTCTACCCAAAAAAACAGAACAAGCCAGCCGCACTGAAGGCATGGAACAAGCTCTCCCCTGATGAAGCCCTTGCGGAGATGATAATCCAGGCCGTAATCGCCCGAGCCGCAAGTCATGAGTGGCGCAAGGAAAAAGGACAGTACCTCCCCCTGCCTTCGAGCTTTTTGAATGGCCGGCTTCCACCGCGGCGTCCTATCCAAGGTCTTCGTGGAGTCCAACACTATTGGTCCGCAGGACTCGATTTTTCCGCGGTTCCCCTCATGACGAAACCCGACGGGACAAGTCGTTTAAACCCAGCTAGGGCGCTGGATTCTCTCCTAAGATCATTGATGCCGGCTCGCGTTTCCAGTATACTCCTTATGTAACATTCCAGGGAGAACATCAGCATGGACATGCTACATAAGAAAAGAGCCGAATCCGGTCGAATGAGCCTCGATGATCCGCACCGGCTGGGACCGTACGCCGTCGATCTCGATCATGACGAGAGCGCTGAGGACGCGGACGGCATCGAGCAGATTCCCGTCGGGCCCGGTCGGGAGATCATGGAGGCCGGCCGCCGGGGCGCCAGGTGCTACCGGCTCGAAAAGACCAGGTGCGGGAAAAAGGGCTGCCGGTGTGCCCGGGGAGAGCTCCATGGCCCCTACTGGTACGCCTACTACAGGGAAAACGGGCGGATGCGGTGCGAATACCTGGGTAAGAGTCTGCCTGAGCACGTGAGCCTTGAAAACCGTGCCCGGAAGGCCCGCAAGAGTGCCGGAGCCGAATGCGGGAGGGCCGCCAGGATAGTCGCCGAAGTAAAGGATACACTCAAGAAGCTCGCGCGTTTTGACGGCATCTCATAGCCGGAGAAACCGTCATGGATGGGTCGCCAAGAGCCACTGGACGCTTTAAGGGAAAGGAGCATCCAACATGACTCTTCAAAGTAAGCCACGGCTGTTGATCATGATGGCGGACGACGATGAGGACGACTGCCTGCTCGTTCGGGATGCCCTGAGGGAGTGGAATCCGGCATCGGACATCCGTTTTGTAAGTGACGGTCAGGCGCTCATGGATTATCTTCACTCCTGTGAGGCAAGCTGCGGGAAATCGGAGAAGCCATGCCCGGACCTCATCCTCCTTGACCTCAATATGCCCCAAAAAAGCGGTCGCGAAGCGTTGCTGGAGATAAAGGCCGATACCCGCCTCAAATCCATCCCCGTCGTCATCCTGTCGACTTCGTGCGATCAAAGGGACATCAATTTCTGCCACAGACACGGCGCCAATTCGTTCATTTCCAAATCTTCGGATTATAAAGACATCATTGCGAAGATGAGAGCGCTTGGCGTCTACTGGTTCAGTGCGGTCTCCCTGCCCGTTGTCGACCTTCTCCCGGATGCGCGGCTGCCGGCTGAGAGAAAGGTTTGAGCTTCGATACTCATCGTGGAGGCCCCGGCTTTAACACGGAAGGCGCTTCTATGAAAGATCCACCCGGAGGCTAACCTCGTCCCGTTTGCGATTTGTTCGAGCGAGCTTGCCGATTTGAAGATCGCAAGACCTCAAGGCCCCACCACGCCGCAGGAAGGAAGCCATGAAACGACAGAATTCGAAAAAAGAGGGACCCTCCGAGGGCGAAGGCGCACAGGGTGCATTTCCCGTTGTGGCCATGGGGGCTTCTGCCGGCGGCCTCGAGGCCCTGCAGGAGTTCTTCGACCATATGGACTCCGATGCGGGCATGGCCTTTGTGGTCATCCAGCATGTGAGCGCGCAGGGGAAGAGCATGCTGGGCTCTCTTCTCGAGAAGCACACGCAAATGGAAGTGGTGGATGCGCAAGACCGGATGCGGGTCGAGCCCAACCGCGTCTACCTCAACCCGCCGGGCAGCGATGTTTCCCTCTTTAACGGCGAGATCCTTTTGAGCGAGCCGGAAAAGGGACGCGGGGCCAGGTATCCCATCGATCACTTCTTTCGCTCCCTTGCCCTGGACCTGGGGCACAAATCCGTTTGCGTGGTCTTCTCCGGAACGGGCAACGACGGGACCCTCGGCCTGCGGGCCATAAAGGAAGCCGGCGGTCTCACCATCGTTCAGGACCCCGAGCAGGCGAAATTTGACGGTATGCCGCGAAGCGCCATCGAAACCGGTCTCGTCGACCTGGTGCTTCGGGTCGAAGATATGCCCAGAGATCTCACGGCCTATGTGGGCCAAGCCTATTTCAAGGCCCCGCAAGAAAGCGAAACCGAAGAGAAGCTTTTCCTCGATCACGTGCAGAAAGTCCTCCTCCTGCTCCGCTCCACGACGGGAAGGGATTTTACCCACTACAAGCAAAACACCATCCGCCGGAGGATCAAGCGGCGCATGGCCATCCACAAGATAGAAGACATAAGGGATTACTACCGCTATCTTCGGGAGAATCCGGGCGAGGTCAACCGGCTCTTTAAAGAGCTGCTCATCCTGGTCACGAAGTTCTTTCGAGACCCCAGGGCCTTTGAGGTGCTCTCGGAAAAGATCATCCCCGAAATTCTTCTCGGCAGGCGGGATGATGAGCCCGTGCGGGTGTGGGTCCCGGCCTGTGCTACCGGGGAGGAGGTCGTATCGATTGCCATTCTTTTTGAAGAAGCCATGGAGAGCTTGAACCGGCGCATGCCTCTCCAGGTCTTTGCAACCGACCTGGACCCCGAAGCGGTCCAGCGCGCCAGGACCTGCGAATACCCGGAGACCATCGAGGCGGATGTATCGAAAGAGCGGCTCAAGCGCTTCTTTATCAAGAACAATCACTCCTATAGGCTCAAAACTGAAATACGAGATCGCCTGGTCTTTGCCGTCCAGGACCTGGTGGCCGATCCCCCGTTTTCGAAGCTCGATCTCATAAGCTGTAGAAATGTCCTCATCTACATGGACAACACCCTGCAGAAAAAAGTGCTGGGCCTCTTTCACTATACCCTCAATCAGAACGGATACCTCATGCTCGGCACCTCGGAGACCATCGGGGAGTCTTCCGATCTTTTCTCCGCGGTCGATATCAAGTCGAAGCTCTTCAAAGCAAAGAAGGTGCTCTCACCCAGACCGATGCCCGAGCTGCCGCCCCAGGCCGGCCAAGGAGGGCGCGGCAAGGGCGTGGCCTCCCGCCGGAGCGCCCGGGAGATCGTGGAAAAGATCGTCCTCGATGAGTATTCACCCGCCTGCGTCCTTGTAAACGAAAAGCTCGATGTTCTCTACTACCAGGGACTTACCCGAAGGTACCTTTGGGCCCCGAAAGGGGAGCCGAGCTTCAACCTTCTGAGGATGGCCCCGGACGGGCTTCGCGACCGGCTGCCGCTGGCGCTCCAGAAAGTGATCCGGGACGGTGAGCCCGTCACCCTGAAGAAGGTCGAGATCAAGGAAAATGATGAGTCGAGACATGTCGATGTGACCATCCGGTCTATTGAGAGGACGCCGAGCGCACAGGTCCTGCTGCTCGTCGTTTTTACCGAGACCGTTCCTTCGGGATTGCCGAAGCCGGTCCGGAAGAAACGCGGACCGGCCGGGGAAACCGATCCCCGCGCCGCGGGCCTCGAGCAGGAACTGCAGACCACCAGAGAAAATCTTCAGGCAACCATCGAAGAGCTCGAAGCGTCCAACGAGGAGCTCAAATCGACCAATGAGGAGCTCCAGTCCGCCAACGAGGAGCTGCAGAGCATGAACGAGGAGGTGGAAACCTCCAAGGAAGAGCTCCAGTCGGTAAACGAGGAACTCACTACCGTGAACTCCGAGCTTCAGGCCAAGGTGGACGAACTCATGGCGGTGAGCAACGATGTGGACAATCTCCTTGCCAGCACGGAGATCGGCACCATCTTTCTCGATAACGGCCTTGCCATCAAGCGCTTCACGCCTTCCATGACAAGGCTCTTTAGTCTCATCCCGTCCGATGTCGGCCGCTCTATCCGGGATATTACCTCGAAGATCAACTGCGAGAATCTCTTTGCCGATGCCCAGGCGGTAATCGGGACCCTTCAGGCCAAAGGGAGCGAAGTCCAGACCCGGGACGGCAAGTGGTTTTCCGTTCGCATCCTTCCCTACCGCACCAAAGAAAACGTCATCGACGGGGTTGTCATCACTTTTACCGATATCACCCGGATGAGGTTTGCCGAGGAGTCCATGCGGGAAGCCAGGCTCTACGCCGAGGGCATTGTTGAAACGGTGCGCGAGCCCCTCGTCGCCCTGGATGCGGATCTCAGGGTGGCATCGGCCAACAGGGCGTTCTATCGCACCTTCGAGGTTTCGCGCGAAGAGACGGCGGGAAAGCGCATCTTCGAGCTGGGAAACGGCCAGTGGGACATTCCCGTGCTTCGAGGGCTCCTGGAGCGCATCATTGCCGAAAACGCCTCCTTTGAAGACTTCGAGGTCGGGCATGACTTCCCCTCGATCGGCCAAAAGAGGATGCTGCTCAATGCGCGGCGGATCGAGCGCGGGGAGGGTAGGCCGTATCTCGTGCTTCTGGCCCTTGAAGACATCACCCGGCAGGATCGAAGAGAGGCCGAGCTTAAAAGGGCCGTGGAAGAGCTTAAGGGCCGGCTTGAAGCAATGGAAGCCGAGCGGGCGAAAGTAACCTGACCCGCGGGACAGAGGGTCCGTATTGATGAAAGGCGAAGCGAGGGAGTTTCACTCATGAAGCGGAAGACACCCACCGGAGACGATCTTCGAAGCAGGGCCGAAGAGGCATTGAGGTCGGGGGAAGACCCCATCATCGAGTGCTCCCTTGAGGATATGCGCCGGTTGATCCACGAGCTTCGAATCCACCAGGTTGAACTCGAGATCCAAAACGAAGAGCTTCGCAGCGCGCATGCACTGCTCGAAGAATCCCGCATGCGCTATGCGGACCTCTACGACTTCGCTCCCGTAGGCTATTTTGCTTTCGACGAGCGGGGCCGGATCATCGAGGTGAACCTTACCGGAGCAAAGCAACTGGGTATCGAGAGGCGCAATCTCATCAACATGCCCTTTGCGGTCATGGTGATCGAGGGCGACAGGAAGGAATTTCACTCGCACTTAAAAAGGGTTTTCGACACCCGTGAGGCCGACACCCGCGAAGTCGGGCTGAAGGTGAAAGATGGCGGCGAGATCTATGCCCGCCTCGACAGCATATTCATGGAGAGCGCGGACGGCACTGTCTCGTGCAGGACCTCCGCAACGGACATCTCAGAGAAAAAGCGCGCCGAAGAGGTGCTTAGAAAGGCTCACGGCGAACTGGAAAGGCGGGTCGAGGAGCGCACAACGGAGCTGGCCTCCGAAGTCGTGGAGCGAAGGCGCGCGGAAGAGGAGACGAGGGGTTATGCCGATGAGCTCGAGCGCAGCAACAAGGAGCTCCAGGAGTTCGCCTTCGTTGCTTCCCATGATTTGCAGGAGCCGCTTCGTAAGGTCCAGGCCTTCGGCAGCCGTTTGGTGGAAAGACACGGCGCGTGCCTTGACGGGGAAGGGCGAGACTTCCTCAAGCGCATGACCGGTGCGGCAAAGCGCATGTCCGAGATGATCCAGGCTCTGCTCGACTACTCCCAGGTGGTGACAAGAGCTGAGGGTGTTCGGTGTGTCGATCTCACCCTGCTGGTTCAGGAAGTGGTGAGCGATCTTGAAATGGCGATCGAAAAGAGCGGCGGGCGAGTCGACGTGGGGGACCTTCCGGAGATCGAGGCTGACCGAATTCAGATGCGGCAGCTTTTCCAAAACCTCATCGGCAATTCACTCAAGTTCCGCGGCCAGGAGGCCCCGCTGGTCCATATCCGGGCTGAACTCACCACCAACACGGAAGCTGCCGGAGGGACGGGAGCGGCCCTATGCCGCATCTTCGTTGAGGATAACGGCATCGGTTTTGACGAAAAGTATCTCGACCGGGTATTTTCCCTTTTTCAGCGACTGCACGGCCGAAGCGCGTTCGAGGGATCGGGCATGGGACTGGCCATCTGCCGCAAAATCGCCGAACGCCACGGCGGGAGTATTACGGCGAGAAGCAGGGAGGGAGCGGGATCGATATTTATGATCACCCTACCTGTCAATCAGTCCAGGCCTGCGACATCCTAAGAAAACGATCCAAAGCCGGCACCCCCTTCGTCTTTGCCTGCCGCGTGCGTTATAGCCCGGGCCTGAGAGTCAGCTCCATTTGTCGCCATTCACATTCCGCAGAGCCTGCAAAATCCTGTTGTTGGACAATCCGAAACGAATGCTTATCCTATGCGGATGTCGGATAATAGTTATCGGTCATGATACAAGAGTTCAAAATAACTTAATATATTGTCAGAACAAGGATTCATCACCATGGAATTCAATATCACGGAACTTAGAAAACAGCGAAGACCTTTATGGATGAGCAATGTGGACGCAGACGACTATTCGGGCTTTCTGGGCGGTGGCGGAGATATCTATTCCGACAGGCTTCCCCCGGCGTGGGAAAGACGCTCGGGTATGGAGTTTTCCGAGGAAGAATTGCAGGAAATAACGGCCGGCGGCCTCATTCTTTCGGCAGACGGTGAAGCTGCCGTATAGCATGTATCCAATGAGACGGTTTCCCCACAACCTTCTCGTCACGAGAACCGATGGATAGGCGGGCGCTTGATACCCGCCCTTTCATTGTTTCCTCTTGCCCTAAGTGTCTATACACACCAGCTAAAATCGAACCGCCACGGTTTTTGACCCACCGGGCATAGAGCTTGCCTAATAATGCGGAATGCTTCTATGTTGGACAGAAATATCCGGGTGCGTGAGATGTTAACCTTGCACGATGTCTTATCTTGGTAAAAAGGAGGAACTGCCCATGGTAGATCCAAAAGCCTTAGATTCCAAACTTCGGGAAATGTACCCTGAGATCGTAAAGCATGGTCTTTCACTGTCATTAAGTTTTGACCGTGAGAAAGATGCCTGGATCGTCAAGTTGGTTAAAGGAAAGCACGAATTGACGACTCACCTCGAGAAGAAAGATGCGGATGCCTGCTTCGAGGGGGTTCAGTGCATCTATTTGGGAGTTCAAATATCGCAATTTCTGGAGAACTTTGAATCCGCCGAATAGGCCTCTTTGTTTGCGACGCTTTGCCGGATCACTTATCTTGGATGAGATGAGGATTCGTCTTGCCTTTTCTCTTTTTGAACCATCTCAACCTTTCTTCCGCTTTCAGGATTCCTCTGCGAGCCCCGTGCAAGTCACGCAGAGGAATTCTTGCTTCCCATTCGGGACGTCTCCGCCAAGAGAAATCAGAGCCGGACTTGCAGCCGGTGGATGCCGGATAGTCATTACTAAAAAGGCTTTGCCAAAGCGGATTATTGCTGTGGAGGGGACTACGAAATGGAAAATATGACAAAGAAAAAAATGTACGACGTTGCGATCATCGGAGTGGGACCGGCAGGACTGTCCGCACTGGTCTATCTGCTTGAAGCCCATCTTAATGTGATTGCCGTTGGCGCCGAAGTTGGAGGCCAGATAAACAACACTCCCGAGATCACTAATTGGCCGTTTGTTCCAGCCCTGTCGGGTAAAACCTTCCAGGAAGGCATGCTCGCATTCTTTGAAAACCTGCAAAGAAAATTCCCCGAATACCTCTCCATGGTGAAGGGTTCTATCGTCTCCGTTACCGAGGCGGCGGGCAAACTGTACAAGCTTACGGCGCGGACAGATAATGGGGACACGGTGTTTTTCACAAAGGCGCTTATCGTTGCAACCGGCGCGACGCGCAAGAACCTCCCCGTCCCGGGTGCGCAAGAGCTGCAAGGCAAGGGCATCGCGTTTTGCGGAACATGCGATGCTCCATTCTTCAAAGACGACAGGGTTGCAGTCGTTGGCGGCGGCAATACGGCCCTTGAGAATATCCTTACGCTCACCAAGTATGCCAGGGAAGTGATCGCGGTAATAGTCACGGATGATTTTACAGGCAATCCCGATCTCAGGCAGCGAATTACGAACCTTCCCAATGTGAAAGTCATCAGAAACACTGAGGTACTCGAAATCAGCGGCGCCGCCGCGGTGACAGGAATAAAGCTCAGGGACCTGAAAACCGGCAGGGAGTGGGTGGAAGATGTTGACGGCGTATTCCCGAGCATCGGCGCCACGGTCAATTCTCAGCCATTCACCGACCTGGTTGACACCAACCAATATGGGGAAATTACGGTGGGAGTGCTCGGTGAAACATCCGCCCAAGGTGTGTGGGCAGTCGGGGACGTAACCAACGTCCCGTTCAAGCAGATCGGCATCGCTACCGGGCACGGGATTAACCGCGGCGTTGAGTGCGATCGGATACGTTGAATCGCTGCCTTCAACAAGTCCGTGTGAGGAATGTGCCGAAGGAAGCCCAAGTTTTAAAGAAAAAATCCTGACAAGACAAAAAACAGAGGAAGAATTCACATATCCTGACGTGACAGATGAGCAGTTTTTTCGAGAAGTTCTTACACGGGATGGCGACACCCTTCTTATGGTGAGGATCGAAGGATGCGGCGACTGCAAAGCCGCCCGGCCATACTTTCTTGAAGCGCGGAAACGCTCTCCCGCGATGAACTTTATTACCATCGAGTGGGAGAAAAATCCCGAGGCCATGAACTGGCTCAATGAACGCGAGAAAGTAAGAGCGGCGCCGACCTTCGTGAAGATACACGCCGGTCTCGAAACCGGCCGGAGGGTGGACATGCAACATCCCAGGGAGATGATCGAAGCCCTTACGCTCTAGCCGGTCGAAGACGGACTCGACACTTTGCGCAAATCAGGAAAGGTAGCTTGCTAATTCCTTCATCGCCTTTGCAATATCCTCGATTGCCTCGTGCATTCCTTCACCGTAGGCGCCGCCCTCGGGAGATCCGGCCTTCCCGATCTTATCCTGAACCTCAGACTTGAGTTTTTTCAGGCCCTGAGCCTGTTCTTCAAGTTGGGCTCGTCGCTCTTCTTCCATGTATTCGATGATCTCGGGATCAATTCGTTTGAGGAGATCATCGGCCTCAGCCAACATTTGTTCGATGTCTTCGTATTTGAAAGTCTTTTGCATGATGTCGCCTTTCTGCCGGGTTACCAGCTCTCGGTTCATAAAATATAAGTATCAGGGGCTCACGGTTGATGGGAACAGTTACAACAGCCGGGGCACTTATTAACCGGGCCGTCTCCACGTTCAAGGCGGCCGGCTCCATGAACCGGATACCCAATCAGTCGCTTTAATCCTTGATATCATGTGGTCATGACCGGTCATCATTTATTACTGTGGCATAACGTGAATTTAAGGCTGAGCGGCAGTGTTCCGGTCTATTGCCGGCAAGAAACAGGAGTGTTGCATGCAACTGAAGCGTTGCGTGACTTTTGTATAACATGCAACACTCCAACATCGCGACATCTTAATATCCACATGCCTCATTCTTATGTAAGTGTTTATACATATTAACAAAAAGACGGGCTCGACAAATCTAGACCAGTCGGGCATAGAACTTGCTTTAGCAGTTACCCGGACGGAACGATCTGCCGGAATGGATGACAGAATTTATACTGAATACTCGCTGATATCGTTCTCGGTGATGGATGTGGAATAGACATCTTGTACAGGAGGTAACGCGGAGAAAATTTGCAGCTCGATGGAGATGTTTGGTCTGTGGAAAAATTGCTGAACCGGTCGGAGGGGCGGCAATTGATGAGAGTGGTTACTAATTGAAATAAATCTAAGGTAAGGGGTACACTATGAGAAAAAGATCATTTGGACTCGCATTATTGTTTATCTTCATCGGTATGACTTTGGGTGGTTGCGCCTCGATGAACGCCAGGATGCAAGAGTATTGCGGCCATGAGAAAGAGAAGGCTGAGATCATCGCTCAGTACTCCCCGCCCGCGGTAGTCCAACCGGCTCCTTACCGCGCGCCCGCACCGGCCCAACCGGCTCCTCCGCCCAAACAGGACCGCAACTAAACCACCCCGGCGCCCTGCCTCGCTGATTGATAAAACACGGGGCAGGGCTACTTACGGTTGTTGCTGGACGAGAGAAACATGCCGATGCGGCACGGCCAATCCGTATGACAACAAATAGAAAAAAGATCAGGCTGTTCCTTTTGCCGGCATTGCGGGGTACAAAGCGCTCAGGGAGCGTACGCTCGCTTGCGGCGATCCTGACCAAAGGACTTTGTCTTGGCCTGCTGGCCGTCGGTTTTACCCCCCACCAAGTTGCCGCCGCGGACAACGCTGGGCAATTGTCCAGCCCGAACCGCTCATCGTCCGCGCGTGAAATTGCGGCAGCCCCCTCAACTATTAAGACGCAACCTGTGGTGGCGCCTCATCCCAAACGGGCGAACTTCGGACGGGAGCATAAGTCCCGTGACGTCCGGCACGTGGCGGACTGGGTCGTCGATTCAGGTGACAACAGCGGCATGCCATTCGTGATTGTCGACAAGATTGACGCCAAAGTCTTTGTATTCGGCGCCGATGGGCGACTTCGTGGCGCAGGCCCAGCCCTGCTGGGCCTGGCGCGGGGCGACGACTCCATCCCCGGTATCGGTGACCGGAAGTTGTCGGCCATACGCCCCGCGGAGCGCACCACACCGGCCGGCCGCTTCGTGGCCTCGCTGGGCTACAATTTCCACGGAAAGGACGTCCTCTGGGTGGACTACGACGGCGCCGTTTCCCTGCATCGGGTGATTACGACCAAGCCCAAGGAGCGCCGCCTGCAGCGCCTGGCCACTCCAACCCCGCTCGACAACCGTATTTCATATGGTTGCATCAATGTTTCGGCGAAGTTCTACGATAACGTTGTGGGCCCGGCTTTTACCGCGACGTATGGTATCGTCTATGTGCTGCCGGAAACCCGGTCGAGCAGCGAAATTTTCGCGTTGTATTATGACGTCGAGTGACGTTGGGGAACAGGCGCAATCGATGTTGCATGTGTCATGAAAGTCATGCAACGCTTCTGTTGCACGCAACACCCTTTCTACTCGAATCCACAACCTTCGATCGCTCTCACCCTGCCATAACTCCTTATACATATTAGCTAAATTCAAAACGCGACGCCTCTCGATACACCGGGCATGGAACTTGCTCAAAGATAATGTAGCTTGGCTCATCAGGCTTCCATCCCGGTTCTCATCTGTGATCCAGCTTTTGGTAAGGGACAGCGGATAAGGGCTAACACACTGCGGGCATACAGCAGGAAGGAAAGAGAAAATGTTAGGGACGATTCTCCTTATTTTACTGGTTCTTCTGCTCATCGGAGCGCTCCCTGCCTGGCCGCATAGCCGGGCGTGGGGATATTATCCCAGCAGTGGCCTGGGAATGGTCCTTCTGATCGTGGCAGTGCTCCTGTTGGTGCGCTAAGGACATGAAAGGAGACGAGGATGCCTTTGATTCATTTGATCATTAGCCTGGTTGTGGTTGGCGTTATCCTTTGGCTGATCAACAACTACATACCGATGGACCGGAAAATCAGGAAAATCTTGAATGCAGTCATCGTGATCGTCGTGATTCTATGGCTGTTGAGTGTCTTCGGGATCATAGATTCTGTTTCGACGTTCCGTATCGGGAGGTAGGGTTCACCCCGATTCAATAGGGACCCGGCGACCTGTGGATAGGCTGATTCCTGAATTAAATCGGGTAAGGATTCGATGCGGGCAACCGCCTTGAGGTGCGGTTCATCCCGCGGGAGTGGAAAAAAGATATACCGGGAATGACATTCGAGCCCCTTGGCAAGAGGCTGCAAGGGCACTGCAATACATATGAACGAGGAGATCGGCTATGAAGACGACAGTACATTTGTGCTTCCTTTTTCTCGCATCGCTTCTTTTAGCCACATCCAGTGGTGCGCAGAGTTCGGGGGTGGCTCCCGTGGATTATTCCCAGTATGGAAGACCGCCGGTATCGGTCAAGGTTCTTCTGCTGCTCCCGGAAGAATTCCAGCGCTTCGAGTATACGGCCACTTATGAAGGAGATGCAATACGCCACCCGCTTGGCCAGGAGGGCGCACGGGAACTGAGGGCCGCCTTTGAAATCGAATTCGCTTCCGTTGATGTCTGGTCGGTGAGGAGCGAAGCCGAGGCTATGGCGATGCTCACTCCCGGAGATCCGGACAACATGGAGGTGCGGACATATGACTATGTGGTGATACCCAAATTCATGCGCGTCGATTCTTCGGTTGAGCATCAGAAGTATGGCTTCGATATCGATCTCTTAACGGAGTTCTATGCCGGCGATGGGGCAACCGTCACAAAAATAAAGGGACACGGAGAGTCCAGCACCGGAAAATGGTTCGCATCGACGCCGGAGGAGGGCGCCAGGATCGCATTGCAGTACGCAGTCTCAGCCATTCTTGACGGGGTGGAAGGCAATCGAAGTCTTTTTGTCTCCTATGAGGTCGATTCATCGAGGACAGGAAGAAATGCGTTGAAAAACTAACGGGAAGGGAATTCTTGTGAACAGACTGAAAATGGTGGGGATTTACCTTGTAGTTGCTCTTTTTATCGGGTTCACGGCCTGCTCGTTCAATGTGCCGGCCGCGGAGAAGAGCACCGAGCAAAAAGCCGATCGAAAAGCCGTTGAAAAAGGACTGCAAGACTCCCTGGGAATGCCGACCCTGACGGGAGCTTTGTGGCAGAAGATGACGCACGATTCCAAGGTTGCTTTTATCTGGGGTTTCGGACATGTGGTGACAATTGAACAACACTTGATGGATAAGTATCCTGAGCTAAAAAGAGACAGCTTCGTTCCAAAAGTTGTTGAGGGAATGGCAAATATACCCATGAATGAAGTTGTTGCTCGTGTGGACAAGTATTACAGCGCGAACCCGGCTCTGATTGACGAGCCCGTAACCAAGGCGATCTGGGACACAATGATCAAACCCAATATAAAAACGGGCATCGCCGGTCGTCCGCTGAGGAAGTAACCCTAGAGAACATCACAGTAAGAAGGAGAAATGAGATGAAACGCATAATGTTCCTTTTTGTTATTCTTGCTTTTGCCTGCACATTTGGTTGTGCCGGCATGTCGCACACACAACAAACAACCCTGAGCGGCGGAGCCATCGGCGCTGCCGGCGGGGCCGTACTTGGCGCCGTCGTTGGCGGAAATCCCGCTGTTGGAGCCGCTGTGGGTGGCGCCGCCGGTGCGGGCGTAGGCTACATCATCGGCGAGCACGATCAGGGTAGGCGGGTAGGAGGTTATTAAGGATTGGCAAGATCAGAGGTGGTCCGGGAAACTGCCCGGCAATTCCCTCTCCCCCACTTCGCTGGTGCAACGAGGGAGAGGGAATGGCTCCCTCTGATTTCGGACCCTTTACTCTGATGACCTGTATTCAATGATTTTATCCGGCAGGGCACGGGGCGGAGCAGCCCGGCTGCCCGCCCGCCCGCGCCGGAGGCCCACGGATTTCTCCGAGGGAGGAGACGAGATGAGCGCAGTCAAGGTCATGGGAATCGTGCTGATTGTGGCCGGTATTATGGGGCTTCTGTACGGCGAGTTCAGCTACACCAGGGAAACTCACGACATCAAGCTGGGACCGCTCGAGATGTCGGTTGCGGAAAAGCAGAATGTCAACGTCCCTGTCGGGGCCGGCGTGGGGGCGGTAGTGGTTGGTGGTGTGCTCCTGCTTTGTGCGGGCAGGAAGAGGCAGCTCCTGAATTAGGTCCGGCTGAAGGACATCGGGACTATCGGCGCAATTGCGATCCAGGTGCGCTGAAAGGGCCTGAACGGGGAACGCCGCCATGAAAAGATATAGTCATTTGTCCTTCCTCGATGAGAAAAAAGAGATACACTCGATGAGCGGAAAGGTGGTCGAAGCACTATCTTTCCCCTGTGTAGACAACGGCGGGAAGGGTGCCCATACGACCGTGCTCTCGAATGTCGTATTCAAGGAATAACGTGTGATCGCCAACCGTCATCTCATCTATCGCCTCATCCCCCTATGGCTCCAAAGTGGGGTGCGAATTCACTCCCGGAAGGCAAACCATCATGAAACGGATCGGAATTATTCTCGGCGGAGGGGTCCTCCTGGTCATCGTGCTCTTCGGATGGTGGGTCTTCAGTCGCCCCGAACGCGGCACGGTCGGCTCGGTCAGCACGCATTTTCGCTTGCTCGGGGCCAACGACAAGATCGTGATCGACGGCTTCGACGACCCCAAAGTCCAGGGCGTCGCCTGTCACATCTCCCGTGCGCAAACGGGAGGGGTGAAGGGTCAATTGGGCGTGGCGGAGGACACGAGCGACGCCGGCATCGCCTGTCGCCAGATCGGGCCGATTAAGATCGTCGGCGAACTCAAGGACGGAGAGCGCGTCTTCGACGAGCACCGCAGTCTCTTGTTCAAGAGCCTTCAGGTCGCTCGGTTCTTCGACCGCCAGCGCAATGTGCTGGTTTACGTGGCGTATAGCGATCGGGTGATCGAGGGCAGCCCGAAGAACAGCATCAGCACGGTGCCGATCATGGGGTGGCCGGCGCCATAAATTCGAACATCGCGGCCAGAAGCGAGTTCTGAAGGAGTAACTGTTCACCGCGGAGACGCAGAGGGCGCCGAGAAAATCGGGATTTACACAAAGCTCTTGGTAAAATTTCAAGGACCCGCTCCTCCAAAGAAGCTGGGCCGTCCCGGACTCAACAAATTCGCTTTTTCTCCGCGCCCTCTGCGTCTCCGCGGTGAACGGTTGCCTTAAGGAGACCCTTCATCCCCTGCCTTCGCCTCACCGGGGGATATGAAAGCGGCAATTCAATGTGCGTCGGTATGGAACGTCGAGGTCGCGGGATTTCCTCACCGAGTCGGGGCCGTTGCTTCAGTTTTGGGGCCGCGTTGTTCTTATGGGGGAAGGATTGCCGTGAAGTCCGAATGTGATTTGGGAGCCACCTGCCTGGGAGGAGACACATGCGGATTTCTCGTTTGGGCCCCCTTGATTGACCGGGTGGAGGTCCATATTCTTTTCCCGGAAGAGCGAATCGCGCCCCTGGAAAAAGTCTCGCGGGGCTACCACCAGGGTGTCGTGCGGGGGGTTAAACCGGGAACACGGTATTTTTATCGTCTCGATGGAGACACGGAACGTCCTGATCCCGCCTCCAGGTTCCAGCCGGAAGGCGTTCATGGGCCATCCCAGGTCATTGACCCCCATTTTGTTTGGGACGGGCCACCCTGGCCCGGAATGCCTCTCTCGAATTATGTGCTCTATGAGCTCCATGTGGGGACTTATACCGTTCAAGGCACATTTGAGGCCGTCGTCCCACACCTGGATGAGCTGAAGGACCTGGGCATAACATCACTTGAGATCATGCCCGTCGCTCAATTCCCGGGGGATCGCAACTGGGGCTATGACGGCGTCTACCCTTTCGCCGTGCAAAATTCCTATGGAGGCCCCGAGGGCCTCAAGAGACTTGTCAGTGCGTGCCATCAGCGTGGTCTGGCCGTGACTCTGGATGTTGTTTACAACCACCTCGGGCCGGAAGGGAATTACCTGCGGGATTTTGGCCCTTACTTTACCGACCGGTACCGGACACCCTGGGGCGCGGCCATCAATTTTGACGGGCCCGGCAGCGACGAAGTCAGGCGATTCTTTATCCAGAATGCGCTCTACTGGGTGACGGAATTTCGCGTGGATGCTTTGCGCCTCGACGCGGTTCACGGGATTTTTGACTTTTCCGCACTCCATTTTCTGCAGGAATTGGCTTGTGCGGTGCACGCGCGGGCCGAGCGGCTCAATCGCCGTATCCAGGTCATCGCCGAGAGTGATTTAAACGACGCACGGCTGGTTCACTCTCAGGAGCTGGGAGGCTATGGGCTGGATGCCCAATGGAACGACGATTTCCATCATGCGCTTCACACGCTTCTTACCGGGGAGCGAACCGGGTACTACGAAGATTTCGGGCGCATTCAAGATCTTGCCAAGGCCTTTGCCGAGGGCTTTGTCTATTCGGGGGCGTACTCCCCGGCGCGAAGGCGTCGACACGGGAACACCTCCAAAACGATATCCGCGGGCAAGCTCGTGGTCTTTGCCCAGAACCACGATCAGGTGGGTAACCGTCCAACAGGAGACCGGCTCGGCGCGTTAGTCTCTTTTGAAAGTCTGAAGCTGGCGGCTGCCGTGGTGCTCCTTTCGCCTTTCATTCCCCTGCTCTTCATGGGCGAAGAATACGGGGAAACCGCGCCGTTTCCCTATTTTGTCAGCCATTCGGACCCGGATCTCAGAGAGGCGGTACGCCGCGGACGCCGACAGGAGTTCGCATATTTGCAGGGCTCGGATGAGCCGCCGGACCCCCAGGAAGAAGCGACCCGGCAAAGCGCAACCCTGGATCACAGCCTGCGGGACCAGGGGAACCATCGCATCCTGTATCAATGGTACAAGGAGCTGATAAAGCTCCGAGGTGAAATTCAAACTTTCGCGGGACTAAGCAAGGACCGCATGGAAGTTGTGTGCCTGGAGAGGGAGAATACCCTGGTCGTTCGGCGCTGGGGCCGCGGGGAGCACGTCGCCGCCATCTTCCATTTTGGCGCCGCCGCCTTGTCTGTCGACGTTCCCTTGCCTTACGGACGCTGGCTGAAACGCCTGGCGTCGGGAGAGAAACGATGGAACGGTCCGGGCGACGACCTGCCCGCCTTGCTTCATTCAGACGGGAAAGTCTCGCTTACCTTGACGAAATATGCCTTGCTCGTTGTAACTCTGCAACCGGAGGACTAACTGATGGACCGATTTGTTTGTATCCATGGGCATTTTTATCAACCTCCAAGAGAAAGCCCCTGGCTGGAGGCCATTGAGATCCAGGATTCGGCGTTCCCGTACCACGACTGGAACGAACGGATTGCCGCCGAATGCTACGCGGCAAACGCCGTGTCGAGAATATGGGACACGGAAGGACGAATCGCCCAACTGGTGAACAATTATGCCAGCATAAGCTTCAACTTCGGTCCAACGGTCTTGCTCTGGATGCAGCACTATGCCACCGACGCCTATGAGGCAATCCTGGAGGCCGACCGGCAGAGCCTGGAGAAATTCTCCGGTCATGGAAATGCTTTGGCCCAGGCCTACAATCACATGATCCTGCCGCTGGCCGACAGCCGCGACAAGAACACCCAGATTATCTGGGGAATAAGAGATTTTGAATATCGCTTCGGACGCAAGCCGGAAGGGTTGTGGCTCCCCGAGACGGCGGTAGACCTGGAAACCCTGGACCTCATGGCGCAACACGGCATCGGCTTTGCCATACTTGCCCCCAGGCAGGCGAGCCGGGTCCGGCCCATTGACGGTGATGAATGGCAGGACGTGAGCGGCGGAAAAATCTATCCCGCCATAGCCTACCGGGTGTCGCTGCCGTCCGGCCGCGTCATGGCCCTGTTTTTTTACGACGGTCCCATTGCACAGGCCCTTGCATTTGAAGGACTGCTCGACAACGGCGAGGCGTTCGCCAACCGGTTGCTGTCCGCCTTCGCCGACGACTCGCCTCGCCTCGTCCACATCGCCACGGACGGCGAAAGCTATGGGCACCATCATCGCGGGGGCGACATGGCCCTGGCGCATGCGCTCCATCACATCGAGTCCAACGGACTGGCGCAGGTGACGAATTATGGCCGGTACCTGGAGGATCATCCACCGACGTACGAAGTGGAGATCTTTGAAAACAGCTCGTGGAGTTGCGTCCACGGCATCGAACGTTGGCGGTCCGATTGCGGGTGCAACAGCGGAGGCAACCCGGGTTGGAACCAATCTTGGCGGGCCCCACTGCGCGCGGCCCTGGACTGGCTCCGCGATGCCGTGAATCCGGCTTTTGAACAAATGGGCAGACAGTTTCTGACCGATCCCTGGGCGGCCCGGGACGACTACATCGACATCATCGTGGATCGATCACCCGAACGAATCGGGGCGTTTATGAACCGCCACGCGACCCGCCCCTTAAACTCGGGGGACGAGATCACGGTCCTCAAGCTCATGGAGCTCCAGCGGCACGCCATGCTCATGTACACAAGTTGCGGTTGGTTCTTTGACGAGCTTTCCGGGATTGAGACGGTTCAGATCATAGAATACGCCGGCAGGGTCCTTCAACTGGCCGACCAGCTTTTTACCGAGGCCCTCGAACCCGGCTTTCTCGAACAGCTTGAACTTGCCAGGAGCAACATACCCGAACACGGTAACGGCCGAAGCATTTATGAGAAATTCGTCAGGCCCGCCATGCTCGATATGAAAGATGTGGGCGCCCACTATGCCTTAAGCTCGCTGTTTCAGGACATCGGCGAACGCGCCTCGATCTATGCGTATTCCGCCACCCGGGAGGACTACCGCAGCTTTCAGGTAGGAGGATCGAGGCTGGTAATCGGGCGGGCCACGGTCACTTCAGAGGTTACGCGCGTATCCTCCAGTCTGTGCTTTGGCGTCCTGCATCTTGGCGATCATAGTATCGCCTGCGGCACCGGTGAATATCAGGGCGCGCAAAAATATGAAATTCTGGCCCAAGAGATTTCAGCGGCTTTCGCCGGGGCCGATTTCCCGAAGACCATACTTCTGCTGGGTAAATACTTCGGGACGTCCACGTACTCGCTGACCTCGCTCTTTGCCGATGCGCGGCGGAAAGTCCTGGACATGATCATGGGACCGACCCTGAGAGAGGCTGAAGCCGCATATAGCTCGATTTACGAGCACCATGCTCCCCTGATTCGCTTTCTGACAGGGGCTGGCACGCCGCGGCCCCGGGTCCTGTCGGTCGCGGCGGACTTTTCCCTGAATGCCAAGCTTCGCCGGGTGCTTCAGGGAAATGGGCTTGACTCCGAGGTCGTAAGACCTCTTCTGGAAGAAGCTCATCTGGCCGGCGCAACTCTGGATGCGACTGCCCTGGGGTTGTTGCTGGCCGGGAACATCGAGAGTCTGGCCGAACAACTTCTCGAACAACCCGACGACCTTTCTCGCCTGGAGAGGTTGAATAAGGCTGCAAAACTGGCCCGGACATTGCCCTTCGAGGTTAATCTCTGGAAAACCCAAAACATCTGCTACAAAATCCTTCACACATGTTGCTCCGACTTTAAGGAGAAGGCCGACTCGGGCGACGAGAATGCTCGAGAATGGATACGCAATGCCACGGTTTTGGCTGAGAATTTTCGAATTCGGATGCCCTCGAGGCTGCTTTAAAATTCCATCTTGGCGGGGAAGTCTCTCATGCATAGCCCAACAGCGACCTATCGGATTCAATTAAATCCCGCGTTCGGATTTCAGGCCGCTCAGAGAGTCATTTCCTATCTGGCGGACCTGGGTATATCCGACCTGTACGCCTCTCCCATATTCAAAGCCGTCAAGGGCAGCCTTCACGGCTATGATGTGGTTGACCCGGGTTGCTTGAATCCTGAGCTGGGAAAACTCTTCGACTTCGAAGCGCTGGCCGATGAGCTGAGAAAACACAACATGGGGTGGATTCAGGATATTGTCCCGAATCATATGGCGATAGATTCGGATAATCGGCTGCTGATGGATATTTTGGAGAATGGTTCCAGCTCCAGGTACTTTCAGTTTTTTGACGTGGATTGGGATTATCCGTCCGCCAGCCTCAAACAAAGAATTCTGGCGCCATTTCTTGGCAGGTTCTACGGAGAGAGTCTCGAAGATGGCGAGATCGCCCTCCAATACGGTCCCGACGGTTTCAAGGCCGCTTACTACAACCTCGCCTTCCCGCTGCGAATCGAATCTTATCTAAATCTCTTTAACAACTTGTCCCAGTTAAAAAAGAAACTTGCCGGCGACGATCCCGACTTTATCAAACTTTTAGGCATCCTCTATGTTTTGAAGTCGCTCTCTTCGAGCGACGAGCCTGAGGAGCGCAATAACCAGATAAAATTCATCCAGCACACCATGTGGGAAGCCTACAACAGTAACGCGGCAATAAAGGCGTTTGTCGATGAAAACGTGCGGACATTCAACGGTGAGAAGGGGAAAGCCGAGAGTTTTAATTTTCTTGACGACCTTCTCTCCCAGCAAGTCTTCAGGCTTTCATTCTGGAAAGTGGCCGCGGAAGAAATAAACTATCGCCGCTTTTTTTGTGTTAACGGGCTGATTTCTCTCAAAGTGGAAGACGAGCACGTTCTAAACCACACGCACGGCCTGATTTTCGATCTGATTGAAAGACGAATCGTAACCGGTTTAAGAATCGATCATGTCGATGGGCTGTACGATCCGGCGAGCTATCTTCGAACAGTGAGAGAACGGGCGCCCAAAGCCTATATCGTCGTTGAGAAAATACTCAACCTTCAGGAAAACCTGCCGCGTTCCTGGCCGGTCCAGGGGACGACCGGCTATGATTTTACAAATTATGTCAATGAGTTGTTTTGCCAAAAGGAAAATGAACGAGCATTCGGCAGAATCTATGCCGGCGTAACCGGCTTGAAGAATTCTTACGAAGATGTCGTGCGCAACAACAAAAAGCTGATGATCCAGGAAGATATGGCGAGCGACGTCCACAACCTCGCCCAACTCCTGAAGAAGATCTCCGGCCGGGACCGCCATGGAAGCGACATAACTCTGTCCGCGCTGCAAAGGGCCCTGACCGAAGTCCTGGCGGTATTTCCCGTATACAGGACATACATCAGCCAGGTTGTGGTCTCGGAGGACGACAGGAAAACCATTTTGGAAGCGGTGGACCGGGCAAGAACCAACTTCCCCGCCCTTTTACACGGATTTACGTTCGTACGCAGATTCCTTCTCCTGGACTTTCCCGATTATGTTTCCGAGGAAGAGAAGCGGGACTGGCTCCACTTTGCAATGAGGTTCCAACAACTTAGCGGGCCGGTCATGGCAAAGGGAGTCGAAGATACCACGCATTATGTGTACAACCGGCTCCTGTCGCTCAATGAGGTGGGTGGACGCCCGGATCACTTCGGCTGCTCGATCGAGGAATTCCACGACTTCAACAAGAAGAAAAGCGACTCGTGGTCGGATTCCCTGAATGCGACCTCGACTCACGATACCAAAAGAGGCGAAGACGCGCGCGCCAGAATAAATGTGCTCTCCGAGATGCCGTACGAGTGGCTGAAAAAACTCCGCGCCTGGATCAGGATAAACAGGGGCAAAAAGAAGCGCGTCCAAGGCTTGGCCGTTCCGGATAGGAACGACGAGTATTTTTTGTACCAGGCACTCATCGGAGCATTTCCCTTTTCAGATGCCGAGTATCCCGACTTCGTTCAAAGAATCAAGGCGTACATTATCAAAGCAGTACGGGAAGCCAAGGTCCACACCGCGTGGTTGAAGCCCGACACTGAGTATGAAGACGCTTACGCGTCATTTGCCGAGAAAATCCTGGCCCGCTCGGAAGCCAACGCATTTCTGAAAGAACTTATCCCGTTTTGCCGGAGAGTTACTCACTACGGGATACTCAACTCCCTCTCGCAGACACTGCTCAAGATTACCTCACCCGGTGTGCCAGATTTTTATCAGGGCTCTGAACTGTGGGACCTGAGCCTGGTGGACCCCGATAATCGCCGGCCGGTGGATTTCGAAAAAAGGCGCGCCATGCTGGCCGGCATCCGTGAACGCGATGATGCCGATATCGGCCCACTGGTCCAGGATCTCCTTTCCGCGAAAGAGGATGGAAAGATTAAGCTCTTTCTCATTTATCGGACGCTCAAAGCCAAAAAAGCAAACCGGGAGATCTTCCGTTCCGGTGCTTATCTTCCCCTTGAGTCGGCGGGAAGGTTCGGGGGCCACGTCATCGCCTTTGCCTGGAGGTATCAGCGGCAATGGGCCATGGTCATTGCTCCGAGGTTTCTCAGCCACCTGGTGCAAGAGGGAGATTTTCCCCTGGGGCGACAGGTATGGCGGGACACGGAGGTGATAATGCCTGACGGGGCGCCCGCTGCCTGGCGCAATGTTATTACGGGCGAGGTAGTTTCCGCGGGCAAGACACTCTATGTCGGAGATATATTACTCAGTTTTCCAGTGGCCTTGCTTTTGAGCGAAGGAAAGGAGGGACCCGCGCAAACTGCTTGAGCGGTTCCGCCCCGACGGTGTTCCCGGGAGTGCCGGCCAACCGCTGAGAGTCAATGGCGTATCCTCCTGTCAATAGTACTTCTATCAACTTGTGGGGGTAAGATGTCTACAAATGCCAACATGGAACCATTTTTAGTGAAAGACTGTGCGCTGGTGACCATAGCAACCGGGAAAAAGGCCCAGAACCTAAAGGAAATGCGAGAGCATTTGCTCAACATTCATCTCGGAAGCATATACCATCATTTTTGGGGTGGGCTCCTGAGGCCCAGGTTCGATGAGCCTGAATACAACAACGATTTTGCCGAATGGGTACATCATGCCCTTCGAGATAATATCCTCGCGGAACGATTGTCTGTTATCGACCCCGATCCTTTTGTAAATCTGGAATCCTTGCGCCAAGAGTTGCTCAACGTCATCGAACAGAGGTTGGACGAGATCGAAACGGTTACCTGGGCCAAGCCCGACATGCAGTTTCATTTTGTCCGCTCTCAAATGGTGGTTTTCGATACCCGCGTCAAAATTGAAGAGCCGGAGGAATTGGTGGAGGCTGTGCCCAAAATGTCCGTGGGCAGCATATTTTATCATTTTATCGATGCGAGACGCCGCAGCCCTGAAATGATGGACGATTTCCGCTCCTGGTTGAGGTCTTGCGGTGACAATGACCTTTGCTCGCAATTGGCCGGGGTTGATCCCTATTTTGGGTCCCTGGTGGAATTGCGCGGACAACTGGCGGACCTGTTCGCAAAATATTTTTTTCGGGGGGTGACCCGATGACATCTATTCAAGACTATGAGGCGGTGACCGGAGAAAACGTGATAGATCGACTCCGCCAACTTGCCAGGCCATTAAGAGGCATGAAGGTGGTGCACGTCAACTCCACTTATGTGGGTGGCGGCGTCGCGGAAATTCTGAGCAAGCTGGTCCCCCTCCAGAAAGATCTGGGCCTCGATGTGCGGTGGGAAGTCATTCGAGGAGAAGAGGCGTTTTTCCATGTCACCAAGAGCTTCCACAACGCCTTGCAAGGCGTGCCCGTTCCGCTCTGGGATGGGGTATTCAAGGTTTACGAGGAAACCGGCGCGCAAAACTCGGAAGGGCTCCGTTCGGTCCTCGAGGAAGCCGACATAGTTATTATACACGATCCGCAGCCGCTGCCCCTTTTGAGGGCATGCCCGAACCGAAAAGGGAAGTGGATCTGGCGATGCCATATCGACCTGAGCCATCCTTATCGTCCGGTGTGGCAATACTTGCGTAACTATGTCATGGAATACGATGCGAGTATTTTTTCCCTGGCGGATTTTGCCCAACCCTTGCCGCACATCCAGTATCTGATGCCGCCCAGTATCGACCCGCTCAGCGAAAAGAACATGGACCTGACCCCGGAGGAAGTCCTGGCCGCCAAACTTCAATTCGGTCTGGACCCCGATCGACTGATAATGCTCCAGGTCTCGCGATTTGATCGGTTCAAGGACCCTCTGGGCGTAATCAAATCATATCGATTGGTCAAGTCTTTCGCCCCGTCACTGCAATTGGTCCTCGCGGGCGGCGAGGCAACCGACGACCCGGAGGGCGCCGCGGTCCTGGCCGAGGTCCGCAATGAGGCCGGCGGCGATAAAGACATCCACGTGCTGCTTTTACCTCCGGATGCCCATGTCACGATCAATGCCCTGCAGCGAGGCGCGGACCTGGTGCTGCAAAAGTCTCTCAAGGAAGGATTCGGCCTCACCGTGACCGAGGCCCTGTGGAAAGGAAAACCCGTGATTGGCGGCGATGCGGGGGGGATTCGGCTTCAGATAGTGAACCATCACACGGGTTTCCTGGTTAAGACCCCGGAGGGGGCCGCTTTGCGCGCCAGATATCTCTTGCGTCACCCCGATAAGGCCCTGGAAATGGGTCGTATAGCAAAAGAACTGGTCCGGCAGAATTTTTTGCTGACCAGAAATTTGCAGGAGTATTTGAGCATTTTGGTGGCCCTTGTATACGGTGACCAGGAACGGATAGAACTACAACTGAAATCCGCACCGTGATGGACCCGGGGATTTTCAACCTTTCGGCAAGAAGTCGGTAACCGGGGATACTAAGAATTTATCCGTAAATAAGCTGTGTAAGGGTTTTCAGGGTTGTTGCGCAAATGGCATACCTCAGAATTCCATGCATTCGCATACAGCTCAGGATCCAAGGATCGTCATTCCCGCAGTGCTTCTGGGCGGGAATGACGATTTTGACGTCCCAAGCCGAACTTCAGCTTCATGGGGATTTGTCCTTCTGTGATTGGGCAGCAACCCGTAAGGCTGTGCTCACAGTCGACTGGGTTATTTACGGACAAGCTCTAAACTTCTATCATACTCTCCCGGAGCTGGTCGATATCCGTTATTTCCTCTTCGAGGTAAGCCTTGAGCTTCTTTTTCAGACGGCTTTCCAACTGCCGGACCCGTTCACGGCTGATCCCGAATTTGTGCCCTATCCCCTGGAGTGTCATCGGGTCCTCGGCGAGGAGCCGTTTGTCGAATATAACAGCCTCCTTGCCCCTGAGCTGATCGCCGAAGAACACAAGCTTGTCGTGCAGTATCGCCTTGGCTTCATGGTCGGCTATCCGGTCGTCAACCGGGAGGTCATCCGAGGGCAAAAACGACTTGTGAGTATCCTCTGAATCCTCTCTCACAGGGCTGTCCAGCGATATTTCCCAACTGTTCAGCCGCTGGTCCATCTCGATGATTTCCGATTCCTTGACGTCCAACCGATTGCTGAGCAGCTTGGGTGACACCTCTGTGCCCTCGGCTTCCAGCCGCTCTTTTTCCTTTCGCAGATTGAAGAACAGTTTCCGCTGAGCCTGAGTCGTGCCTATTTTTACGAGCTTCCAGTTATCCATGATGAACTTGATTATGTACGCCTTGATCCAGAAGGATGCATAGTACGAAAACTTAAACCCCTTGTATGGATCGAACTTCTTCACGGCCTGCATGAGCCCGACATTACCTTCCTGGATAAGGTCCATGAGGTTCTGCATCCAGTAGCGCTGGAAATCCATTGCGATCTTCACCACGAGGCGAAGGTTAGCCGTTATCAGTTTGTAGGCGGATTCGATATCGCCGTTCTCACGATACCGGATCGCCAGATCCCTTTCGTCTTCCCTGCTGAGGAGCGGGTATTTCTTGGCCTCACTGAGATATCGGGCAAAAAGATCGAATGAGACCGGCTGATACCGGTCGAGCAGTGGAGCACTCTCTGTCCTGGCCTTTTCGGGACTTTGCGTTCTACCCCGAGTTTCCCGAGTAGTGCTGGAACCATTTTTCAGCTTCGCATTTTTGAGCATGGATATGGCATCCCCGTGGTTGCACTGATTTGGGTGCTCCAGCCCCGCAACTTACCGTATGGGGGCGGTTTGGCCTACCCGTGGAATATCTGAGAGGTTGCCGGCCTCAGGTCTGAAAAGAACACTCCCCGCGCTTATGGGACTCGTTGCCGGCAGTTTTCAAACATATTCCCGCCGTTCCCGGACAAAGTCCGGAAACGACGGGAATGATGAACTCGCCTTGACTACTTCAAAGAAGCTTCCCAGGCCTTGAGATCCTTTTCCGCCTCTTCACGCGCGGCGCCGTATTTTTCTTGTATTTTGCCGAGGAGTATGTCGCGTTTTCCTGCAATGACGTCCACGTCGTCGTCGGTGAGTTTACCCCACTTCTCCCTGACCACGCCTTTGACCTGCTTCCAGTTCCCGGCGATTTGATCCCAGTTCATGAATTATTCCTTTTTATTTAGAAGTTTAGTGCTTGCGGTTGCCGGCCCCCGACCCTTCGCAAGCGAGTTCGGCGTTTCGAACTAAGAGCTGCGAGGGCAGCGTTGATTTTACTCGTCCTTATCGTGGGACCCGCCGCCACCCCCGGGACAATCCCGGGGGTGACGGCGCTCCGGTTCACTTCATCTTTTTAAAATCTCCCAAGACTGAAACTGCTCTTCTTGACCGCTATTAATTGTGTTTATTGTCGCCCTGAGGACCATGTCCACCACCACCGGCTTTCCCACCACCACCGGCCTTTTCACGACCACCACCAGCACCGGCTTTTCCGCCGCCGCCAACGGACTTTCCACCAGGCGCGCGACCGGCATTGCGAACGCTATCGCCACTGGATTTCCCGGAGGACATGGCGCCTCCCCTTTGACCCTTGGACCTCTCGGAGGACATGGCGCTTCCTCTTTCAGCACCGGCTTTTCCGGAGGCCCCACTGCGACCCACTCGGTCGCCGGATTTCCCGGAGGACCCACTGCGGCCCATTTCACCGCGGTCTGAACGCACCTTTGCCTGGCCGCTTTCCTGTCCCGCACTTTTGCCTTTACGCACCTGAGTGTTGCTCTCGCGCTGCTTAAGTCCCTTTTGGACTGAGTCTGCCGTCGGTCTGTCTCCAGTCTTCAGCGCGGCTTTTCCGGAAGTGCGCTTGTCCCCGGACTGTCCAACAGCATCCCGGCCGGAACGCTGTGGTTCCCGTTCGCGGTTCACATCATGCCTGCCCGAACGATGTGATCCTCTTTCGCGGTTCACATCATGCCAGTTGGAGGTCTTGATATCCCCTCTTCTGATATCGTTGCGATTGATATTGATGGTCCGGTTGATATTGACATTGACATTATGTCTGCCCCAGTCCCAGTGCCCCCATCCCGAATTCCAGACTGATCCGACCGCTATGCCCGTGGCAAAGCCGAACATCCCGACCGTAACAAAGCCCGCCCCGGTGTAATAAGGATCATAGGCATAGTGCGGGTAATAGGGGTTATAAGCGTAGGGAGGGTACGCGGGGTGCCACCAGGAACCGTAGATCACCGTGGGGTTGTACGTGGGGACATAGATAACTTGAGGATTGGCCGGCTCGATCTCGAAACTCTCCCCCCGGACAACTACCTTCAGTTGATCGGTGCTTTTCAGATTGCCCTGAGCATGGGCCTTGCCCCTCAGTCTCTGGATGGTATCCATGACATCGCCCTGCTGGGCCAGGAAAGCGTCACCCATTCTTTGGGTCCAATCCTGTTTATCGCTCATCATGGCGAGGACCTGTGGAAAGGGGACCAGCGCCTTCACACTGAGGTCCCAGTCCATGCCGTCCAGGGCGGCATTCAATGCATCGCCCTGGAGGTTGTTATTTTGCTTTACCCATCGGTCCGCTTCCGTCACCTGGTCGGGGTAGGTCGCCGCCACCAGGATCTGCCCGAGCAGGGAATCGGGATAGAGCGCGATCGGCGCAAGCATCTGGTCCAGCTCTTCCTGCCTGAATGCACCCGTTCCGGCACTCTGTGCCAGGACCCAGGGCGGGGCCGCCAATAACAAAACGAGGACCCCAACCAGAGCTCGCAGATAAGTTACTTTTCTATTCATTGCTTCTCCTTCTCATAAGTGCTTGAATTCAATACGCTGAGTGCGCTGAGCTAAATTTACGATCATCAGGATGCGAGACTTCACGCTCCTTTCGAATGGTTGTCTGATTGCGATTATCCCGGACTATTTGTCTCACCGGCTCCATTCCCCCTAATTTCGTAATGCCGCGTTTACGGAATGAAGCAGCCCCGCCTGTTTTAGCGGTTTAACGAGGTAATCGACGGCGTGCATGCGAAAACTGTCTTGAGATGTTTCCCTACTGGGATATGCCGTCATGATGATCACTCGAGTCTTGAGCTTCCTCCGCATCACCTCCCGTAAAATATCTATCCCCCATCCATCATCGAGAAAGATATCCGCGAGTATCAGTTCAAATTCCGCCTCATCCATTCTTGCCAGAGCTTCCCGATAACCTTCGGCAGTGGTCACGGTATGCCCTTCGGCCGCAAGGAATCTGCTAAAGCTGAACCTGATGCTCTCTTCATCATCGATAACGAGAATATTCACCCTCATTCCTTCTCCATATGAGAGGTTTCCCTCTTTCAGAGGTAACCTGACATTCCCCGGTTTTTCTTCAGCATCGCCAACCACCGCTCACCTGTCAGGACCGGTGATGGGTGGGCAATGCGTGGGATAACGATCAGATATGTTTTGGTATGATCAAGATCTGTGCCGGAAAGGCGGAGGGTATTACTTATTCCATATTATGTGGCGATAACGGTAACTTACGTATTGGTGGGCGGCGTGCTGGCCGATAAACGGCAAGGAAATGAGTGTTGCATGCAACAGAAGCGTTGCATGATTTCGGTGTTGCATGCAACATTTCAGCATCGGGGGGCGTCTTCAGTGAGGCTGTATCTTTTCATTTTCCGGTAGAGGGTCACGCGGTCTATTCCCAG
>JBAQYM010000013.1:0-4018 GCA_049300095.1 Syntrophobacteraceae bacterium
TGCTTCTTTCCTGGCCGGAGTCCCCTGGAACAGGTGGCCGCCTTCAGCGAAATCGGTGGCCGGATTCAACCGGAATCAGTGGCCGCTTTCCACCGGATTAGGTGGTCGGAATCGTCGGAATACGCAGTAACCCATTGATTTCACTGGTTGCCCCCGACAGGACTCGAACCTGTGGCACCGAGATTAGGAATCTCGTGCTCTATCCACCTGAGCTACGGGGGCGGAATGTTTGAATTTACCCAATCCGGGAGAATCCCGCAAGTCCTTAATGAGCATTTCCGCCGCGGTTAAGGGCTGTTTGGTCGTATGTCACCCGGAGATCCCTGTCGAGGCGCGATCTCCACTGTTGTGGCACGGTCTCCCGACCGTGCCGCGGGGCCTGACCGAAGGTCTCCCCGGGGGGCGGTCAAATCAAATTGGAGACCCGCGGTCGCATCGAGTGGCGCGGTCGGGAGACCACGCCACAACAGGGTGGTCATGAGATCACGAGTGGCGCGGCCGAGAGACCACGCCACAACAGGGGGGGCGCCGGGAGATCGTTGCATTGTGTGATTGCAATATGTACATTAATATGTACAATAACGATGAGGAATTCATTTCACTCCGGGGTGTGACATATGCGGGAAACAAATGTGGTTGAATTGAGGAAACACATCAAGCGCTACTTCGACATGGTCCAGGAGGGCGAGGTGGTGCGCGTCTATCGAAACGGCCGGCCCATCGCCGAGATCGTCCCGATCCCGAAGCCGGAGCGTTCCTGGAAGCGGGAAGCCCCGCAACTTACCATCCCAGGCCTCTCGCTCAGCAGGGAAATCATGAAAGACCGCCTGGAATCCGAGCCATGAGGGTCTTTCTGGATACTTCTGCGTTCGTCAAGAGGTACGTCCGGGAGCAGGGAAGCGGAAAAGTACTCGAAATCTGCGCGCAGGCCGGGCACTTGGCGCTTAGCATCATCTGCCTTCCCGAGATGTTTTCCACGCTCAATCGCCTCGTCCGCGAAGGCAGGCTCTCCGACTCCGATTACCGGGAGCTAAAGAGAATGATCCTGGACGATCTGGCAGATGTGGATATCTGCGAAATAACTCCGGAAGTAATCACCCAAACCATAAGATGCCTGGAAACCCACCCCCTGCGCGCCATGGACGCCATCCACCTGGGGTGCGCCCTCGCCATAAAGCCCGATCTCTTTCTGTCCGGCGATCACCGGCAACTCGAAGCGGCGAGGAAGGAGGGGCTGTCAGTAATAGAAACATGAAGGAATACCGATAATTACACATGACGACATAAATAATTGCGTAAAAGCTGGGCACAGCGCTCTATCGTGCCCACCCTGTCTCTTAAGCCTCTTGCGCTTCGCGCACAGACAACATTGTCCTTGTCACCCGTGTTTACATTATCGGTTGATTTGAAGATGTCATGAAGTCGCTCTAAATGCCTCTCTGGCACGCAAATTGTAATTTATTACGTCTTTCCTATCAAATAACCTTTCGTCTCACCACGCTTGAATTAGGTGCTGAAGACGAGCCTGCTCTCACCCTTCCGAGGTGCCACGACATCTTGTCTCCGCTTTGAATGAAGATTCCAAACGAAGTCTTGAGCGTGTTCCCAAAGCTGGATTTGAGCAAGTGATTTCTGGCGAACATTTTGAGTGTGTATTCTGATCACATCTTTGGGCGCTGCATTACCCACTACAAACTACTCCTCAAAACGGATCGAATTGCGCCAATTGGCGTAATTCGCAATTTTTGAGACAGAAATTAAGCTGATTGCTAAGAATGAGTTACGTAGTTACGCAACTACGTAACCAATGGTGTCAATTGTGTCCTCTGAGAGGACAGGAGCAAAAAAAATTCAACCTCCTGCAATTTTTTTAATGTTTGCTATTGACTCGGGGCGGGAATCGGTACTACGATTGCCTACGATATCTGAGGATCAGGTAGACTATCTGCCAAGCAAGGGGAGTTGCCAAAAATGACGTTTGTTAGATTTACGGAGACCGGGAAGTCCTTTAAGCCAAAGGCGAGCATTTGGAGCCGGGGCCAGATTGGCTTCAACCAGGGGGCTGTTAATCGGCTTCAATTGGATAAGTTCAATTTTGCGATTCTTTTTTACGATGAGGAAACTCGCAAGGTTGGATTTCTCTTTACGAACGATGAAAACGAAAACGGCGCGATAAAGATCGTAAATAAGAAAACTGGTGCCGTGATTTCCGGAAAATCTTTCTTGGATTTTTTCGAAATTAAGCATGAAAAAACGAAGAATTACACGCTGGAAAAAGAAGGCGACTATTATGTTATTGATCTGAATGAGCCCGAAAACAAATAACGAGGCAATTAATTGCAAAGTAAAAAAAGCCACTGAGTCGGCAAAACCCAGTGGCCATGAATGTGATGGTACGGCAAATACCATCCCAGACGGTTGCCCCGAATCCAGAGGTCGAGGCGTTGTAGATTTGTGGTAATATTTACAATAGCAGGATGAAGGGCTTCCGTCAACCCCCTCACCCCCTTGTCAGAGGAGGAAAGTTAACATTTTGTAAATAGCCCGACCGGATACTCGACCGTCCCGTCTTTCATTCAAGTTTCACCTTTTCTTTACTTTGTTATGATTTAGAAAGGAAACTTATGAAGACCAATACGGTCAACATGCAAGGCTATTACGTATCGGATGACGCAATTCCCTCATCGTCCGGCATCTACTGCGTTTATGCAGGTACCTTCAACCGCGCAGCGGACACTGTAAGTCTCCGAAAGCTCCTCTACATCGGTGAATCCGCGAATGTCCATGATAGGATTGCCGGTCATGAACGAAAGTCCGATTGGAGGCGCTATCTGCAATCCGGTGAAATCCTCATTTACAGCTTTGGAGCGGTCCCGGCAAGTGACCGAAACCGGGTCGAAGCAGCAATGATCTATAAGCATAAACCGCCCTGCAATGTTGAGTATGTGGATTCGTTTCCCTTCGAGGATACAACAATTTACCTGACTGGGCGCACGGAACTTTTGACCACGTACTTTGTGGTTTACAACACTGAATCCCGCCAGCTTGGATTCGGTCATCTGAGGCGTTAATTTTTGGGCAGTGCGGGGGATTTCGGTCCCCTGCATTTCCACTTATTCTTAGTCGGAGAGTTAAGCCGATGAATATGCATTCGATTTGTGTGATCGCCTATCTTGTCTTCTTGGCTATAGCTTTGTAGGGTGGGCACAGTTGCACCGTGCCCGCCTGCGCTTATTTCGAAAACCTACGTACGAAAGGCGGGGCTGGGTCGCGGATAGAACCAACGTTGCCGAATGAAGTCCAGTCGACAACGCTTCGCTTTTGCCGACCCTACGCCGCTCCCCACGCTTTTGAAAAGCATCATTTCCTATCTTCTTAAACGCAACCTGGTATCAAACCGAAAATCCTACCCTCCCGAACCGACCGGCAGCTTGGATATTTCCGGGTCGAAGAGCCATGTAGGGTGGGCGCGGCTTTTATTGTGCCCACCGTTTTTCATCCGCCCAACGCATGTTGGTGGGCACGATCAAACTGTGCCCACCAACATGGCTCGCGGATTGCCACTGCTTTGGCAGGGAGGGGGATGCGAGGATAGAACGGCTTGCCGCGAAATCTTATCCCGGCAGCCGCGAGTATGCGAGTGTGTTTATTGGTTTTTGGGCCTGTAATACTTCTGGACGATAAAGGTCAACGCGGCGAGTAATATGGATATTCCCGCCAATTTCAGCGCGCTCAGCCCGAGAAGCTCAAACTTAACCTCGAAAAAGTCGAGCGCCATAAACCCGGCGAACATGACGGAAAAAACATTGAAAAGTATCGGGAAGACCTTCATATGGTTTCATCTTCCGTGGGACGTCAAAGCGTCGGAAATATCTCCCTGGTATCAGGACTCCCATGCTCAATCCACCTGAGCCACGGGGGCGAATAACTTAAATCTACTCAATCCGAGGGGAGCCGGCAACTCCTCAATGAGTATTACCGCTGGTCAGGGCGTTCCGCGCGGTGGCACGGTCGGGAG
>JBAQYM010000014.1:0-4935 GCA_049300095.1 Syntrophobacteraceae bacterium
CGGGAATCCAGCGTCCTTGTTTTTGCAGCCGTCTGGAGAGCCACTGGATTCCCGCCCAAAGACGCCGCGGGAATGACGATCCTTGGGTCCCGGACTTAACCGTGAGTGCATTTCCGTTTCACCGCGATAGACTTGGGCAACAGCCCCTCCCGGGTGGGAATGCATACCACCTTTGTCAAACCCGGCCGGCCCGGTCCTTCAAACCATGGAAGGCCGCCAGATCTCCCACCGGGAAAAGGCGTCGGAAACTTATCAATTTTATGAAATTTCTACAAGAACCCCGGCCGAAATTAATCACCCGATCCGCTTTTTTCCTCCAACCCCTCGACAATCCCTCTGAAATCATCGGGCAACACGACTGCCTGGCCCGTAAACCGGACGCATACCATGGTGAGGTCGGCCCGCGTGCACAGCTCTTTTTCCCCGCCTTCCCCGCACCGAAAGATAAGCTGCGAAAACCCGAGACTGCGTCTGCGGATCCACGCAATCCCCGTGTGGATGTAGATCTCGTCGTCATAGTGGAGAGGCTTGCGATAGACGCAGACGGACTCGACAATCGTCAAATGGAGCTTACGGTCCATGAATTCACGGTAGGGAAACCCGATTTTTCGCAGGAAATCCTCGCGGCCGGTCTCGAAAAGATGAAAATAATTGCCGTGATAGACCGCCTGCCCCAGATCGACTTCAAAAAGCGGGACACGGACCCTCGTTATGTGATAGGAAGTAGCGGCGACGTCGCTTGCCGGACCGCGCGTAATTATCTTTTTAGATGGAGGGTCGGGCATTTCGGCGCTCCTCGATGGAATGTGGCGGCCGGGCCGTTGATTTCCGCCGTTTTTTAAATTGACATACTCAAAACCAATACTGAGCAGGCGAGGTCACTTATTGCCGATTTTCCCGCAAATGAACAGGCCCGATCAGAGGCGCTACCGTTCTAAACAACGCACGCACCCGTTGTCAATGAAATCCTCGGCCGAACCCTGGACGCTCAAAATTTACCGCAGCCTGCGCCCGGTCCTGGACCGCATCAAGACCCCGGAACCGTCCGCGTTCGTGCCCGACCCCTACCAGGTCGAGGCGCTCGAAGTCCTTGCCCGCTCGGACGTTCTCGTCACCGCGCCCACCGGGTCCGGAAAGACCTACATAGCCATCGAGGCCCTCGAACGCGTGTTTCGGCGCGGCGGCAAGTCCTGGTACGCATCGCCGCTCAAGGCCCTCTCGAATGCCAAGTACGAGGAATTTTGCGACCTGTTCGGCGCGGAAAACGTCGGCATTGTAACGGGCGACAGGAAGGAAAACGTTCACGCCCCGGTTATCGTGGGCACGACCGAAATCCTTCGAAACCAGCTCTACGATATCATGCACCGGGGAGAAGATCTCGGCATAGACCTGGTGGTGCTCGACGAGGCGCATTTCCTGGGCGACCCGGACAGGGGCGTCGTGTGGGAGGAGGTCTTCATCTACCTTCCGCCGCGCGTGCGGCTGCTGCTGCTCTCGGCGACGATACAAAACGCGAAAGAGATCTGCGGCTGGCTCGCCTGGATGCGGGGATCTCCCTGCGAGTGGGTCGCCGCCTACGAACGACCCGTCCCGCTCTTTCCCCTCTTCCTTTTTCCCGGCGGAGAGCTCGCCCCGCTCGGAACGCGGCGCGGACTGCTCGCGAAGATCGAAAAACTCGACCCCAAGTCGCTTCCGCGAAGCGAGATACCCGAAATTCCCAAAATCCTCGGCATTCTGCGCGAGGCAAACCTGCTTCCCGCGATATTTTTCCTCAAATCGCGATCCGATTGCGACAAGGCGGTAACCTTCTGCCGGGCGGCGCCGGATACGTCCAAAAGGGAAGATTCCGAGGCCTTCCGGGAAAGGCTCGACGAACTGCTCGATGTCTATCCCTTCCTGCGCGGCCACCAGCACCTGCCGATACTCAAGAGCTGCCGGGTCGGGTCGCACCACGGGGGACAGTTGCCGCACTGGAAGCTGCTCCTCGAAAAAATGATGCAGGAAGGCTACCTCGACGCCATTTTCTCGACCTCGACCATTGCCGCCGGGGTGAACTTCCCGGCGCGCACCGCCGTTATTTTCCAGAGCGACCGCTTCAACGGCCGCGAATTCGTTCCGCTCTCGGCGACCGACCTGCTCCAGATGACGGGCAGGGCGGGACGGCGCGGGATGGACGAAATCGGCTTTGCGCTCGTGATTCCGGGCCAGCACCAGGACCCGCGGCTCATAAACGATCTTCTGAAATCTCCGCCCGATGCCATCCAGAGCCAAATCCGGGTGAACTTTTCGATGGTCTTGAACCTGCTCCTCTCGCACAACCCGAGCGAAATACGCAACCTCTTCGTCGCCTCGCTCGCGACCTTCCAGAACATGAGCCAGGACACGCGGTCGATGAAAAAGCTCGAAGCCGCGCGGGCGGACCTCGAGGCATGGCGCAACGAGATGAAGTGCGATACGCTCGAAATCCTCTCGGAGGTGCGCCCCCAGTACGAAACGGCGGTCGAACAGGTCCGGAAGATGCGAAAATCGCTCAAGCGAAAACCCAGGTACAGCTTCTACCTGGAACGGCTTGCCCCCGGCCGGGTCTTCCTCAGCCAGCGGGGGACCCCCTACGTCTGTATCGCCTTTCCCGATCTCGAATACAGGAACATCGAGGCGGTCCGGATGGCCCACCCGATCCGGTTCAGGCGAAAGCACATCCGGACCCACCGGGTGGCGTTCCAGCGCATACGCGATTTGAGCGTCGCGCTCGACCCGATACCCGCGATGGACGACCGCGAGGCCTGGCACGAACTCATTGCGCGCGCCCGCGGGGGCGAGTTCAAACCGGTTGAGATCGAGCAGGCGCCATCCGCTCCCGCCGAGCTTGCATCCCGCGAGATGACCGCCCTGGCCGAGCGCATACAGTCGCTTCCGTGCGAGAAATGCACCCTGTTCGGCCCGTGCCAGAAGGGCACCTCGCATCCGTTTTCCTCGGCGCTCAGGAGGTATTTTCACCATTACGCGCAGGTGGACTCGACCCAGGAACAGCTCTGGCGCTCGTTCTTAAAGCTCCTTCGCCTGCTCGGCGAGGAAGGCTACGTGGGCGAGGACGGCAAGCTGACCCAGGACGGGATGTGGGCATGCAAGCTCCGGCTCGACCAGCCTTTGCTCATTTCCGAAGGAATCCGCAGGGATGTCTTCCCCCGTGACAAGCCCGAATTGCTTGCCGCCCTCATCGCGCCTTTCGTCATGGACCGGGACAGGCACGGGGACATCCAGCTCGCGGCGCTCGTGTGGAAATATCCCGAACTGGCAAAACCCTTCTTCAAGATGCTCAAGGAACTCCAGCGCCTGAGGGAGCGGCTCCAGGCCGAAGGCTTCGAGGTCCCGCCCCTTCCCTTCTGGGCGGTCGTGATGGTTTATCATTGGGCGCAGGGGCTTTCGTGGGAAAAGGTGCGCGAGATTTCCGAAATGGATGAAGGGGATCTTGCGTCGATCATTTTGCGAACGGCCGACCACCTGCGCCAGATCGAAGCCCTTGCCGAAACACACCCCCGGCTCGCGGCAACCGCCACCCAGGCGATCCGCATGCTCTTGCGCGAACCGGTCCTCGCCAGGTAATCCCCTCGCTCGATCCGAAAACCGGGAACGGGGCCGCGGCCCGCAATTGCCACCGCACCAGGCAGCTATTATCACAAAATGGAGTGCGGTCAAAAGCGATACGCAACGGGCCGAGCGGTGACCTAATCGCGTCAAGTTTCAAAAAAAGCTTGACACCGGCCTTCAATTTAAAATATATAAGACAATTCCAAATATTTTGCCGAAGGAGGGCGTCCAGATGGTAAAAAGTCCGTGCATCAACTGCGATCGAGCCAACGAGGACAAGAACAAGTGTTTGGATAACTGCGAGAGGTTGAGGGAATATCAGGAAATGATCCTGAAACAAGGCATTTATGCTACAATGTAATTAATGGGCTGTCAGGCCATTCCGAGCGGCCGAAGGGCCGCTTTTTTTATCATCGCGTCGAGCGCAATTCCGCGACAGAGCAGGTTTTTGGAGGATATCAAGTCATGTACGCCATTTTCAGATCCGGCGGCAAGCAATACGAAGCCCGGCCCGGCCATACGCTCAGGTTGGAAAAACTCCCCGGTCAGGTCGGGGAAAGCGTCGTTTTGAACGAGGTGCTCTTTTTTTCCGATGGCGAACAGGTGCAAATCGGCCGGCCTCTGGTCGAAGGCGTTGCGATCCAGGGCAAAATCGTCGAACACGGGCGGGGATCGAAGATCGTCATCTTCAAGCACAAGCGGCGCAAGGACTATCGGAAGAAACAGGGCCACCGGCAAAGCTTCACGGCCGTGCGGGTCGAAAATATAGGATAATTCGAAGACGGGGCTGAGCGAAGCGGCCACCGCGGCCCGCTTGCGAAGTCCGGTCCGGCTTTTCCGGAGGAATCTCATGGCACATAAGAAAGCGGGCGGAAGTTCCCGAAACGGTCGCGACAGCGCCGGCCAGCGAAGGGGAGTCAAGAAGTACGGCGGCGAGTTCGTGCGCGCCGGAAACATCATCGTGCGGCAACTGGGGACTCATTTCCATCCCGGGACCAACGTCGGAATGGGAAGGGACTACACGCTGTTTGCGCTGACAGACGGGCTTGTGACCTTCGAACACAAAGACAAGCTTCGCCAGCAGATCAGCGTCTATCCGGCCCCGGTGCAGCAGTAAGACCCCTTTCCCGGCAGCATCCCAAAAGAATCGACAAACTCCCCTCCGCCGTCACGCGGCGCGAGGGGAGATTCCTTTTTATCTCCCCCGAAGAAATCCGGCGCGGGGAAACCCGTTTTGCACCCCAGGTGATCCATAATGCTCAGGTGATCTATAATGCCCGGATGGTCCGGCAAATATAAGCTGAACGGCCGGTAGGCCGCGACTTCCGGCAGTCCGGGCGGGGATCA
>JBAQYM010000015.1:0-3473 GCA_049300095.1 Syntrophobacteraceae bacterium
CCGCCAAGGGAGGGGAGACCTCCGCCCTGTTTTGGCCACACCTGTCGTAACTTTTGCATTTGAGCAACAGCCCGTCAACCCCGCCCCTACGGCTGTGCGGCGGGCTCCACGCCATCATGTAAAGGTAGGGGCGGGGTTGATCCCCGCCCGGACTGCCGGAAGGGTGCGTGCCGACCGTCTCGAATGTTTTGGGGTTGAATCCGCACCGGCTGTTATGAGTGAATAATCCATTCTCCACGCGGTTTGTAGAGGTACTACGATGAGTTTCCATGATGAAGTAAAACGCACGAACTGGGCGCAAATCGAAAAGGAAATCCACGGCCGCACCCCGGCGGACGTCGACGCCGCACTCGGCGCCAGGACCCTCAACTTCGACCACCTCCTGAGCCTGCTCTCCCCCGCCGCCGAACCCCGCCTCGAAGAAATGGCCCGGCGCGCGCACCTGGTGACGCAACAGCGGTTCGGCAAGACCGTCTCCCTTTTCGCGCCGCTCTACCTTTCCAACGTGTGCACCAACCGGTGCGCCTACTGCGGATTCAACGCGGGAAACCCGGTCACCCGCCTCACGCTCACCCCGGAGCAGACGGTCGAGGAAGGCAAGTTCATCGCGGGGATGGGCTTCCGGCACCTGCTGCTGGTCTCCGGCGAGGCCCCGAAGGTGGTCCCGCTCGAATACTTTACGGAAGCCGCCGACCGGCTCCGGCCGTATTTTTCCTCGATCTCGGTCGAGATCTACCCGATGAGCGCGGACGACTACCGGGCGCTGATCGCCCACGGGGTGGACGGCCTCACGGTCTTTCAGGAGACCTATAACGAGGACCTCTACGCCGAGGTCCACCGCGGGGGCAGAAAACGCAACTTCCAGTGGAGGCTCGAAGCCCCGGACCGGGGCGGCGAGGCGGGTTTTCGGCGAATCGGACTCGGCGCTCTGCTCGGACTCGGAGACTGGCGCGTCGAAGGGTTCTACATGGGGCTCCACAGCCGGTACCTCATGCGAAAATTCTGGAAGTCCCAGGTCTCGATCTCGTTTCCGAGACTGCGCCCGGCGGCCGGGGCGTTCCAACCGCCGCACCCGGTATCCGACCGGCACCTTGTGCAGCTTCTCACGGCGCTCAGGATGTTTCTGCCCGACGTCGGCTTTACCCTCTCGACCCGCGAGCCCGCAACGCTTCGCGACCACCTGCTCCCGCTGGGCATCACCTCGATGAGCGCCGGATCGAGGACCGACCCCGGCGGCTACACGCAGGCCCAGGGCAACGGCGGCGCGGAAGCCCAGTTCGAGATCGCCGACCACCGCACCCCGGAAGCCGTGGCCGCAACCCTCCGCCAAAAAGGCTACGAGCCGGTCTGGAAAGACTGGGACGAGGCGTTTTTGGCGTGATGCGAGGCTACGGGGCGTATAGCGGGTTTACAGAGCGCGAAGCGGGGCTATTGGGCGTGTGGCGGGAACTAAGTCCCCCTCCCTTCGATGGGAGGGGCTAGGGGAGGGTGTCGATTTTTCAGGTACTGACAACCCCCTCCCCCAACCCCTCCCGCCAAGGGAGGGGAGTCCCCTGTTCGCCGTTAACGCGGTTTCTTCGCTTTCGTGGATTTCGGCAATAGCCCCGGGAGCGTGGGAACGAGTACAAGCGGGATTATCTATAGTGGATGATTTGTCATGGAAATAAAAATCAACGGTGAGAATCGCACCTACCCGGGGCCGCCCAACCTCGGCGACCTCCTGCGCTTCCTGGGCGTCAACCCCAAATCGGTTGCCGTCGAGCGCAACCTCAAAATCCTCGCCCGAAACGAAATCGAAGCCGAACCGATAGAACCGGGCGATGCCTTCGAGATCATCCGGCTCGTCGGCGGGGGGTAGGCGGACGGAGCACATAGGTTGGGTTATACGGAGCGAAACCCAACGCCTTTTCGTCGGCACACCATGAAATGTTGGGTTTCTCTCCGCCTAATCCAACCTACCGAGCCTCTTGCGCTCCGCGCCCGGATAGCGAGTATCCGGGCCACCCGCGTACCGGCGTAACCTTGAATCAGCCAGGAGACAGGTTGGAAGAGAATCTCCCCTCTTTCACAAGGGGGGATTGAAACCCTCGCGCCCAACCGTTTTGCCGGTTGAAAACAATGGTTGAGAACAAGTTGGCAGCCTGGGATGGATTTTGAAGTAGATTATAACCCATAAGTTTAGCTGGAAAAGGATCTTTCGATTCTTGACAGCCCTCCCAAGTGTCGATTTTTCCCCCCATAACTGGACGGAATGTTGTATTTTATCGAGTTAATAAAACTGGAAGCCCGGAATTACACAGAAACTCTACAATACTTGTTAGGCAGGATGACGATGGGAATATCGCTCAAGACACATAAAATACTCTGGGGTCGCTCCGGCAACATGTGTGCCATCTGCAAGAATGAGCTCATTCTCGATTCTGTTGACCCTAATGACGACCCATCCATCACTGGTGACGAGGCGCACATCATCGCTCGGAAAGAAGCGTTCACGCGCGGTGACTACGATGCTCTCACTCCGGAACAGAGGGACCACTATTCAAACCTGATTCTTCTGTGCAAAATACATCACAAACAGGTTGATGATCAGCCAGCTCATTACACGGTCGAGCGCCTGCGTGAAATAAAAAGTTCCCACGAGGGGGAGGTGAAGGCGACTCGATCCGAAACCGACGAGAAGCGGCAACAGGATGAAATAATATACTCCGGGTATATAGACGAGTGGCAACGACGAGCCGACTTGGACAATTGGCGAAATACGATCTCCTGGCTCTCGTCAGATACACCAACAGTGCCAAAGGCTTGGTACGACAGCCAAAAAGAATTTATGACATGGATCATTGGCCGCATATGGCCAGGTCGTTATCCTTCTCTTGAGCAAGCGCTACTCAACTATAAAGCCGTGCTTCAGGACTTTATCAACGTGTTTGACATGCATATCGACCACGGCGTGGGAAACTCGAAGCTTCTTCGCACAAGGAAATTCTACAAGATCAGAGAGTACGACCATGAACGATACCATCAATTGCTGCAGCAATACACAGCTCATGAGTGCCTTGTCAATGACTTGTTTTTTGAACTCACGCGCGCTGCGAACTATATTTGCGACAGGGTACGGGAGGTATTGTTCAGCGCATATCGCATGCAAGAAGGAGTGTTGCTGATTGAGCGCCACAGCGTGGGCTTTAAACTTGAATCTCTTCATGTCAGGCTTGAATATCGAGGCGAAGAGCGCACGGAACTGCCTTACCCTGGTCTGAAGATGTTCAAGCAAATCAGATATACGACAAGAGACTACGTACTTGATCCTTGTGATCCTGAACCACCCGGTTCCGACGATGAAGACAATGCCTAACAACCTGTTGTGGCGTGGTCTCCCGACCGCGCCACTCGATGCGACCGTAGGTCTCCAATTTGTTTCGACCGCACTCCTCGGAGACCTTCGGTCAGGACCCGTGGCACGGTCGGGAGAC
>JBAQYM010000016.1:0-5472 GCA_049300095.1 Syntrophobacteraceae bacterium
GCCCCGCACAATGCCGCAGGCAACGCAGCCCCCGCGCGTGACGCAGCCGCCCGCGACTCACCCGCCGCGCACGATGCCTCAGGTGACGCAGCCTCCGCGCACCGTGCCGCCGAGGACCCAGCCGCCGGCGATGACACAACCGCCGCGGATGCAGCAGCCGCCTCCGGCAAAGCAGCCGCCTCCGACAACGCATCCCAAAAAGAAGCCCGGGGAACCGGGCTACGTTCCCGGGCAGTAGTCCGGGGCCTGGGAAATAGCTGAAAGGATAAGATCGGGCCGATCAGGGGCATTACCCCTTTTCGGCCCGATCCGTTTGTGACGGCCGTCAAGTCTTCCTCTCATTTGATTACAAAATCCTTGACTTGAACCGGTCCCGCACCCTATCATGCAGGCGTTTTCACACCGTGCGGCGATTCTGTTCCCAGTTTTTTCCTACTCCCCGTTTCTATAAGCTGCCCTGTATCTCGGTTCGGGAAAAATCCCAAAGCCGGAGCCAAAGCACGGAATTCCCCATCAGCCCCATTGTAAGATAAGGGCAAATGTCCATTTGCCGCTAAAAATCCGTATTCTTTGAAAACTCAGTTGTCTTTGCGGAAGGAGGTGGAGCGTTCGAGCACGCGCTGAAATGTCGGATACGTTTCGCTACCGTTAGGTGATACATCCCGAAAGGAGGTAATCAATGCCACGGGCACTTAGGCAACGAAAGCAGGCTGAGGTTTTGTCCCTGGAGGAGGCTGTAAAGAAATACGTGCGCAACGGTCAGATTTGCGCATTCAGCGGCTTCACCGGCTTTAACAGGAACCCCGTCGCCTTCGCATGGGAGATCGTGCGGCAGGGCTTCAAAGATCTTCATATCCTGGACCGGCACGGGAGTTGCTGCACATGGCTTCTCAACGCCGTGGGCGCGATGAAGATATTTGAAACGGACTGGATGGGCTGGGGCGAGATGGCCGGGAAGCTCGACGTGAATCTCGACAGGCGCTACAAGGCGGGCCAGGTGCTGCTCGAAGACTACTCGCACGGCGCGATTGCGATGAGATATCTCGCCGGGGCGATCGGAGCGCCCTTCATTCCTTATTACGCCCCGCTCGGCTCCGACCTCTATAATCCGGAATACGACGCGATGGGTCGCGCCGGTCTGCGCGACGGCAGCAATCCCAAGATCGCAAAGAAGAAATTCATCCAGATGGAAGACCCCTTTTTCGGCGAAGGCGAAGTGGTGCTCCTGCCCGCCGCCAGACCCGATCTGGCCATAATCCACGTCGCCCAGGCCGGGGACAAGGGTACGGCGCGGTGGCGCGGAATCGGCACGATAGACAAGGAAATAGCCTTCGCGGCCGACAAGGTGGTGCTCATCTGCGAGGAACTGGTGCCCGAATCCGAAATGCGCAAGACCCCCGAAAGCAACCAGATCCCGTTCTTCACGGTGGACTGCATCGTCGTGCAGCCCTTCGGCGCTTTCCCCAGTTCGGTCCCCTTCTACTATGACTACGACGCTCCCTTTATGAGGACGATGGACGCGGCGTCGAGGAAGGAAGACGACCTCAAGAAGTGGCTCGACGAGTGGGTCTTCGGGCCGCAAAGCTGGGAAGACCTCATGGAGAAGCTCGGCGCCAAGAGGATCATGGACCTCAAGGCCGACAGCGTTACGGGGTACAGCACCCGGATGATGAGGGGAAAGAAGCCCGCGCCCAGGATGAAGATGCCTCTGTCCGTTGCCAGAAGCGGTTATTAGGAAAGGGGGGAAACGGTATGAGCAATACCATGGAAGACCTGATGGAATTGGTTGACAGAATGCCCGATGAGCCGGCCAAGCCCGGCGAGTTTCTGCTGCCCGAGCTCATGGCGATCGCCGTGGCCCACGAGGTCAGAAACGACGATATCGTGTTCGCGGGGACCGGCCTCCCCATGGTCGGAATCATGACCGCCAACATGCTCAACGCGCCGCAGGCCCTCCTGATCTATGAATCGGGGGTCTGTGACGGAAAGACGATGCACGTCCCCATGTCGGTGTGCGACCAGCGGGCCGCGAACTTGAGTTCCACCCTCGGCGGCCTGGTGGACACCTTCGGCTACTTCCTCCAGCAGGGCTACGTCACCCTGGGGTTCCTGGGCGGGGCGGCAATCGATAAATACGGCGGGGTAAACGTCACCTCGATCGGCGACTACTTCGCCCCCTCCCACAGGTTCACGGGATCGGGCGGGAATTCCGATATCGGCACGATGGCGGGCCGGACCGTCTACATCATTCTCCAGGAAAAGCGGCGGTTTCTGGAAAGAAACGACTACACCACCACACCCGGCTGGTGGTGCTGGGACAATAGAACCAGGGAATGGAAGCCCAAAAAAGAGGTCTGGAAGGGAACGCCTTTCGCAAACTGCGGTCCCGCGGCGGTTGTAACGAACATGGGCGTCTACCGGTTCGACGATGAGGGCATCATCTACCTCGACACCAACCACCCCGGGGTGGGCATCCAGCAGGTCAAGGACAACTGCGGGTTCGACCTCAACGTGGACAGGGTGAAGGGAGAAACGCCCTCGCCCACCTACAAGGAGCTTTTCGTCCTGCGCGAGTTCGTGGACCCGGAACTCATCTTCCTGCCGCAAAAAATGGACTACCCGGCGGCGATCCAGGCGGTCATCGACGCCGGACCGAAGTGCGTGTGCTGAAAAGAAGTGTGTCTGCGGGAATGAAGTGTGCCTGCTTGGAGAATAACACCAGGCGCAAAGTAGCCTGAACGAAACTGCACCGGCGGAAAAAGCACCGATGGGGCGGGCCTAAAAAGCCCGCCCTTTTTATCTTCAGCACCCCGTTTCCGTTGTCCCGGCGGACCCCGGATCAGGTCCGGGGCAGGCGCCGGGACCCAGGGGAGCGTTGCAAAACCTGGATTCCGGCCTCCGCCGGAATGACGTTGGGTAGGCCGGGCGACTCCCTCATACCAAATTGTGCTCCGATGGGTAAAATCCCCCCTGCCCCCCTTTAGAAAAGGGGGGTGTCCGCTGGGTGCGCTAAATCGAAACCCCCCTTTTCTAAAGGGGGGCAGGGGGGATTTTACTCTGCGGCTCTTTATCTCTTTGAAAGCAACTTGGTGTCAGCGCGTAACCTTCCCGATGATTTCCCGGACGGCGGGCTTATCCATTATTCTCAAAAACTTCTCATTAAGCATGAGCGTGGCGACGTCCCCATCGAGCACGGCCTTCATTACCTCCGGGTCTTGGAGCGCGTTCCTGACATCGGGGTCGGCGCTCAGAGAGGTAAGCTTGCCCATGAGGTCCTGGTCACCCATAATGGCCTCGCTCAACGCCTTGATCTGCCCCGCCGCATCCGGGAGCGCCGAAGGCGTGCGGCTCGCCCCTTCTCCGGCCCGGCCGCGAGGGCCCAGCGTGATGCCCCTGATCCGCGACGCCTCGATCCTGAGCGTTCCCAGCGTATCCGACCTGAGTGTATAGACGCCGTTTTCCAGGGAGACAATCTCGGCTTGTATGACGCTTCCGTCCCGCAGTTGAATTTCGGCGGGCTCGGCGGCCAGGCCCGCTCGGGCCACGAGGACCAGCATGAACACGATGGCAATGGTCGCTCTCATCCCAGGTCTCCTTTTCATATCAAATGCCCGCCTCCACCCCCATCTCTTCGGCGAGTTTTTGCAGAAGCTCCGGGGGGATGCCCTCTCCCACCTCGTCCATGGTGGTTTCGAGGACTTCGCAAAAGGCGTGGGTAAACCCCTCGTAGAGCGCCAGGAGGGAGAGAAGGCCGCCGTCGGGACGGCCTTCCATGAGGGCCTCTTCGATGGTCATCACGACGAATGCGTCGGTTGCGAGATCGAGGGTCGAGTTGCGGAGACGCTCGAGGTACCGGGCCGGCTCGATGCCGTGGTTGCCGTATAGCCAGCTCAACTGCATGAAAACGCAATAGCAGTATTCGGCCCTCTCGTGAATTTGGGCTTCCGGGAGCATGATTTCTTCCTCTTATTCCTCTTCCTCGCCCCGGGCGTGTCCAAAAAGCCTCGCCCCGCGTCTTCCCCGGTCGAAGCAGTAGTTTTCCAGGCCGGGCACGATCACCCTCACAACGGGCACGCCGGTGTCCTCGCGGCTGAGGTCCGCCACGATGACTTTTTCCAGGCCGCGCGTACGAAGCTTTTCCAGGACCACGGCGATATCTTCGGCGATGTCCCCGGAAAATTGCGCGGGCAGTTCCCCGAGGGCTATCTCCGAGTCGCAGTAGAACCGGTTGTCCTCTTCCTGGGCGGACAGGAGGAGCGATTCGCAGAGGCCGTCCCGGCCGTATTTTTTCAGGAACACCGACCGGGTCACCGCGAGTTCGAGCAGGGCGCGAGCCATTGCCGCCCTGGGGTCGAGATGGGCCCCGAAGCCGTCCATGACCACCATCTCCGGGCAGGCCGTATCCGAGGAAAAAGCGGCCATTACCGGCACGCCGACATCCGAGGTTATGTTTTTTACCACAACGCGGATGTCCGCCGCTTCGAACCGGTCGATAATGGCGATGAGGAAATCGTTTTCGGGAATGTTTTCGACCAGCACGACCTGGCCGGGCTCGTTTCTGAATTTTGCGATGCTCCAGGCATCGCGCTCGATGAGTTCCGAGAGCGCGTGAAACACGGCCTCCTCCAGCGTGTTTCCGGAAGCCAGGCCGTTTGTGTGGGTATGGACCATCGTGGCGGGGTCGAGGTGGAAGGGGTGGTAAACCTCGCAGGCGGGGACCAGGATTTCGGCGCCGCTTACGAGATCGAAACCCCTCGCCCACAAAAACTCGATATCGCGACTGTATTCCGAGTAGGGGCTGAGGATGAGCTCTTCGGGATTGAGCACGTTCATGCGGCCGCGCAACCCGGCGTAGCTACCCCGAACCAGGCCCCCGAAATAATCGTCGCGGTACTCGGACGAGTACCGCTCGATGGCCTCCATTATGAGCGAGACGCGGGCCTGGGTGTCGGTAAGCCCTTTGCCCGTGTGCGTCGTCTTCGAGCCGTCGGGCCGGACGCGTTCGCAGATGAAGGCGGGAATGCGCGTCCTGTCGCAGCCGGAAACCTCGACGATTTCGTTTATCCCGGCCACTTTCCTGATTTTTTCCACCAGTTCCAGGGTCGCCGCCGGCTCTTTGGCCCGGTGCGTCTCCCGGATATAGACCTTGGGGCATTCCTTGAGCACTATTTTCGGCATATGGGACCTGGTGCTCCTTTGGCTGTGGGAGCGGCTTGCAGCCGCGATTTCGTGGGACTGCGGATCGGTCTCCGGTGGGCGGAATCAAAAACATCGCGGCTACAAGCCGCTCCCACCGCAGATTGGATCACAACCGATGCTCAGACCACGATGGTTGATCGGAACTGACCCTGTTGTGGCGGGTCTCCCGACCTCTGTTGTGGCGTGGTCTCCCGACCGGGCCACTCAAGGCGACCGTAGGTCTCAAATTTGATTCGATCACCCTCCAAGGAGACCTTCGGTCGGGACCCGTGG
>JBAQYM010000017.1:0-30333 GCA_049300095.1 Syntrophobacteraceae bacterium
GGAGGCCGCGGCAGGTAAGAGTGGCAAATCAGGCAACTTCGGCTAACGGACGAGGGGTCGCGGATTCTTCCGGGACCCCTCGATTATTTGATGCCGGGCTCCAATGGCTGAAGACCCCGGCTCCACGGCCTATCAGGCGAGCTTTCTGTTCAGTTCCGAGTTGAAGAAGCCGTAGAAGGTCTTGTACTCTTTCATCGTGCGGGCGAGAATTATTTTCGCCTTTTCGAGGTCCGCTACGTTGAGAATGAGGTTTACGCCCATCCGGAAGGCCATCATGGCGTCGAGGGTGGGCAGCGCTTCGGAAAGAAGGCACAGGTAAAACTGCCTTCTTACATGCATCGGCAAAAGCTGCACGTGGTGGAGAACGAGATTGTCGGTGGCCTTCGCCGAATCGAAATTTTCCTCCAGGACGATGAGATCGTAACTGTTGTGGTGAAGTTTGCCGAGGGCGAAACCCGACCGGGCGGCGTGCACGACCCAGAAGTCGAGTTCCTGGAGCGTCATGGCGATCCTGTCGGCGAGCCTCGTGTTGGAAACGCACAGCAGCGCCGTCTTGACGCCGTGCTCCACGACATCTATGGCGCTCGCGTAATCGGAAAGATCGGGCATGGGCGGAAGGCCTCCGCGCGCCTCGTCCGGCGAGACCGCTTCCGGCGGCTTTGCATTGATCTCTATGGGGATTTTGCATTTGGGGCACGGTATCTTGAGCGTCCTGCCCCCGGGTATCTTTTCATCTGGGATGGTAAACGCGATCCGGCATCCGGGACATTGAACCTTCACGTGGCCTCTCCTGTGCCGGCCCGAGCCCGTCACGGACCATACCTCGGCGTAAACGGGACCGAAACCGATTTGACCGATTCTTAAGGTTTTTTCTTCGACTCCTTTTTGCGCTATATACATAATACGGAAAAATGCGGACAGTGGACCAATATTTTTTGGACCTTCCGGAATCCATTAACGGCGAAACTGTTCACTGCTCACTCTCGGCGTCCTCCGCGCCTCTGCGGTGCAAGGTTACTTAGAGGCCCGATTCGAGCTCCAATGGGGGAAAATAAATGGAATTTTTGAAACCCGAGGCCTTATTCGACCTCTCATCCTGTGCGTTCAGGGACCTTTTCACCGGCTGCGGCCGTGTATGGGAGGCCCTCGCCAATATTTCGACCTACCTCGGGGCAAATCTTGTCCCGAACGTGGGGGATGTGAACTGTTTCTCCCGTCCGCTTGAGAAGACGCTTGTCCTGTGGCGGGGGAAAACCCTGGATGAAGGTTTCGAAATTCTCGGCGGCGATGTCACCAGGGGGAAATTCCGGGTGAGAATCGGTAGCGAGGAAACCTCGGATGCGGCGGTGCTCTTCGCGGGAAGCGTGCTCTGGGACGATGCGGTCTTCATCGGGCCGGGGGCGGTCCTCGAGCCCGGCGCCCTGGTGAAGGGGCCGACAATCATCGGAGCGCGGACCGAGGTGCGGCAGGGGGCTTATGTCCGGGGCAGATGCATCATCGGAGATAGCTGCGTTGTCGGCCACACCACCGAAATGAAATCGAGCGTCATGCTAAATGGGGCGAAAGCCGGGCATTTTGCCTATATCGGCGACAGCATCCTCGGAGGCGAATCCAATCTGGGGGCGGGAACCAAGCTGGCAAATCTCAAAATCAAGGAATCCACCGTGCGGGTGATCGTGGCCGGGATGCCGGTGGACACGGGTCTTCGAAAGTTCGGGGCGATCCTGGGCGACCGTGTCGAGATCGGCTGCAACGCGGTGACCAATCCCGGAACAATTCTCGGCAAACACTGCCTCGTCTACCCGGTGACATCCGTTCGGCCCGGCTACTATGCGCCCGATAGCGTCGTCAGGTAGCGGGGGGTAGTGAAGAGTGAACAGTGGAGAGTGAACAGTGAAGAGTGAGCGGTGAAGAGTGAAGAGCAAACAGTGATGAGCAAACAGTGATGACTGAAGAGTGAGCGGTGAGGGGTGACGTTGGCGGGGACCATGTTGCGGGATGCGCGCGGGGCGGTGCGGAGGGCGGTGGGAATGGTCCGGTACTTCGAGGGAAGCCGGGGCCGCCCCGATTGCGTCGATGACCTGCCATACAGGCTGACCGCTTCGGGCGCATGGGCCAGGTCTCGCCCGGCCCACCTCTTTTTTTTCTTCAGGCGGATAAAACTTTCCGGGTTCAGGCTCTTCGCGGACCTGGGAAGCGGGGACGGCGCCGCCGCATGTGTTGCCGGCCTCTTTACGCACGCCGTCGGCATCGAGTCCGACCCGGAGCTGGCGTCCTCAGCCGGGCGGGCGGCGCGCAACCTCGATATCGTGGACCGCGTCCAATTCATGTGCGCCGATTTTTTCACGCAGCGCATCCGCGCGGCGGATTGCCTCTTCATCTATCCCGACAAACCCATTTATTCTCTCGAAGACGTGCTGGACGGCTGGGTCGGGACCCTGCTCGTCTACGGCCCCCACTTTCCCCCGAAACGGATGCAATTATCGGAAAAGCTCACGTGCGGAAAGGAAACCCTCTCGGTCTACCGCGCCGCCCGGGCGCGCGCCGCGCCGTGAACCCCGGGGACAACCGTTGCGCGCCGTTGCCGGGATAAAGGTTTGCTGGACAAACTCTTGACTTCCGGTTGTCCGGGCGGGGATCAACCCGGCCCCGACAACCTTCATTGGTATAAGCCATTAATTAACACAGACGACACGGAAACGTCACGATCCTGGCTGTATTGTGGTCAGCGCAATTAGCTGGAGACCATGATGCATGCCCAGGCTTTGAAACTCGATCTGCCCTCGATTTTTCGCGCCGAGCTGCCGTATCAGACTCAACGGCTGTCAAATCGGCTGCTCCTGCGGGCGTTGTTGGGCGCATCACTCCCACTCATCCGGGGAGTATACGGCGCCGCTTCCCTCCTCTCGGCTCCGGACCCGTTCATTCTGGCGGTAAACCACACGCAATACGCCGAAGCATTACTCATCCCGACCCTTCTCATGTTCCTGCGTGGAGGAAAGCCGATTCGGTTCCTTGCCGACTGGAATTTCCTCCTGATTCCGGGGGTCCGCTCTCTACTGCGGAGGGCGGAGACCATTCCGGTGACAAGGAAGCCCGCCAGGCCTCGCTGGTTAAACCGCTTCCGGCCAAGCCTCGTCCGCGGGCCCTCCAACATTGACGGGGCTCGCCTGAGTCTGGCCCAGGGAAAATCTATCGGAATATTTCCCGAGGGACGCGCCCATGGCGACACCCGGTCGGTGCACCACGGCCACCGCGGAGCAGCCGTACTGGCACTGGAATCGGGCGTCCCCGTCTTTCCGGCGGGGATACGATTTCCCGGCCATGTTCCGGGCCGACCCCTCCCCGCTCTTACTCCCCTGGAACTCCATATCGGTAATCCCGTCCGTTCCGGGCGTGCGATTATGGCGCCGAAGATGGAACAAGTGGAAGACTTTCACCGAACAATCATGACAGAGATCGCCCGTATGGCGGGAAAAGATTGGAACCGCGAACCCAACAGGAGGATGAGAAATGGCTAAGCCGATGTTGTCCGTACGACGGGTCGCCACTGAAGAAGACAGGGGGATGGCGCTGCGCGTCTTGCGCTTAACCTACCGCCGGGAGAAACAGTGGGTGCGGGACGAAACCCAGGTTTTCCCCGAGACCGACCTCCAAAATCCGTCAGTGTCCTGGTTCCTCGCCTCGATCGGCCGCATGCCGGCCGGGGTAATCCGCGTCCTTTACGATCCGCCTCTGGAGGAATACCGGGAATACGACCTGAATGTGGTCGTGCAGCGGTTTGATATCGAATCCTTCCTGCGGGAAAACCTGATAGCGGAAATAGGCAGGTTTGCCGTTCGGCCGCGGTTCCGGAGGATCTTCAGCGTGGCGCCGCACCTCATGAAAGCCGCTACCGAGGAGGCTGTTCGGCGGGGGTATTCGCACCTAATCACGGATGTGTTTGAAGGCGAACAGCACAGCCCGTATTACTTCCATAAGCGGGTAATCGGCTTTGAGACCGTGGCGACTCACGATACGGGTGAACTCAATTGCCGTCTTCGACGGATCACCATGCTGCTGAACCTGCGGGAAGCATATCAGCGCATGCAACTCAAGCAGAGCCGGTTCTTCCGGTTCCTGACCGAAGGATGGGACGACGCATTGCACCGCCGCCTTTCGGCCTGATGATGAACCCGTGGCCGGGGCGGGGATTGCAGGTACGCGAAATTCCGACACCCTCCCACGGGCAACAGCCCGCACGGCCGCGCCCACCCCTGCATGATTCCGCCCATGGTTTCGGAGCGCCAAAATGGAGACGAAACCAAAACGTCGCCAATCCCACATACGATTGTAATGAACTCTCGATAGCATCATCCCAACCCATGTATTCCGCCGTTGGATGAGGATACTGCGCCGGCCCTGTCGCAAACCGGTCGCAAAGAGGCCCCGCGGCAACTTGTACTGCTTTGCGGTACAAACTCGATGAATCTCACCATGAAAGAGGAGAGGACCGATGGAATTTCATTTCAGGCAGGCGTTTGTTGTAAAGGCAATAGGGACGATGATTCTTGTCGCGGCCCTGCTCGGATTCTGCGGGCGGGCGTTGGCCGGGCAGCCTTATAAGCTCGTGTACTTTGACGGGCACATGCACACCGTGGAATCCGACGGCAGCGGCACGATGGAGGATGTCAAGGAAGCCGCCCTCCAGCGCGGTCTCAGCGCGGTCATTGTCACCAATCACACAAAGCAAATCACGCTTGCCGAGTGGCGGGATATGAGCCAACGGGCCAAAAACCTTTCGGAAGACGATTTCCTCATGCTCAATGCTTTTGAGGTCACCGGCAGCGAAGGCTTGTTCAACAGGGACCACGTACTCGCCTGGGGCGTTGATGACCCTTTTGTGGGCAAAAACCTCCGGGAGCTTGCTCCCGAAGAAGTGTGGCAATCACCTCCAAACGATGAGACGATGCCCAATCCGGGGACCGGCGCGGTGCACCCTGAGAATATAGCCAAATGGGTGGACTACATTCACGCGAACGGCGGCATCGCGGTTCATGCTCACACGACGGGCAGTACGAACCCGGTGTATGGCGTGGACTATATCGAGGTCTTCAACTTGAGCCATGTCAAGGATGTCGCTTCTTACGCCGCCCAGATGGGACTGTCTCCCGAGCAGGCCTGGGGCCTTGGCCTGACCATGAACAACATGGCGGTCTATGGCGAGAGGGACCTCGACATGGAGGTCGAGCTTTTTGGAACGACGATGGCGCTAAGGGACGCGGTCTTCCAGGCTTCGCTCGCCCTGACCGGAATCGGACAATACCTGGGCGGTCCGGAGGCCCCGTTGCGGTCCTGGGACGATTTGCTGATGGCATATGTCCGCGGCGAGATGGATCGTCCCGTGTTCGGTGCGGCCAATAGCGACGCACACAATACTTTTAATCTCGACGGCCGTATCTTCGTAAACCGTCCGGGTGATAACTCGGACGTTGGCGAAGCAAGAAACGGCATTCTGGTACAGAAGTTGACTCGGCGGCACCTGCTCGATGCGATCAAGGCCGGCCGCTCGTTCGCCACTACCGGCCCGTCGCTCTCGTTTACGGTAAATGGCAAGAATATGGGAGAAACGATGAAATTCCGCACCTATGCGACCCTGCAACCGAGCATCAAGCTCTCGGTGAACTCGGAGAGCCCCGTTGCCGTCCTGGCGCAAATAGACATCATAAGGAACGGAAAGCTGTGGAAGAGGTTTAACCCCATGACGGGGAAGTACGCAACCCAGATCACCGATACCGCCCCTGTTAACGGTTATTATCGAGTCGAGGTCACCGCCGTAAATATGGAGACCGGAGCGTACAGTTTTGCCTATGCCAATCCGGTGTTCATCAAAGGGCTGCCGTTGTAGTGGATGGACTCCGGGAATCAACATTAAAAAAGAGAACCGGGCTAACTCAAGCCCGGTTCTCTTTTGTCCAGCTCTTATCATGCCGCGGGTCCTTCATGGTTGAAGGGATGGAAATCGCGACATCCTCACAGTTTTCGCACTTTCACGAAGTGCTCCTGCATGGCGATGCCCCCTCCCCACGGGTCCCACACTTCCAGCCCGCCCGGCATCAGGCATCCATCCGACACCCCTTTGCCGAACGCCCGGCTTTCAACGGGAAGCGCGTGCCCAAATCCGTGCACCATGAAAACCGCCTCCGGATGGATAAACTCGGTAAGTTTCACCTTGATCCCGGCGTGGTGGCCCGTGCTGGATACTTCCACCTCCTCGCCGTCGGCGATCCGCATTTTCTCCCCCACCGCCCTGTTGAGCCAGAGTACGTTTTCCGGCATCTGTTCGTTCAGCAGGGGATTATTGACGGTATGCCCCTGGGTGTGAACCGGAGAGCGGCCGAAAGTGATGCGGAACAGTCCCTCGCCGGGCGCGTCGTTGCGCTGATAGGGCTTAAGAGATGCCAGGCCCTGAGCTTCGAGTTTGGCCGAGATGATTTCAATCTTGCCGGAGGGAGTTTTGAACTTGAGGTCCTCCTTTTGGCGATACAGAGGGCTTTCCGCAAGCTCGACCATTCCCGTGGCGTCAAAATCCCCGATGGCAACGCCGGTCCCTTCCAGTTGAAATTTCCAGATATCTTCTATGGACTCGAAGCATAACGGGGTCAGTTTCAGCTTTTTTGCCAGACCGCTGATGATTTCCCAGTCGGCTTTGGTGTCAAAACGCGGTGTAACGGCCCTCTTGCGGACGAAAAGGTGGGGTTTCAGACCATTCTTGCAGCCGATAATGCTCTCGCGCTCGAGGTAGGTGGACAGGGGCAGCACCACGTCCGAAAACCACGCGGTATCCGACCAGCTAAAGGTAACGGACACCAGAAGGTCCAGCTTCCGGAAAATCTCCTTCAGCGACTCCGGGTCGGGCATCGCCGTGAGAGGATCGTGCCGATAGGCTATGTAGGCCTTGACCGGATAAGGGTCTTCGGTCTCGATTGCCTTGAAGGCGAGATGAAGGAGGCCGGGGCCGCTATCGAAATGGGGATGGCGCCATCCGGCGCCGTCCGCCCGCTTATCTTCCGCTTTCTCGAAAAGGCCGGCCAGGGATTTGAGTCCTTTGCGCCCGACATCGCCCGGCTTGTTGGCAAACGGCAGCCCGCCCTTTGACCCGATAGCGCCGAGCAGCGCGTTGATGATGTAGATCGAGCGGCAGACCTGGAAAGAATCCGTGTAGCGGGCGGTCATCCAACCGGGGTGCCATACGACGGCCGGTTTTGCTTTCGCCAGATCTCGCGCGAAAGCGACGATATCCGAGGCGGGGATGCCGGTCTCCTTTTCGGCCCACTCCGGAGCATACCGGGCGGCAAAGCGGCGCAACTCCTCGATGTCTTGTATCCATTTTGCGGCAAACCCGGAATCATAGAGGCCTTCTTCCAACAGGACGTGAATGACGGCAAGATTGAAGGCGTAATCCGATCCGGGGCGGACCATGAATAAACGGTCGGCCTTCGCCCCGGTGTTGGTCGCCCGGATATCGATCACGGTCAGCTTGCAGCCCTTCTCCATGCCGTCGAGTAAGTCGTTGACCTCTTTGACGTTAATGGATTCGAAGATGTTCCTGGTTTGCAGCACCACGTGGCGGGCGTTCTTGAAATCGTAGACAACGTCCGTACGGCCGAAACCGAAGAGGGACAGCGCGGCATGGTGCACGTTGCGCGCGCAGGAAACGTCGTGGTTGCAGTAATTGGGAGAACCCAGCGCGCGGACGAAGGCCTGGTGGAGGTCCCGGAACGGTCCTCCCCGGTCCGAGAACAGTATGCTTTTCCTGCCGTACGAGGATGAAACGGCTTCCAGCTTCTCCGCGACATAGTCCAGCGCCTCGTCCCACGAGGCGCGCCGCCATTTTCCCTCGCCCCTTTCACCGGTTCGGATGAGCGGAAACCGCGGGCGTTCGTCATCGTTGAGAAGAGACAGACCCGCGCCCCCCCGGGCGCAAATCGCCCCGTTTATTCCCGCCGCGTGCGGATTGCCCTGTATGGAGGCGCACCGTCCGTCGACCACTTCGGCCTGAATGGGACAGCGCACGGTGCACATGCCGCAAATACTGAAAACCTGTTCCCTGGACATAACTTTCACTCCGATTAATTCAAAATACGGTATCCTTCACAAGGTGATCGGCCCGGAAGGCCGCGACGATCGATGTCCGCCGGCGCGTGGGGCAGGCTTTTCAGCCTGCCGTTTCGGCCTCTCAAGGTATCGTTGGTCTCAATCGCGGTCATCCGTGGAGTTGATCCAAAACGATAAGTCATATATGACATAATGGAGAAATGAAATCAAACGGGCTTATCCAGTCAAGAGCGGGCCTCTCCGCTGATATGGGGTATTTTTGCTGGACAAGCGGGATGTGTGTGCCGTGGCGGATGCGATGTCCCGTCTACAGATTCGGGAAAGCGGCGCCCGTTATTTCAACCGAGCGGGGAAGGTCGGCGAAAATGAGCACATTTTTCATAGTGGACGTGGGCGCCGGGACGATGGATGTCCTGTACTACGATGACGCGAGCGGACTGAACTATAAGGCGGTCGTCAAATCGCCCGTGCAGTACGTCGGCGAGAGGGCAAAAGGAATTCGCGGGGACCTTCTGGTTACCGGATGTGAAATGGGGGGCGGAAGACTGGCTCAGGTGCTCCGGGAACACGCGCGGACCTCCGAGGTGGTGATGACTCCCTCGGCGGCGCTGACCCTGTCTCATGACCTTGAAAAGATAAGTTCCTGGGGAATTCGCCTGGCCGCCGATGAAGACGTTCCCCGGCTCGCCGCAACCGGAAAATACAGCCGCCTGGTTTTCGGCGACTTGCAGGTGGAACATCTCAGGCAGATCGCGGATGACCTCGGGGTCCCGTTCGAGTTCGATTACGTGGGGGTGTGCGCCCAGGATCACGGAATGCCCCCCGGGGGCGTCTCCCACCTGGATTACCGGCACAATATCTTCAAGGAGGAACTCGACAATAACCCTCTTCCATATGCGCTCCTGTATGAGGCGAGCGAAGTTCCTCCCACTTTCAACAGGCTCGTGTCGATGGCCCGGAGCGCCGCCTTCATTCCAGCGAGGCGGTCTTACGTCATGGACAGCGGCATGGCCGCCATCACGGGCGCATCCATGGACGTCGAGGCCAGGCGGCTAAAAAACATCCTGGTGCTCGATATCGCAACCTCGCACACCGTCGGGGCGGCGCTCAGCGACGGCGAAATTGCCGGGTTTTTCGAATATCACACCTCGGACATTACGGTGGAGAAACTTGACTCGCTGATGGAAGAGCTTGCCGAGGGGACCCTGGATCACGGGCGCATCCTGAGAGAGGGCGGGCACGGAGCATACATCCGCAAGCCGATCGGACTAGGTTCGGTCGAGATGATTGTCGCAACGGGTCCGAAGCGCCGGCTGGTGGAGAAATCACGGATGAAAATCACCTTCGGAGCCCCTCTGGGCGACAACATGATGACCGGGACCGTCGGCGTGCTCGAAGCAATAAGAAGGCGCGAGAAGCTGCCGCCCCTCGCCTATCTCTGATCCGGCGCCTATCTGTGATAAAGCAGACTGAGGTCCGCCGTTTACCGTTGGCGGGAGATCGAAGAGATCGGGTGCGGCTGGATGCGCTGTCCGAGCGGAGTTCGTGTTATCATCGGCAGGCTTTCGACCGAGTCGATGACTCATTGATTCCCCTCGATGACGGAATCGAAAAGGATGCCCCGGCAAGGTTTCGGGACAGGCTTTTAGAAGGAAACCTGGACGGAGCTTCTAACCCGTAAGACGGATCGTTGATCAAACCTTCGTTTGTAGTCCGCGATGATTTCCCGGATCGCTTTCTCCTGCTTTGCGCCGGAATGATGGACGATCTGGAGCACCTTGGCGCGCTCGCGCGGAGTCTCCCCGTTTTTCTCACGCCAGTGGCCTTGGGAGTCATAGATTGTGAAGCCGTCGGGAAATCTCGGGGTGACGACCGTTTTGACAAACTCCCCCCATTCCTCTTCCGAGACCTCTCCCTGGGGTCTGGACATTCCAAAATAGAGCGTGTCGCAGACCATGCGGGAAAGGGGTTGCGCCCGGACTATCTCCCGGTGTCCGGCCGCTCCTCCTTGTTCCCCGGCCAGGCACGTGTCCTGTGTGAGCACTGAAAGGAGCATGAAACAAACGAGAACGAAAACAGGTGGAATGCGCCGCTTCAAATGCATGGGAGGATTTCCTTGCCAATAGGGACCTACTCGCCGCTCATACATGAGAAGGCGTCCATGCCGGTGATATCGCGGCCGATCACCAGGGCGTGAATGTCCTCGGTCCCCTCGTGGGTGTTTACCGTCCTAAATAATGTCATCAACCTCAATGTTTAGTGCCGCGGCGATTGCTTTCACCGTCTCAATTGAAGGACTTCTCTTACCGTTTTCGATCTGGGAGACCGCTGCCGGGGTAAGCCCGCATGCGGCGGCCAGGTTCGAGACGCTGAGACCCCGGTGCTTCCGCCATACCCTGACGGGATTTTCTCCATCGAGGAGCCGATCCGCGACAGCCCCTGGGACCAGTTCTTCACTGCCGCTCGCGAGAGCCTGCTTAACCGCGTCGTAGTCGCGCACGTCCTCCAAATCCTCCGCCGCCTCCAAGAGCCGCTCGTATTCCGTGTAGGGAATGACGGCCCACTCCGGGCGCCCGTCTTTTTCAATTACCTGAACTTTCATCGGTATGCACCTCCGCGTGGCGCAATCTTCAATATGGAAATCATGTGTTCATCTTCAATAACTTCGTAGATGACACGCCAATCACCGATCCGCAGCCGATAACCCGGCCTTCCCGCAAGATTCTTCACATTGGGGGCGGCAATCGGATTAAGGGCGAGCTCCCATATCTGCCGGCGGATGAGAGCCGCCTCGTTTGCGGACATCTTCCGAAGCGCTTTGACGGCCTGTTTGGTGAATTGAATCGTGTACATGCCGTATATTAACTACTAGTTAAAAAACGTGCAAATGATTTTAACCGGGTCGCCGCTCCGTGATGGTCCGGATGTTCTCACGCCTGGTCTCGCGGACAGGAAAACGCGTCTTGTCCCGTTATGTCGCGCCCGATGGCCAGAATGTGGATGTCCTCCGTGCCCTCGTAAGTGTTTACGGTTTCGAGATTGAGCATATGGCGGATCGGCGGATACCCCAGGCTGATGCCGTTTGCACCCAGAATGTCTCTGGCGCTCCTTGCAATCTTGAGAGCTTCGTGCGCATTGTTCATTTTTGCCAGGGAGATGTGCGTGTGGCGCGCGCGGCCCTCATCTTTGAGCCTGCCCAGGCGAATGCACAGAAGCTGGGCCTTGGTGAGTTCCGTCAACATCCGGGCGAGCTTTCGCTGCACCAGTTGGAAAGATGCGATTGGGGCCTGAAACTGAATTCTGGACTTTGCGTAGTTCAGGGCAGTCTCATAGCAGGCAATGGCGGCGCCGACGCTACCCCAGGCTATGCCATAGCGAGCTTCGTTGAGGCACATCAGGGCGGATTTCAGACCCTCGGCGCCGGGCAGAAGATTCTCCTCCGGGACTGCCACATTCTCAAAGTTGAGAACGGAGGTGACCGAAGCTCGCAGCGAGAACTTGCGTTCAATGAGGCGGGCCGAAAAGCCCGGCATGCCCTTTTCGACCAGAAAGCCCCTGACTTGTCCATCCTGAGTCTTTGCCCACACTACCGCCACATCGGCAATGGACCCGTTTGTTATCCACATCTTCCGCCCATTAAGAACATAGCCCCCCTGGTTTTTTACAGCGGTCGTTCGCATGCTCTGTGGATCGGACCCTGCTTCCGGCTCCGTCAAGCCGAAGCAACCGATTTTCTTGCCGCCCACAAGTTCCGGGAGCCACCGTTGCCTCTGCATATCGGTCCCAAATGTGTGGATGGGGTAAATTACAAGAGCGTTTATGACCGAAACAAACGACCGCAGGCCGGAATCTCCCCGTTCCAGTTCCTGGCAAACGAGGCCGAAGGAGACGTTGTTTTTTCCAAGCCCGCCGTATTCATTCAACTTGAAACCGAGAAGCCCCATTTGCGCCATTTCGGGAATGAGTTCGACCGGAAAAATCCCCTGCTCGAAATAATCGGCCGCCTTGGGCAGGTATCGCTTGTCTATCCAGGTTCGTACCTCATCGCGGATTTGCTTTTCATCAGGTAAAAGCAGGTCTTCACAAAAGTAATAATCGGTATGTGGCGAGTGCATAACTTCCTCCCAAATTGGCCGGTAGGTGAGACTGGAATGAACAGATAGCGCAAGCGACAGAACTGAAAGCCCGTGGAGAAATTTTTTCCGAACACTGATAAAGAAGAGATCGCTTATCTGAGATTATAATACGGCCCCTATGACCTGTCGAAAGGCCCACATCATGTTTCACCCACTATTCTTTCACCTCGGCTTGCATTCACGTCATACCCCGAATGCACTTGCGGACCCCATCGCCCTCGTTTCCACCTATAGGGTTGAATAAGACCTTAGAGAGGGCTCATGGGGAGGAGGCCCAAAGGATACTCCATGATGGAGACCACCGGGGAGGGGGCAGGCGGTGTGCTTAATTACGAAGATCGGGTGACTTTCCCTGTGGGCTACTCAATGATTGAAAACCACCAGGGAGGTATTGGGGGGTAAATCCACACCGGGGAACTCCGCTGATGCGCCCGAAGGAAATAACGTTCGCCGAAATACTTACCCCGCGTATGCTCACCGACGACGCGCCATTCCGGTGTACACCCCACTCCCGCGAGTTCGTCTATAACCACTGCCGCGATGGGTGCGGCTGTGACCCAGGACCTGAATAATGCGCGTTTGCGCCTGGAAGCCCTTCTTTTACAGGTCAAGGTGATGCCTGATCGCTTGCTCAATTTCCACCATTATCCCAGGAGCGAGGTCCCCGATATGCTTGACAAGGCGGCTCTTATCGATAGTTCGAACCTGATCCGCTTTGGCCTTGGACTCTGCGTCAAGGTTCCCTTCACCTTTCGATAACTTCACTTCAAACGGGTATATCCTATCCGGATTTCCCTTCGTCACCGGTATCACCGTGACCGTGGGAGCATATTCATTTCCAACGTCATTCGATACCACCACAACCGGGCGGGTCTTGGCAATCTCACGACCTGCCGTTGGGTCAAGTGAAGCAAGATAGATGACGCCTCTCCTAATCCGCACCCAACCCCTCCATGTCCAGTGGTTCGAATTCCTTCGCAAGCTCGGCGGCCTCATCCGACCTTGCCAGGTAGCCCTCCTTCATTAGCAATGCCAATCGCGCCCGCTTGATGGCCGCGATGCGATCGCGAATCGCTTCGAGGATAAACTTGCTTCGTTGTCGTGGCCCGCTCAATTTCTCAATTTCTTCCACTATATCCAACGGCACCTTAAGATTCAGCCGGGCAGAAACGGATGACTTCATGGGCTCCTCCTTGAGTGTCCAATATGTACGTATAATAGTATGCCTTTCCTAAGGGCAAAGCAAGGCAGGATTATGGACACGCTGACGTCCGAATCCGGAGCCGGCGGCGGGTGGCGGGTCCCTGCGCCCTGGGGCGCATCCATTCCGAGGCCGCAACGTAGCGCGTTCTTCCCGGCACTAAGACGGAAAGTGCGGAGTCTACTTACCTGTGGCGTCCTCGATGGCGAGCAGGATATTTGCCTCTGCGCCATCCTTTTCGAGAAGCCTTCTCGCGTTTAGAACCATCCGTTTGCGGCCGATGCCCTCGAATTCGTGCTCTACCACAAAATCCTCGAAAGGCTCATCGGTATCCCTGATCCTTCCGAGGAGCTCGTGAAGCTTGGGGATGTCCCACTGGCGATTGCCAAGCTCATGAACGTATTTGCCCTCGGTATCCTCCGACTTGGCACGAAAGGTCCTGTAGAATGCTCGGTTGGCTGAAAGGACCTTGAAGTCCAGGCTCAGGACGAGAAGGGATTCCCGAATCGTATTGATGATGCTGTCCGAGAAGGTCTTGGCAGACTCAACGGCCGCACCTGCCAGTTTCTCGGATTCGCACTGAGTTTTTTTCAGCTCATCAATATTTACAAAGGTCAGCACCAGACCCTCGATTCTGATTTGCGTCCTGAAGGGCATTATCCGCATGAGGTACCAGTGCCCGTCATTGGTTTGAACTTCTCTTTCCAGCGAATCCAGAGTTCTTAACACCTTGCGGAGATCTTCGTAAAGCCCCGAATATAAAAGGTTGGTCGAAACATGGCTAAGCGGTCGCCCGATATCGGTTTCAATCAGGTTTATGAGGCGGCTCGCCTCATCGGTAAACCGCCTGATCATCAGGTGTTCGTCCAGGAAAACGAAGGCAATCCTGGTGCCGTTCAGGACATCGTTCATGCCCTCGTATGACTGGGAGACCTGGTCGACTTTCTCGTGCAACTCGTTATTGACCGTGGTCAGTTCCTCGTTGAGGGACTGGAGTTCTTCCCGTGAGGACTCAAGTTCCTCGTTCGTGCTCTGAAGCTCCTCGTTGGAGGATTGGAGCTCTTCGTTCAACGACTTCAGCTCCTCGTTTGAAGTCTCGAGTTCCTCCTGGGCGCTTCTGTGGTCCTGCTGGAGTTTTTCGAGCTCCCCCTCGAGTTCGGCGATGCGCTGGTCTGAATCACCCTGGTCTCCATGCTCCTCATGGAGGGGGCACTCGGGAGGAGCCGCCATCTCCTCAAAAATGATCATGAACAATTCCCTCAAGGGCTCCCGCTCTCCCATTTGTTTTACCCTGAGATCGAAATAATGATAATCCCCATTGGTCTTGACACGAAGCGCTTTTCGGGTAACTTCCTCATTCCCGGATGTGACCTTTCGGATCGCCGCGGCGAGCTCGAATCGAAGCCCTTCACGGGCCATGTCAATGATGTTAAGGGAAGGGGACCCCGGCGCGGGCTCCAGATATTTTCCGCTCCTGCCGTGAATGTGGACGATCTCTCCCTTTCGGTTGACTACGACACAGAGGGGAGTATGTTCTTCCAGAAGAATTTTTTGTATTGCCTGAGCAACGGTCGGCTGGGCGTCACCGGCCATTGCCCGGCACTCTCCCTGCAATCGCTTTTCCCTGCTCGGAAAATCAATCATCGGACGAAAGGCTGACTCCGTCCCGATTTTCTGGAAGACGTTCCACTTCTTGTTCACGAAGGAGAACAGCTCGGTAAAAGTCCCGATGGTCTCGGAGGTGCCCAGAAACAGAACGCCTCCCCTGTTGAGGACATAGTGAAACAGGGGCAGGACCTTTTTTTGCGCTTTGGGCTCAAGGTAGATCAACAGGTTCCTGCAAACGATCAAGTCCAGCTTCGAGTAAGGTGGATCTTTGAGCACATTTTGAACGGCAAATACAATGGGTTCCCGGACCAGCTTCCGCACTTTGTAGCCGCCGTCTTCCCTGTTGAAAAAGCGCCTCAGGCGATCAGGGGCCACATCTACCTCGATATTGTGCAGATAGGCGCCCTCACGCGCCTTTTCTATGGCGAGGTTGTCGATGTCTGTCGCAAAGATCTGGAAATCAGCCTTCATCTTCAGCTCTTCCGCCGCCTCATGGACGAGCATGGCCAGAGAATAAGCCTCTTCACCGGTAGAGCACCCGGTGGTCCATATTCGAAGGGGGCCGCCCTTTGCCGTTCGCTGAAGAAGTTCCGGAAGCACATGCTTTCCCAGGAATTCGAATGCCTGAGGGTCCCTGAAAAATGAGGTCACACCGATCAGGAGGTCCTGGAAAAGGCTTTGGCATTCGTCCGGATGCCGCATAAGGTATTTTAGATAGCCGGCGGGATCGGGCGCCTGGGTGATCTTCATGCGCCTTTGAATGCGCCGGATCAGAGTGCTCTTTTTGTAGTCTGCAAAATCATGACCGTTGAAATTCCTGATGGCGTCTATGATCCGTTCGAGGTTTACATCTGAAGGTCCCTCAAGGTCCTGGGGCGGTTTCAGTTTAATAGGTATTTCGGAGCCGAAATATTGTGCGATCCGCTCGGGCATCTCTGAGGGCCGGAGGACAAAATCCACCTGCCCGGTTGCAACGGCGCTCTGCGGCATTCCCGAGTACCGGGCCGACTCCTCGGTCTGAGCAACAGCCAGACCATTTTTTTCCTTTATGCTCTTAAGGCCAAGGGTGCCGTCCGTTCCCGTCCCGGAAAGTATTACGCAGCCCGCCTGTTCCTCGTGGCTCTCGGCAAGCGATCTGAAAAATGAATCGATAGGATGCCGCAAGCTGGGGGTCTTATCCAAAGGCTTGAGATGGAAGGTGCAATCCGAGGTTACCAGATTCATGTTTGAAGGGGGCAGATAGACGGTATTCGCCCGCACCGCCATTCCGTGGGTGATGTCGACCACCTTGAGGACGGTATGCTTGCGCAGGATGTCCGGGAGCATGCTTGCCCGTGAAGGGTCGGTGTGGCTGATCACGATAAAGGCCATGCCGATGTCCTCTCGCACCCGCGAGAAGAACTCCTGCAGGGCTTCGAGGCCTCCGGCGGACGCACCAATCCCGACCACCGGGAAAAGCTTCTTGGACTCCGTTTGCCGGTCCTCCAGGAAAATGGATTCGTGACCCTCTTTGAGTTCCTGGGTTTCAGCCACGGACTCCATGGTTTTCCGACCGTTCCCGCCCTCGCCCGCGGTTTCTTCGGGTTTGGTCAAACCTTTTTCTTCTTCGTGGTCGTTTTCCATGATCATCCTCACCTTTCGATCGCCTCACGGATTTATATCCGAATAATCAGCCGGGGGGCCGTATTTATGACTCATTCATTCCAGGACATCCAAACAGCCCTGACACATTTCATTATACAACTTGTGCCTCAATCCGGTTGAACAAACTTGAAAAGCGGCGAAAGCCCCTTCTGCGCGGCAGCCCGGAAACCGATTTTTTAAGAGACACAATCTATTGTCAACCACCTCTAGATACTATAATAAGGTAGATGCTTTTGCGCCAATACCCTGCTTGCCTGAAAGGATGCTGTCTTTCCTTGCGGAGATGAAAGATTCGCACCGCTCGGTATAAGGAATTCAGACCATGCCGGAGAAACCCTCTAACGTTCCTGAATATCCTTACCCCTCTAAATTTGAGGAACTTCGCCGCCATGCCGAAGTGTTGCTTAAGAGCCGTGGGGCCAAGCCCGCTGATTTTTCAACGGTGGATATGCTCCACCTTATTCATGAACTCGAAGTCCACGAGATCGAGCTCCAAATTCAAAATGAGGAACTCCGGCGGGCAGGCGGGGAGTTGGAATCTTCTCGCATGGAATACATGGATCTCTATGATCTGGCGCCCATTGGATATGTAACCATTCGTAAAGACGGAATCATAATCAACGCAAACCGCACGGCCACGGAAATGTTGAGAACCCCGAAGAAAGGCCTCATGGGGAGTGGGTTCTCCAGCTTCATTCACGCAAAGGACCAGAAAGCCTATTACGAGCTGATTCAAGTCGTAGCTGCCGGAAACTCTTCCAGGGCTAGATGTGAATTGAGGCTTCTAAGGTCCAGGAGCATTCCTTTTTTTGCCCGGATCGAGGTAGTCCCGGCCAAAGATGCAAGCGGGAAACTCAGCGGTTGGCTCATGGTGTTTGGAGATATATCCGACCTCAAAAACGCCGAAGAGATGCTCAAAGGTTATGCCGAAAAGCTGGAGCGCAGCAACCGCGAGTTGCAGGATTTTGCATTCATTGCGGCTCATGATCTGCGGGAGCCTTTGCGCAAGATTCAGGCCTTCGGCGAACAGCTAAAGAGGAAATTTGCCCAAAATCATGGCCAGGAAAACTCCGATTATATTGATAGAATGTGCGGTGCTGCCAAACGCATGAACGAAATGGTGAGCGGTCTTCTCGATTATTCACGGGTCGTTACGGCGGGAGAAGGCTTTATTTCGGTAGATCTGGAACAACTGGTCCGGGGAGTGATCTCTGATTTGGAATGGCAGATAGAGAAAAACAAAGCTACTGTGACCGTAGATAAATTGCCCGCCATTGAAGCTGATCCCAGGCAGATTCGCCAGCTTTTTCAGAACCTCATCTCAAATGCCATAAAATTCCACGGCGAAGACCGGACCTTGATCAAGGTCTACAGTAAGCCGGTGGCGGACATTGAAGGGGTGGTGGACAAATGGCAGGTCTTTTTTGAAGATAACGGCATTGGCTTTGAAGAACAGCATGTTGAACGCATTTTCAACCTGTTCCAACGCCTGCACGGCAGGAGCGCCTACGAAGGAACGGGCATGGGGCTTTCCATCTGTCGCAGGATTGTTGAGCGCCATCATGGAACTATTAAAGCCGTGGGTAAACCTGGAAAGGGTGCAACGTTTATCGTAACTCTGCCGGAAAAACAACCCTCCAAGGATTGAAACCAAACGTGACGCATTGAGCCCCTCTCTCAGCTTTTCCTTGGCTGGCCACTATTTCCCTATGGTAACGGACGATTGGCTCTATTCCCAATTGCTGAGGTGGCGGGAAAATAGACCTTTCAAAAATGAACCGTGGGTCTTTGTTGACGATCATCCCGGCCCCAATTTTGGAAAACGTTACAAGGTTCGCCGCCATTTTTTGAATGGGCTGTGCGATAAGGCCGGAGTTAAACGGTTCGGGTCCCATGCCCCGCGGAGATTCGTCGCGTCGACTCTTTCGGGGAAGTACAAGTTCAGTACCGCAACAATCCAGCAGATTCTTGGTCACGAGAAGATCACCACTACCGAGATATACATCCAGAATATCAGGAACGATGTCCAACAGGCGATGGACATGCTGGCTGAGGGGCAAGATTGGATCTTGAATCCAGATGAAAAAAATCAAGCGAAGTACCCCAAAAGTACCCCGCTTGATTTTGAAGCAGCGTCCCCAGCCGGATTTGAACCGGCGTCGCCGGCGTGAAAGGCCGAGTGGCCAGTCCTATCTGTCCCAAAACGACCGCTTTTAGCCGATTTATTATGAGCGACGATTATCGAAGTTGAACCCAAGAGGCTCCCCCCCGTTTCCCCCCTCAATATGTTTATCCCACTGCATTTTCTCTTCCTTATTAAAAGATGGCATGCTATTTTTTAGCAAGCTCTCTGCTTAGTAAAGCAAGCTTTACCGACCACTACAGCGCGAAGGAATCGAGGTACAGAGAAAAGAGATTCTGGCCTTGGTCCCGCCCCAGATGTTCTTTGGAGAAGATGCCCATGAAGAGAGAAACAGGCACTTATCGTGTCTGCTCGGTAAGCGGAGAAACTTATCAGGCCTACATTCCGGAGCCATTGCCTCCCGTTCCGCCTCTGCGATTGAACAGTGAACACCACGACCTGATGGAAAAGGCAAACCGAGCATTGGGTAGACTGGACGGCATGACCCTCCTATTACCCGATGCATCTTTATTTCTCTACTTTTATGTAAGAAAAGAGGCTTTGCTCTCCAGTCAAATCGAGGGGACCCAGTCATCTTTTAACGACCTCCTCCTCTATGAGAGCGATGAAACTCCGGGGGCGCCGCTGGATGATGTGCGGGAAGTCTCGAATTATGTTGCGGCTATGAATCACGGGCTGAGCAGGCTGCGTGGCGGCTTCCCACTTTCACTGAGGCTGATTAGAGAAATTCGCGAGATTTTACTTTCCAAAGGCCGTGGAAGTGACAAGGGCCCGGGTGAGTTCCGTCGTACACAAAACTGGGTCGGCGGCACACGCCCTGGGAATGCGGTTTTTGTTCCGCCACCGCCGGAATCGTTGACGGATTGCCTGGGAGCGTTGGAGAAATTTCTCCACAATGACCCTGTACCCACTCCCTTGCTCATAAAGGCCGCGCTGGCGCATGTTCAATTTGAGACGATACACCCGTTTCTTGATGGTAACGGTCGCCTTGGGCGATTGCTTATCACGTTTTTGCTGTGCGCTGAAGGTGCTCTGACAGAACCCATTCTTTATTTGAGCCTGTACTTCAAAACACATCGCTCGCAATATTATGACTGGCTCCAAAAGGTGAGAATCGACGGCGACTGGGAAGGTTGGCTGGGCTTTTTCCTCACCGGAGTGATGGAAACGGCTGAGCAGGCAACCCAATCCGCGCGGCAAATTTTGAAGCTCTTTGAGGCGGACCGCGCCAAAATCCAGACGCTCAAAAAAGCAGCCGGTTCAGCGCTGCGGGTGCACCAACTCCTGGAAGCGAAGCCGCTGCTGATGATTCCGCATGCGGCAAAAGCTTTGGGGCTAACCGTGCCCACAATTACCCAATCGCTTGAAAATCTGCAAAGGCTTGGTATCGTAAAGGAAATTACGGGGAAGAAACGAGGGCGCACCTTCGCCTATTCAGGCTACTTGAATATCCTGAATCAGGGTACAGAGCCTTTCTAATTATGGGTTGCACATTGATTTCACGAAGTCCAATACCCCTCCACAGTCAGGATATCGCGAGTATGTCGTGGGGCGGGAGGCACGCCCACCCTATGGACCAACTCGTTTGCTTGCTTCAAAAACATTCCGTTTCTCTTTTTGTCGCAAGTTCGCACTGCGGAGGATCGCATTTTATTACTCTGCTGAATCAGACTGCTACAAAAATATGGTAGATGGTGAAAAGCCGCTCCACCAAGTCGTGCCCTGTTTCCTCGACTGGCAGGCCAGGCAAAATTGTGGATCGAGTTAATCGCCCTGGAGGTAATGGTTTGAATGTTATAGCTTTTTTGCGGACAGATCTACTCACTCTGGACCGGGCCTTGTCTATTTCACCGTCAAAGACGTGCCCGAGCAGGGCGCCAGCCTGCATTTGGGGAGAATACTCGCCGTTGGCAAAACGCATCATCCCCTGTGCAATGTACTGGTGGCTTCCCGAAAAAGTAACTCACCCCGGCTCGGTGGCCGGGGATTTATCCATGATTAATTAGGTTCTGTAATTGCATTAGCATCCAATGTTACCGCCTTCTGTGCTAGCGCTCTACCATTCCATGAGGCACCAGTCTGCACAGTAATCGCATTTTTAGCTAGTATGATTCCCTCCATATGTGCGGTCGTTCCAATGGCTACGCCAACACCTCCGGCAACCTGCCAGAAGATGTTCTTGGCTTGTGCGCCACCACTCAGGATAACGCTCTTACCGCTGGCCACGGTGAGATTTCCTTCTATCTGAAAAATCCATACATCCTCTGGACAACCTTTTAGAGTGACATCCGTGGTTATTAAAACATCGGCGCTCCATTTATAGAGGCCGGGAGCAATAGTCATCCCTCCTATTTCTCCGGCGCCCAACTCGGTAGCATCCGGTAATGTTCGTCCCGCGGCGTCTGTGTAAGCGGTTTCCATGTTGCCAACCGCCGTAGTCAGATTAACGGGGGTTGGAGGCGAATAGTCAGCTGCGTATACCTTTCCAACCACCAGAGGTGATGTCGCAAATTGAGTCGAAGCATCAAGCGTTAATTCAAAGCCAGTCATGGCGCCCGCGGCAATTGGGCTAACTCCAATATCTCCCGTAATCAGAGTGCTTCCGGTGGTTGTGATTCCTGATTCTGCCAGAATGGCATAAGCACCAGCCAAGCCAAGGTCTACTGTCAATTCACCGGTCGGCTCACCCGTGGTAAAGCTCCATACGAACATGCCGGCCAGGTTATTGCCTGCAAGGTCCTTGGCCCCGGTCCCAATCGCGGCCGTATATTGGGTATTAGCTAAGAGAGTGAATGCTGTCGGTGTAAAGATCGCAGTTGCGCCAACGTAGGTCACCTTGCCTGCAACAGGCATTGTCCCTTGTTTTAAGGTAAAGGTTCCCGTAGTGATCGTTGAAGGGTCCATCAGCTCACTGAAGGTTACGGCGATTTTCCGGTTGGGAACGTCTGTGGCGTCACTTGCAGGGTTTGTAGACTCGACTGTTGGGGCGGTGGTGTCTTCTGTCACACCACGGGTGGTAAAGTTCCATGCAAACATGCCGGCCAGGTTATTGCCTGCCCGGTCTTTGGCTAGGGCATTAATTGTGGAAGTATACTCGGTGTAGGGTTCGAGAGTGATTTCCGGTGTAAAGATCGCAGTTCTGCCAACGTAGGTCACCGTGCCTGCAACAGGCGCTGTCCCTTGCTCTAAGGTAAAGGTTTCCGCAGTGAGCGTTGAAGGGTCCATCGGCTCATTGAAGGTTGCGGTGATTTTCCGGTTGATAGGCACGCTTGTGGCGTCACTTGCAGGGATTGTAGTCTTCACTGTGGGGACGGTGATGTCTGCCGCCGCACCGGTCGTAAAGCTCCATACAAACCTTGCCAGGTCATTGCCTGCAAGATCCTTAGGCCCGGTCCTAATCACGGCCGTATATTTCGTATTAGCCACGAGAGTGATTTCCGGTGTAAAAATCGCAGTTTTTGCATAAGCGTAAGTCGTCACCTTCCCTGAAACAAGCGTTGTCCCTCGTTTTAAGATAAAGGTTGCCGTAGTGAGCGTTGCAGGGTCCATCGGCTCACTGAAGGTTACGGCGATCTTCCGGTTGATAGGCACGTCTGTGGCGCCACTTGCAGGGTTTGCAGCCTTCACTGTGGGGGTGGTGGTGTCTGCTGCCGCACCGGTGGTGAAGTTCCATGCAAACATGCCGGCCAGGTTATTGCCTGCCCGGTCTTTGGCCAGGGCATCAATCGTGGCGGTATATTCGGTGTTGGGTTCGAGAGTGATTTCCGGTGTAAAGATCGCAGTTGCGCCAGCGTAGGTCACCGTGCCTGAAACAGGCGTTGTCCCTTGCTCTATGGTAAAGGTTGCCGTGGTGATCGTTGCAGGGTCCATCGGCTCACTGAAGGCTACGGCGATTTTGCGGTTGACAGCCACGCTTGTGGCAGCACTTGCAGGGATTGTAGACTTCACTGTGGGGGCGGTGGTGTCAGGGCAAATACCGCCGTGCGCATGTCCGGCCACAAAGACGACTAGCAATAATGATAGAACCCACATCTTAATAGATGTCTTCATATCTATCTCTCCTTTTTCGTCATTATTATTGGGCTATTGGGTTCAATTCCGTCATCGACAGCGGTTTTCGCTTCGCATGGCATTATCATCGTCGCCAGGTTTCTTCTGCTCCCTGATTTCTCACGCAAAGTCTGTGCCGAGCAGATCGAGAGGCGTCGCATTTCCAATTAAACTTATATATATAGGCACTTACGGCAGGGTGAGGCCATCAAAAGTTGTGGACTTGAGGAAGAAAAGGCGTTGCATGCAACAGAAGCGTTGCATCACTTCCATGTCACATGTAACACTTCAATGCCAGGGAGTACCTTTGAGGCCGAAATGGCCCAGGCGCGCACAGAGGAGGCATCCGCGCTGTTCAGTCGGTCAGGGTTGGAATTCAGGCGCTCCAGGGCCGTAACGGGAAGTTGCCGGAATGGGAACTCCGTTAATCCCCATGCCCTGTCAGTTGTCACAACAAACGGAGCGCGCCCTGCAGACAGCTATTGCAGAGAATGCAGAAAATCCTGGAATTGAGGCGAGTCGTCGAGGAGTTTTTTTGCGGCTGCGCGTACACGGTCGATGCTTTCGCGTGGTAAAGCGAGACCCGTCCCGATGCTGTTGAGGAACTGCCGTTCGCTGTCGTCTTGCAGGCTGTCGAACCTGAGATGAACAAGAGAAGTTTGCGGATATGGCGGCCGTCCCTCCGGATAGATTTCACCTACGCAGTGTTCGGTTCTGCCCCGCTCATTCCGCTCACAATACGCGCACCTTTCCGCGTATGCCGTTTCGGCTTTCTTCCATTGCGAAAAAAGATCATTGATCCTTTCGGTGGTGTCGGATGAGTAGTTTTGCAGCACGGAAACGGTTACCCTTTTGACATTCTGAGCGAGCCCAAATCTGCTCAGCACAGACTCCGAGATGTCGTCCGGTTCCGCCTTGGCGTTCACGATAATTACAAGCAGCTTTTTGATTGCGTTTCGCTTGATCTTGTCCTGCAGACTCCACAGGCAGTCCCCTCGAATGAGTGCGTAAAGCGGACCGCGCAGAGCGATTGTATCGGAAACGCCTCCGTCCACAAGCTTTATGAAAGGCCTCCGTTTGGAATCCAGGTATGTCATGAGCATTCTGGATTGATCGTACAGTCCTGTACTCATGTCCTCTTCCTTATAGTCCCGTATCAACCATTCCGGAGGCTGATACCCGCATTGCCCCGCATGATTGTCCAACCGCATCGGGGCGAAGATCACGGGAAAGGATGTGGATGCGGTGACCGCGCGCGAGACGTGGAGTTTTGAAAGATCGCCGCACAACAGGTCGAATTGATCCTGGGAAAACTCGAAGCGCACTCCCTGGATCATGTCGGTTGCATTGATCAGAATGAATGGGCGCTCCTTGCGCATATCACCGAAGGTGGCGCCTTGAAAAAACTCCCTGTCATAATATTCATCCGTTAGGTCGGTCCGGCTGAAGTCCGAGGAGGATATGCGGAACCAGCCACGGGGGGAGAATACCTCTCTTAATAGATCTTCCTTGATATTGCGGTAGAGAATTTTCTCTGAAAAGTCCTGAAACAGCCTGTCGCCATAGAGACCGTAATACGCTGCGGTTATACTCCCCCCCGAAACCGATGATATGATGTCCACCTCATCGAGAAGGCTCCTCTCGCCGCCATGCCACGAAATCCCGGTCTCCTTCAGCTTCTCCATCACTCCGTAGGACATGGCCATGGCTCGCGTCCCCCCGCCCGAGAAGGTCAGGATGACGAACAGGTCATCAGAATTGTTCCACAGCGGCGCCAGGTTACTGAACCGATAGCCTGCAGAACGGTCAAAGCTGCTCAGAGCCGCGTTGCGTGGGTAGTGGGCGCAGGCGGATAGGGCAAGCAAAAGAATGATCGGGAACGTAAGGAACTTGCATTTCATGATCTCAGGCCTTGTATCGGAGTTCAACCGGGCAGCGACGATCCAATTCCGGGCACGATCAATTCTCACAGCGATCTCCCCGGCAGAAGCACGGTCTTCGAGAAGTCATCTGTGGCGAAAGCCACGAAAATCTCTTTGGCCGGCGCTTCATATTTTTGAGCGCCCTGATATTCACCTGCGACGCGGGCGATACGATGATCACCAAAATGTAAAACGCCAAAGCACAAGCGGGAGGATATGCACGTAACCTCTGAAGTGACCGTGGCCCGCCTGATTGCCAGCCTTGAGCGTCCTGCCTGAAAGCTGCGGCAGCCCTTGCGGATGCCGGAAATCCACTCACGACCGCGCTTCAGCATGTATTATCGAGTTATAGGTCAATTCAAGAGCCAACGTGCTGTCCTCAGGTACTTGAATAACCCTTCTCCGGCTTTCTTTCTCTATTTCTATTCCTCCGTACCGTTCCCATTCGGGATGAAATCGGTCAGACTGGATGTCTCCGCCGCCGCCAAGGCCGGGAAATCCCCCGTACTGAGAAACTTCGCCGCGCAGACAATTGAAGGTGCAAACCGCAATGCGTTACCTATTTGGCGTCTTTAACGACAAGGCCGTTTTCTACCGATTTCACATTCTTGACGCTACGGGCTATTTCCATAGCTCTGTCGATACCTTGCCGGGAATCAACGACGCCGCTCAGCCTTACCACGCCGGTTGTGGTGGTCACGTTGATCTGGGACACTTTAAGCAAAGGTTCACTCAGAATTTCCGCCTTAATCTTGGCTGTAATAGCGGAATCGTCCATGTATTCTCCGGCCCTTTCGGCTTTGTCGCCTAGCGCTTCCCCCGCGCCTTCAATTTTTTTGCCCGCTTTTTCAACCGCTTGATCAATCTTTTTCCCTGCTTTTTCGGCTGTCCCCTCTTGTTGACAACCGGCCAATCCGAGAACGAAAGCTAGTAAAAAGACGATTAAAAAACCCCTATGTGACAGACTCATTTTCAATCTCCTCTCGCGGCTAGGTTTTGCCCAGTAATATCAGGCAGCTATTCGTTATGGTTGGGATGATCAAGATCTGTGCCGAAGAGGCCGATGATACCACTTATCTCATATTGTGACGGTATAACGTCAGCTTAAGGCTGAGTGGCGAGAACGCTGGCCGATAGCCGGCAAGGAAATGAGTGTTGCATGCAACGGAAGCGTTGCTTGATTTCTGTGTCACGTGCAACACTCCAAGTTCTGGGGGTATCTTTGGTGATGTTGTATCTTTTGATTTGCCGGTAGCGTTCAGAGTACAGTCGATCTCAGTGAAAAGGCTGATTTTCAGGATACCCTCCGGCAGATCGGTATGCTCTCCTCGTTCGCATGGGTCAATTCCTCAGTTACGAACAATCGAGCTAAGATGTCACAGGTCTGTGCGATTGATCATCACGACAGGTCTGTGAAAAGAGGCCTTTTTTGAAGCCGTTGTATCGACTTTGATCGCACGCTCCTCAACTGGGATTGAAGTGTAACCTGCAAAGTGGAAAGAACGCAACGCTTCTGTTGCATGCAACACTCTTTCTCTGTCGGGTCGCACCCCCGCGTGATACTCACCATGCCTTAAGCACGCGGAATAATAATAGAAAGTTCAATTGGAAAGGGTCTCAATCTTTCGGGCATAGAACTTGCTCAAAGATAGCTGGATTGGAACATAAGGTGAACCAGCATCAGAATCACCCAACTTCTCCGATGGACGGAGAGACAACAATGCTCCGCGGACGATAGGACCGGACGCGCATGTAAACGTCAGTCCGGAGATTGGCGAGCCGACAAGTACTCTCGATACGCCGGCCAATGCCCTCAAGGAAACCGACGACAAGGAGAGGAACCTGATCTCCGACAGTCAAACCCCGCAAGTATGCGGGACAGGAGGAATACCATGAAATCCAGCACGAAGGACCAGGCGGAAGGCAAGTTTCACCAAGTAAAGGGTAAGCTCAAGGAGATCGCCGGGAAAGTCAGCTCGAAACCCGAATTGGAAGCCGCGGGCAAAGACGAAAAAAGAGCCGGCAAAGTTCAAGAAAAGATCGGCCAGGTGAAGAGTGTCCTGGGGAAGTAGGAGAGCGGCGTATCATGCGCCGGATCGCCTGCCGCAAACCCGAGCGACGTGCGGAATTGCCTTTACACATGCGCGATGAAAAAATCGCCGAGAGGTGGCTATGAAAAAAATTGTCTTTATTTTGATGACGGCAATCTTGCTGGCTGGAGGCGCGGTCGCCACAATGTCCGCACCTTCTTATGCTCAAGTCGATGAGTATCCACCCCCGCCCGAGGATCCCTCTGCGTCACCCTGGGTGGGGCCTGATACGCCGTGGGTCTATTACAACGGTGATTGGTTTTTGAATGGCATCCTGTACTACTTTTACGGCCCCAGTTACGGTTGGGGCCCATATTACGCTTATGCTCCCAGCTATATTGTCAGATCCCATACCTGGTATGCGCCGAGGTGGCGGGTATGGTATCAGGGGCAGCCACAATACTATGAACATTTTCAGCGGCAGTATCCTTATTGGCGTGAACACCGAGAGGGTCACCGTTATAATCAAAAATTTTACGAGCAACACCATCGTGACCATGGCGGTGGGTGGCACAAAGGATCCCATGGCGGCCCCGCTTCTGAAAGGCGCAAGCAGATGAAGCAGCGCGAACGGCAGCCTCAAGAGCGCAAGCAGATGAAGCAGCGCGAACAGCAGCCTCAAGAGCACAAGCAGCAGCAAGGTGGCGACAAAGAGAGACAATAACAATATAGGACTGAGCTAACTTCCTAACCTTCATTCCAGCGGACGGCGGGACCACGTGTGTCAGTGTTGATTCACAGCCCGCCGCCGCTGATCTGGCAGTCAACTGGCGACAACATGTCGCGTGGTTAAGTGTCCTCAGGTGCTGACCTGGAGCAGCCAGCATGTCCCTCTGCCTGGACCCTGCGGAGGCGGGCTTGCGCAAAGAGACGCCGGTTGTATCATGACCGGCTCCTCGATCGGCACGGACTGCAGCAGAGCGGACGATGAAGCACAGAGTCTTATCCTGGGTGTCAGGTCGGAATGAAGGAACATTAATTCTTAAAGAGGATCTCAGTGGAATACGATACTTGCAGGCGACATTGGCGGCACCAACACAAGGCTCGCATTCATTGAAGCAAAAGCCGGGGGGATGCGGATCATATTCGAGGAAACCTTTTCAAGTCGCGAACGGACGAGCCTCGAATCGGTGCTCGTGGAATTTCTCTCCTTTGACAATTGTGATCTCATGGTGCTTCTTTCGGAATTGCCGGTCCTGTGCGGAATGGACGTTGCGAGGCAACGAACCTCCCGTGGGTGGTCGACTCAAAGATCGTGGCAAAACAACTGCGTCTGAAGCGGGTCGGCCTGATCAACGATCTTGTGGCCAATGCCTACGGGATCGGCGTCCTTCAGAGCAAGGACTTTGTGATCCTGAACAGAGGCGCCCGCAACGCAAAAGGCAACAGGGCGATCATTTCAGCCGGCATGGGCCTCGGCGAGGCAGGCATGTACTGGGATGGGGTGGTGCATCGGCCGTTCGCATCGGAAGGCGGTCATGCGGACTTCGCGCCCCGCAATCACCTCGAAATGGAGCTTCTCGACTACTCGCTGAAACGCTACCGGCGTGTAAGCTACGAACGCCTTGTCTCGGGACCGGGGCTCGTGAATACGTATCAATTTCTGAGAGATACGGGGAAGGGCGAAGAACCGTCATGGCTTGCGGAACAACTGCGCAATGGCGACCCGGCTCCTATCCATCTCTCAGCACGCATTGGATGGAAAGAGCCCCTTGTGTCGCCAGGCAGTCGAGATCTTCGTGTCTCTTTACGGCGCCGAAGCGGGAAACCTGGCCCTCAAGCTCATGGCGACTGGCGGCGTGTACCTGGGAGGAGGCATTGCCCCGATTGCGAAACCCACGACAAGCCGACCACCGACGAGCCAGAAGATATCAGGTCCAATGTCCTGTTGCCACAGCGCCGATTGCAAAAAGAAAGGCCGCAAAGATCAGCATGGTGCGGCGGCCAAAACGGTCTGCCAGACTTCCACTCGCAAAAATAAAAGCGCCCCTGAGATGACTCCTGTGTCATAGCCAAATAAAAGTCCGCCCAGTGCGCCTACACAAGCGAGAAGGTAGACAAAGCCGCGGTTGTAAGTCTCCGAAAGAGGTCCAATCTCTATTTCAGCCTTTAGCGCGGGTGTAATGGGCATGCAAGGTTCCCCCAACGAGTTGCCCTCCGAACTTTCAGCTCCGGGAGCAAATCTGGTGATTATGCGAGGCGCAACTCAGCAATCGATGCATGGGCAAGTCCCCCGCTGATGTCAGGAGTTATGGTTATTTCCAGCACTGTCAATCCGACAAGATCAACTTCATAGTCTTCCATATCGCGGGTATTATCCGGAGGGCTGAAGTTATACTGCTGGCGCACGATTTCCCTGTACGAGCCACCGCCGTCGGAGGACCACCGAAGCAGGAACTCATGCGTGCGCTGCTGCTTATCTTCGTGAAACGCCAGATGAACACGCCTGACCCGCAACGGATTGTCAAACAAGAACCGGACTGTCTGCCGACCGGGTTCGGACGCCCGCCAGCCCGATCCCACACCGGATTTCAAAGCCGACTCGATCTCATGTGACGCATCCTCGGACGTGAGCTCCGCCTGCGCCAGGTTCTCCAAGTCCAGCCAGTCCTCATCGGGGGGTATCATACCTTGACTGCCCTGGGTGATCATACGTTTACGCATTTGAATGCCTCCTAAGGGTCTTCGCTTGACTAAAGGTTGCAGCTTGACAGTTAAGACTCCCCGCAGACGGAAAGCCGCCGAAAAAACCCAGTGGAAACCAACAGAAGCTGAATTGAATTCGATAGGTCCCTGTCGGACTCTTCATGAAGATACGTCCCGGCCTTGCTGATTCATTGCGGGTCCTGCTGTCGATCACTAACTGTATCCTCAATCCGCTCGTGTTATCCAACCTGGAACAGTGCGGCATTTAAGACGGCAACCGGACATGTTATCTTCCATCCATACAACGGTCATAGGCTCGATTATAGGCGTGGGACCAGTCCTCGGCTGCCGTAGCGCTACCACCTAGCGCTCCGACTCCCGCCCCGATTGCTGCGCCTTTCCCAGCACCGCTGCCGCCTCCAATGATTCCACCGAGGATCGCTCCCCCAGCGGCCCCTCCCACTGCGCCGCCCAGGACATCTCTACCTCCACTGCTGTGGCGGCCGGCGTAGTCCCTGGCATAATCATCACAGTAGGCGTCAGACCTGGCGAAACTCGTTACAGCTCCTGCGAGAAACACACCGGCCGACAAAACAGCCACGACCAAACCCCATGTAATCCGGGAATTTCTTCTCGATGTCATGAGTTCGGTCCTTTCTGTCTATTTTGAGAAATTGGGTGGTTCTCATGCTGGTTCACTTCACGTTCCCATGTGGTAATCTCTGGCAAGTTCCATGCCCGGCAGGGTTAGCTTCGCCGTTTTCAATTTTAGCTAATTAACCTGGCTACTTAGGCC
>JBAQYM010000018.1:0-20901 GCA_049300095.1 Syntrophobacteraceae bacterium
AATGCTGTTGCCTTAACGAATCGCTTGAGCATATTGTCATTTCGACTGGAGGGAGAAATCTCTCGGAGGGAGAAATCTTTCCGTGGTGCGGAACAAACAAGATTTCTCCCTCCGGTCGAAATGACAAAACAGGGTACGTTAACGCTTAAAGCAACAGCATTGGGAGCGGGCGGCCCCGTTTTTCGACGCACCTCTATTTCATGACAAATTTCAGGCAATTGAGATAATAATCACTACTTCTTCAATAGACTTCCCGACCGAAATCGAGTAGTATGAAATCTCCGGCAATGAGGCTCGGCGCGCGAGTGCCTGTCGCTATTCCGCTTCCCATTGGCTCTTACCCCCGCGTTAATCTTCTGTTTCTTTACCACTTCTTTTCTCCTTGCCGCGTGAGTGCCGGACCTGGTGAACCGGTTTCGGTCTTTTTGTGCAAAGCCGTCGTTTGTCACATACCCGGGGGAGGTGTCCATGAGCGTCGAGCGCAAGCCGGTCCTGTTACCGGTGGACGGGTCCGATCAGTCCATGGAAGTGGTCAGGTATGTTTCCAGGGCCGTAGACCTGTCACGGACCGAAGTGGTCCTTCTTTCGATTATCGACAGGGCGCCCGATATTTTCTGGGACACGGGGCAGGACCCCAAGGTAAACGAACACCTGGAGCACATGAAGACCTGGGATTCCTATCGGGAACAGCGGATGCGGGAGTGCATGGAGGAGTCGTGCAATATCCTGGAGCAGGCCGGGGTGCCCAGGGCCGCCATGACGTGCAACATCAGGAAACGTAACGAAGGAATCGCCAGGGACATAATCTGTGAGTGCCGGTGCGGCTACAGCGCCGTTGCGATCGGGCGAAACGGCCTGGGCCAGATGAATGAGTCCATGCTCGGGAGCATCGCGGCCAAGGTCTTCATCAATGTGGCGGACGCCCCCGTGTGCCTCCTGGGCGGCAAACCCAAGCCGGGAAAAATCATGATCGGGCTCGACAGCTCCCTGTCCGCAATCCGGGCCGTGGAATTCGTCGGCCGCATGCTCAACTCCGAAGGGGTCGGCGTAACCCTCACCCATATCATCAGGACCCCGGAAAACCGGATCGGCAAACCCCTCAGGGCGTCCGACCCCGGCAGGGTGGTCGACGAGCGCGAGGCCGAGATGGGGCCTGTTTTTGAAAAGGCGATCATGAGCCTGAGCGCCGCCGGGTTTGCGCCGGATAAGATAGAAACCATGATGATCGAGGGCGGCGGCAGCCGCGCGGTGCACCTTTACAACGAGGCCGCAAGCGGGAGATACGGCGCCGTCGTGGTCGGCCGCAAGGGCGTGAGCGACGTTCAGGAATTCACCATGGGCAAGATGCCCTACAAACTCGGCCAGATTGCGCGCAACGTGGCCCTGTGGCTGGTGCCGTAGGCGGGTATCGGGTATCGGGTATCCGGTTTCAGATATCCGGTTTCAGATATCCGGTAGCGGGCGCCGGCGATTAGGCCTGTGGACAAGTGGGACGGGCAAGGGTGCCAGGGGCTGTTGCCGAAATTCACAAAACCGAAGAAACCGAGTTAAAGGCGCACAGGGGACTTCCCTGTCGCCGCGGGAGTATTGCAGTGTCGCCGTGCCGGTGAGTTAAAGGCGCATAGGGGACTCCCCTCCCTTGGCGGGAGGGGCTGGGGGAGGGGGTTGTCGGCACCTTGAATTCGACACCCTCCCCTAACCCCTCCCATCGAAGGGAGGGGGACTTGCGCCCCGCGCAATTGCCGTGTACTCGAATATGTCCTGAATCGAGCGATTCTTTTGCCGATTACGTCGGATCGTCATTCCGGCGAAAGCCGGAATCCAGGTAACGCCGAGCACCCGCTGGATACCGGCTTTCGCCGGTATGACGCCGTTCCGTGGGGTGAATCGCTCAAATTAGGTATGTATTTGGGCAACAGCCCTTTTATCTTGCCCACCCTACGTTTACCGTCCGGTGCTTTGGCATCGAAACGGGCCTCCCTTCCACCCGAGTTTGACCGATTTTCCCCGTCAATTGATAAATTCTTCTCAAAAACCTCCGTGGATTCACACGCATCCTTGCATCTTCTCCAATTTAATTTTAAGAAAAGCCTGGAAAAGACCGTTATTTCATTAAGAATATCCAAACGGGAACCGCCGAAGGAGAGAAAAATGGGCTTTTTTCTCATATCCGCGATGCTTTTTGCGGCCTTGACCCTCGCGCCGCAACAGGGGCTCGCGGCGGACCGGGAGGTGCACGGGTGTTATCATAAATCCACGGGGATTCTTCGCATTGTCCCCGACGCCGACCGGTGCAGATCGTGGGAATACCACGTGGCGCTCGGCAAGGCGGGCGATAGGGGCCCCGCCGGCGCTCCCGGAGAGCCCGGCGCGCCGGGACCGTCCGGTCCTCAAGGCCCCGCGGGACCATCCGGACCAGTCGGACCACCAGGACCAGTCGGACCAGTCGGACCTGCCGGACCACCCGGACCACCCGGACCCGCTGGAGTTGCCGGTCCTCCCGGCCCTCCCGGACCCCTCGGCCCTCAGGGGCCGCCGGGGCTGGAGTCTCCCAGGAGCATGACTTCCCCACCCGCCGCGCAAACTCCGGCCGCCGGGGTTGGCGCGGCGGGCCTGTGGTTTCTCGTCTTGATTCCGGCCGTCGCTTCCACCGTTTTTTCCATCGCCGCGATCTGCCTGCTTGTCCTGCTCTACCGGGCGCTCAACCAGGCTGCCGGCCAGGCCGCGGCTGCCTCGAAGGTCATCGGAGCCGGCTCCGAGCGCCTGGAAAGCATCTGCGAGCGTTCCAACCTGTGGCTTTTTCACATGATGAAGGAGATGTTGCAGACCGTGCTGTCCCTGGAAAACAGAAAGGGCGCGGCGCGCGGGCGCGCCGAGGACTTCCGGGAAGATGTGAGGAAGGCGATAAAAGACATTGTCGCCCGGCCCGGGCCCACCACGCTTCGGGACCTGCACTTCATTTTGAGGGACCGGTTCGACGAGGCGGAGATAAGCGATGCGCTCTCGAAGCTGCGGGATGAAGGAGTAATTACCTGGGAGGGGATCGAGGGCGGCGCCGGCTTTACCACGCCGATCACCCTCGCGGATAGAAAATAGCCGGGGACATTTAATGCCGATACCGTTCCCTTAAGCCCGATACCGTTCACTTAAGCCGCACGTGGTGGCGATCGTTGTGGGGCAGGCTGGAAGGGGCTGTTGCCCAAATAGAAAAGTTGCGACAAGTGTGGCCAAAACAGGGCGGAGGTCTCCCCTCCCTTGGCGGGAGGGGTTGGGGGAGGGGGTCGTAAGTATTTGAAAATTCAACACCCTCCCCTAACCCCTCCCATCGCGGGGAGGGGGACTCACGTCCGGCTCAACAGTCGCACAGCTTAAATATTTCTTTGGGCAACAGCCCCGGAAAGCCCGCCCCACGTCGATGAGTCGCCTCATTCGCCCTGAAGCGGCGGCATTGAGCCTACCCCCGGCTGAACGTGTAATTTCCGTTCATGAACTCGTCCACGTACCAGTCTATCCGGCCTTCGTCGGAGAGCACCATGTCGAGGAGGCGGACCGAGCCCAGGAGCCGCCCGACCATGTCCAGTTTTTCCAGGAGCACGTCGCATTCGTATTTCTTGATTTCCCCGCGAACGAAGTCGCCCTTGAGCGTGACCTTGAACCCGAGCCGCTTGAGAATCTTCGAGATGAGGACGGCCCTTCTCGACCGCCGCCCGATGTCCGCCGCCCCGCCTTTGAAAGAAAACAGGAGGTAATTGTCGTTCACGTGCGACCCGCAGTATGCGTCGACCACCGTGAAGTGATATCCCAGGCGGGAGTTGAAGTTGAGGTAGCCCTCGGAGAGCACCACGTAGCTCGGCCCCCCCATCCTGTCTTCCATCACGGGGTCCTTGAAAAGGGATTCGGAGAGTATGGACGCGAAGCCCTTCCAGTCCACGTCCACCGGCCCGAACCAGCGCACGTTGGGGTTCGTCATCCCGGTGAGAAGCGCCTTGAAGGGTTTCGATGTGACCGCGTCGGGCGCGGCCTCGGCCGCCCCGTCCGCGAGATCGAGTCCGCCGCCCAAGTCCACGGCGAGGATTTTCATGGGCAGGGGGACTCTTATCCGGATCGCCGAATGTTTGCTCAGCTCGATGTCGTCGCTTATCCGGAACATCTCCCGCATGGACTTTTCATGGGCGAACCGGATCACGTCGTGGAAGGTCTGGCAGCCCTCGGGCGAGAATGTCTCGCTCTCGGGGTCGAGCAGGTTCAGCACGGCAATTTTCTTGAGGGCCGCGTGGGCGGCCTTGTAGGCGGGGCTGCCCTTCATCGGGTTTACCGGCCGCTTACGTTCGAGGATGCTTTCCACCCTGCCCTTGAAGACCACGCGGTTGGTGGCGTCGAGGGTTATCTCTTCGCCGTGGGGGATCACCTGGGTGGCGTTGCCCGTCTCGGCCAGCGTCGGCACCCCGAATTCCCTTGCGACCGAGGCCATGTGGCCCGTAACGCTTCCCACGTCCGTTATGATGGCCTGAACGCGGCCGAGCAGGGCCACGTAGCGCGGCGAGGTCTGTTTGGCGACCAGGATCGAGCCTTCGGGGATGTTTAACAGGTTGTGTTCCGAATTGAGAACGTAGGCGATCCCGCTGGCCTTGCCGCGCGAGGCGGTCGACCCGCCCTGAAGCAGGACGGGATGTCCCGGAAGACCGTCCCGGAGGCCGTTGGAATCCTGGGCCGCGGGGTCCTGCACCGCGTCCAGGTTAATGTTGAGCGGGCGCGACTGCACGATGACGATCTTTCCCTCGCGGTCCATCGCCCACTCGACATCCTGGGGCAGCCGGAAGTGTTCCTCGAGGATGAACCCGTAATCCACAAGGGTCTTTATCTCGGCCTCACCCAGGCAGGGCGTGCGCCGCAAGTCTTCGGGGACCGTCTCGTCGATTAGCTCTCCACCCGGTCCCACCACGAGCTTTGTCTGCTTGACGGCGGCCCTGGCGGCAAAGAGGCGCCTCCCGGCCCTGTCCACTTCGTAGAAATCCGTCGGGACGGAGCCGTCCACGGCATTGAGTCCGAGGCCCCAGACGGCGTTTATCAGCATCATGTTCCGGCGCGGGTCGTTGGGGTCTCGCGTGTACAGGACGCCGCTCGCCTCGGCTTCGATCATGACGAGGCACAGCACGCTCATGATGACGTATTCGTCGGGGTAGCCCTTGCTGCGCCGGTAGTAGACGGCCCTGGGGTTATACGTGCTTGCCAGCACGGTTTTGTAGGCCTGGAGGAGCCCCTCGCGGTCGATCCCCAGGACCGAGGAGTGCTGGCCCGCAAAGCTTGCTTCCGAATCCTCGCTGGTGGCGCTCGATCTCACCGCCACCCGAATCCCCGGCCCGAGGGCCGCGATCAGCGCGTCCATTTCCCTCAGCAGCGACTCTTCCAGTACGGGGGGCAGGGGCGCGTTCAGGATGAGGTCCTGTATCTGCGTGCTGCACTGGAGAAGCCGCGCCGTGTCGTCGATATCGAGCCCCTTGAGGATTCTTTTCGCCTGTTTGTAGAGCCCGTTCGATTCCATGAAATAGTCATAGGCATACGCGCTGACCGCAAATCCGCGAGGCACCGGCAGGTGTACCCGGTTGGAGATTTCGCCGATATTGGCCGCCTTTCCGCCCACCTCCGACAACCGCTCCAGGCTCACCTGGCGAAGGGGTATGGTCAGATTCGTTTTTTCCACCGTCTTTTTGCGGATCAGCTCCCGAAAAATGCTGTGCCCGATGCGCTCGACGGCCTCGGGAAGCGAGGGGTATTTTCCGCCCGACAGTGCGTCGAGGTCTTCGGCGATGTCGTAGACATGCGCCATCAGCCGCTCCACCCTGTGTATCACGTAATCGAGGCTGAATGGTTTTGATCCGTAGCACGCCAGTTCCAGGTCGGTGATGAGTTCCAGGGCCTGGTTGTTGCCCGCCAGCAGGTTTTGGAAGTGCTGGTATTTCTTTTGAAACAGGGCCTTCTCGGCGGAATCGGGCTGGAAAGCCCTGCCTTTGCGAAAAATATCCAAAAATTTCAGCATCTTTTACCTTCTTTGCCGCTATCGATCCAAAATCTAACCATAAATAACATTTGGCGCGCCGCCTGTTCAAGCCGGGGACGGACTCCCGCTGCTTATTCGGGCAGGGATACGAGCGTGCTTTCAAAAAGTTCGAGGTCGCCCTTGGTCCAGAGACAAAATATCACTTCGACCAGACTCGTTTCCTTGTCCCTCAGGAAATCGCGAGCCGTCGTGAGCATAATCTTGGCGCAACGGTCGATGGGAAAGCCAAAAATCCCGGTGCTGATGGCCGGAAAGGCGATGGTCCCGAGCCCCTTTTTCGTCGCGATATCGAGGCTGTTCAGGGTGGCGTTGCGAAGCTTTTCGTCCTCGTTTCCCTCACCATAGACGGGTCCGACCGCGTGGATGACGTGGGAAGCCTTCAAGTTGCCGCCACCCGTGATCGCCGCTTCGCCCACCTTGATCCGGCCGATCCGGTTGCATTCCTCCTGGATACTCGGACCGCCCTTCATGCGGATGGCCCCCGCCACCCCGCCTCCGAGCTGGAGGCCCGCATTGGCGGCGTTTACCACGGCGTCCACCGCCAGTTCCGTCAAATCTCCCCGCACAAGGGTAATCTTCTTGCCGTTGACGATCTTCTCCATTTCTCTCCTCCTCGAAAAAGGGCCGGGATCAACTCTGACAACCGGGAGCGACACATCGAATGGTAAGATGATCCGGGCTGAAATGCAATCGAGCAGTGAAGAGTGCAGTGAAGAGTGCAGGGTGAAGGGTGAAGGGTGAAGAGTGCAGGGTGCAGGGTGAAGAGTGCAGGGTGCAGGGTGCAGGGTGCAGGGTGAAGAGTGAAGAGTGAAGGGTGAAGGGTGCAGAGTGAAGGGTGAAGAGTGAAGGGTGAAGAGTGAAGGGTGAAGAGTGAAGGGTGAAGAGTGAAGGGTGAAGAGTGAAGGGTGAAGAGTGAAGAGTGAAGAGTGAAGAGTGAAGAGTGAAGGGTGAAGGGTGAAGGGTGAAGGGTGAAGGGTGAAGGGTGAAGGGTGAAGGGTGCAGAGTGAGCGGTCAATGAACGATCCCATCCTCTTCCGGCAGTCCGGGCGGGGATCAACCCCGCCCCTACGTTCAAACGGTGGCGTCATGGCCGCCGCAAATGCGTAGGGGCGGGATTGACGGGCTGCTGCCCAAATTCAAAAGTTGCGGCAGGTGTGGTCAAAACAGGGCGGAGGTCTCCCCTCCCTTGGCGGGAGGGGCTGGGGGAGGGGGTCGTAAGTACTTGAACATTCAACACCCTCCCCTAACCCCTCCCATCGCGGGGAGGGGGACTCACGTCCGGCTCGACAGTCGCGCAACTTGAATATTTCTTTGGGCAACAGCCCTCTCAACCCCGCCCCTGCGTCCATAGGACGGCATCAGACCCTCCTTTAATCCGTAGGGGCGGGGTTGATCCCCGCCCGGACTGCCGGAATGGGAAGGGTCTACCGTCTCGAACGTATTGGGATTGAATCCGCACCCGAGGAAGGACCCGTGGTTTGGGCATCAACCCGGCGAGGGAGACCCCGCATGGGGTTTCGAGTCCGCACCCCGGCACTCACCCCGGCACTCACCCCCGCGCGGCCCCGGTCCCGGAGCGGACGCGGATTACGGCGGCCCTCAGCCTCTCCGTGACTTCCTTTATATGTTCTTCGTCCCGATAGGGATTTCTCGGCCAGAAAAACCCTTTCAGCCCGTCTTTTTTTCTCCTGGGAACGACGTGCACGTGCAGGTGTGGCACGCTCTGGCTGATCTTGTTGTTTATGGCGAGAAAGGTCCCGTCCGCCGCCAGCCCTTCCTCGACCGCGCGCGAAAGCAGCCTGGCGTTGAAAAACAGGGGCGTCAGCAGGTCGTCCGATAAATCGGAGAACGTCTCGATATGAAGTTTCGGGACGAGCAGGCAGTGTCCGGGAAAAAGCGGGCGGTTGTCCAGGAAGGCCATGCAGTGTTCGTCTTCCATGACGACGGAGGCGGGCAGGTCCCCGCTTACTATCCGGCAGAACTTGCAGCCCGGGCTCACGGCCGGCGTCGCCCCGGGACGTCGGCGCTCTCATCGAAAATTACCTGGAGCACGTCCTGGAGTGTTCGCACACCGATGCAGCGGGCGTCCATTTCCTGGGAGAGACGCTCGGCGTTGCTCTTGGGCATGAGGTAGGAGGCAAATCCGAGCTTGGACGCCTCGGCCGCGCGGAGCACGCTGTGGCCCACCCCCCTCACTTCTCCGGCAAGTCCCACCTCGCCCCACACCACGAGGTCCTGAGGAAGCGGCCTGTCGAGGTAGGTGCTCATGAGGGCGGTCGTCATGGCGAGGTCGGCCGCCGGTTCGACCAGCCGGACCCCACCGGCGACGTTTACGAACACGTCCTGCTGGGCGAAATTGAAGCCCGCCTTTTTTTCGAGCACGGCAAGGAGGAGCGAGAGCCGGTTGGTGTCCACCCCCATGCTGGTGCGGCGCGGCTGCATCCAGCCGGTCGCGCTCACCAGGGCCTGGAGTTCGACAAGGATCGGCCGGGTGCCCTCGACCGCGCAGGCGACAACGGAGCCCGAGACCCCCATCGGGCGCTCGGCGAGCAGGAGCTGGGACGGGTTGGGGACCTCTTCGAGCCCGGTCTCCTTCATCTCGAAGACCCCGACCTCGTTTGTCGAGCCGAACCGGTTCTTGACCGCGCGAAGCAGCCGGAAAGTGTGCGTCCTGTCGCCTTCGAGGTACAAGACGGTGTCCACGAGGTGTTCGAGCGCGCGCGGGCCGGCGATTGCGCCCTCCTTGGTGACGTGCCCGATCACGAATATGCTGATCCCGGCGTCCTTGCCCGCGCGCATGAGCCTGGACGCGCATTCCCGCACCTGACTGATCGAGCCGGGGGCCACGTCGAGGAGCCGGGTGTACATGGTCTGGATGGAATCGACCGCCACCACCAGGGGCGGTTTTCTTTCCATTTCGTCGAGGACGGCTTCGAGCGATGTCTCCGACAGGATATAGAGGTCGCGCGCGGAAAGCCCCAGCCGGCCGGCCCGTGACTTGAGCTGCTGCGGGCTTTCTTCCCCGGAGACATAGAGCACGGGGCCGTCCCCCGTCATCTTCGAGACCGCCTGCAGGAGCAGGGTGGATTTCCCGATTCCGGGATCTCCCGCCAGCAAAACGAGCGACCCCCTGGTGAGGCCGCCCCCGAGCACCCGGTCCCATTCGCCGATTCCGGTATAAAACCGGGTCTCCCCGTCTGCCTGGATATCATCGAGCCTGACCGGCCGGGATGCGTGCCGGGCAATCTTTGCGGCCTTTTCATGCCCCTTGAGGGCCACCTCTTCGGAAAAACTGTCCCAGCTCAGGCATTCCGTGCACCGCCCCATCCACTTGGGGCTGACGAGGCCGCACTGCTGGCAGCGGTATATCAATTTGCGATCTGCCATTCCCTTTGTTCCTCCGGGGTTGGTTCGATGGGGAAATTATGTTTATCATCAAATAAAATCAAAGTCTTTTTATATTGTTTGCGATGGGTTTGAGGGTTAGATTAGCTTGAGCCGAAACTCGACGCCGCTTCCGCCCGTATTTTTACCCGGCTCGCGACGCCCTGACGGCGCCCGGCGGCGGGGATTGAAACGACGGATAGCGGGACCGCATCCAGCCATCTTGTCTCGATTGCAAATTGACAAGATCAAAAAGAGTGGTCTATAAGGAAATTTCGTTATTCACAAACACAATGGTCCGAGCGGGACCGGGCATAAGCCTCACATGATGAGAGGAGCTATCCTGATGGCTGGTAACATCATAGAAGTTACGGACGGCAGTTTCGAACAGGAAGTGATCCAGTCGGAAGTACCCGTGCTGGTCGATTTCTGGGCGCCGTGGTGCGGACCGTGCCGCGCAATCGCCCCGGTCGTCGAGGAGCTTTCCAACGATTACGGCGGCAAGCTCAAGATTGCCAAGTGCAATGTGGACGACAATCCCAAGACGCCCGGCAAATACGGAATCCGCGCCATTCCGACGCTGATCATTTTCAAGGGCGGCAACGTGAGCGAGCAGATCACAGGGGCCGTTGCGAAGTCGCAGATTACCGCGGCAATAGATAAGGTTGTGGGATAAGCCCCCCGGTTTCGCGCCTGTTATAGCTCCCGGTTTTTGGGGCTTTTTCGATTCCCTCCGAGAAGTCTCCTCAGTTTATGGCGGAAAATAAAATTTACGATATGATCATCATCGGCGGCGGGCCGGCTGGATTGACAGCCGGCCTCTACGCCGCGCGGGCGCGCCTCGACGCGCTCCTGCTCGAACAGATGGGGTTCGGCGGACAGTTGCTCACCTATGAGAGGGTGGACAACTATCCGGGTTTTCCCGAGGGCATCGGAGCGTACGGCCTGGCCGAGCTGATCAGCGCCCAGGCGCTGAGGTTCGGCCTTCAGACCCGCAACGCCGAAGTCCGGGGGCTTGACCTCGGTGGTAAGATAAAAAGAATCATCCTCTCGGACGGCTGGATCGAGACGAAGACCGTCGTGATCGCCTCGGGCGCCTCGCCCAACAAGCTGGGGGCCAAAGGCGAGATCGAGCTTACGGGCCGGGGGGTTTCCTACTGCGCCGTGTGCGACGCGCCCTTTTTCCGCAACCAGGACGTCGCGGTCGTGGGCGGGGGTGACACGGCCATCGAAGAGGCGCTTTATCTGACGAAATTTGCGGACAAGGTCCACATCGTACATAGAAGAGAGCGGCTCAGGGCCACGCCCGTCATACAAGAAAAGGCCTTCCAGAACGAGAAGATTTCGTTTATTCTGTGCAAGGTGGTAACCGCGATCGAAGGCGGGCCCGGCGGGGTCGAGGGTCTTTCGCTGCGCGATGTGAAAAGTTCGGAGCAATCCGTGCTGCCGGTGTCCGGCGTGTTCGTATTCGTGGGAATCAAACCCAACGCCGCCTTTATCCCCCCCGAGATACACCGCGATCCATGCGGCTTTATCTGCACGGATCAGGAAATGGCCACCTGTATTCCGGGTGTCTACGCGGCCGGAGACATACGGTCAAAGGCGCTGCGCCAGATCGTGACCGCCGTGGGGGACGGGGCCACGGCCGCTTTCAATGCGGGCCGCTATATCGAGGAAAACTTCAGCGATTGAGGCGATAAGGCGTCGGCAATCGGCCCCGGGATGCATCGAGCACGGGACCGGAAAGCCGGGACCTCATCGCTTACGGTATAACTTTTAATCGGGGTTTTTTTATGAAGCGCTTCAGGACCGGTCCCAGGACAGTGTCCCGTCTATCACGTTTCCTTCCTTTGGTTGTCGCCCTTTTTATCCTGAGCGGCTGCGGCGGGGCCAATCTCTCGGAGTTCTATTTCGGCGACCTGTTCGGGAAGGGGACGTCGGCCATCGACAAGACCGCCGAACAACTCGCCGTCGACGGCACGCAGAAGATGCAGAAGAAGGATTACGGCGGGGCGGTCGAGGCTTTTAAGAAGCTCAAGGAGCACTATCCCTACAGCAAGTACGCGATCCTGGCCGAAATGAAGCTCGGCGACGCCTATTTTTACGACAAGAAATACGCCGAAGCCTCGATGGCCTACGAGGAATTCGTTCGACTCCATCCCCGAAACGAGGTGGTTCCCTACATCCTCTATCAGATCGGCATGAGCCATTTCCTCGCCTTCACCACGGTCGACCGCGATCCCGAAGAGACCAACATCGCCATGCAGGCCTTTCAGAAGGTGATCCAGAACTTTCCGAAGTCGGAATACGCCAAGAAGGCCGAAAAGCAGCTTTTCGAGTGCAAGAAGCGCCTCATTTCGCATGAATTCCAGGTGGCGAGGTTCTACTACATCGTGAAGGAATACGACGCGGCCAAGACGCGCCTGGACTCGATGATCCAGAAATACCCGCAGGCGATAGCCGACCTCGGGTACGGCAAGGATGTCCAGAAAATGCTGGCCAAGTGCGAGCAGGAATGCGCCAAGGGCCCAAAAGGGCCGGGGATCTGGACTAAGGTGGGGTTTTGATATTATTATAATGGTAAGGACATGATCCGGTTCATCCCCCGGGTCACCCTCGCCGAACGGGGTCACTTCTCTCGGTTCATGCAAAAAGTTGTTGTTGACAAAGGGGATGTCTTTCTTGCATGCTGGGGCGTGCCTGAAAAGGAGAGCGGACCTTCCCTTTGAACAATTCCCAACCAAGCGGGCAAAAGATCGTCCTGTCAATTCGTCTGCCGGATGCGGTCGACGGTGTTCTACTTCCCTGAAAACCTGAATGAATTGCATGTCCGACCATAACTGCTGCAAAAAATTCTCTAACCGGGAATGCCATCGCTTTTAAATACAATTTACGGAGAAAATTTCATGCCTGACGCACCAAACGTCTCGGAGTCCACTCCCAAGGAGCACACGCGCGACCAGAGAAACGAAATGAACCTGGTCGAACTCAAGAACAAGAACATACGCGAACTCCTCACCATCGCCAAGGCCTACAACATCGACGGGGCAAGCTCGATGCGCAAGCAGGAGCTGATCTTCGCGCTCCTCCAGGCCCAGGCGGAAATGAGCGGCCTGATCTACGGCGAAGGGGTGCTCGAGATCCTGCCCGACGGGTTCGGGTTCCTGCGGAGCCAGAACTACAACTACCTTCCGGGTCCGGACGACATCTACGTTTCGCCCTCGCAGATCCGCAGGTTCAACCTGCGCACGGGTGACAGCATTTCCGGCCAGATCCGCCCGCCCAAAGACAACGAGCGCTACTTTGCCCTGCTCAAGGTCGAGGCGGTCAACTACGAAGACCCCGAGATCGCGCGGGACAAGATCCTTTTCGACAACCTCACGCCGCTCTATCCGGACCGCAGGGTCAAGCTCGAGGCGGCCTCCGACAACCTGTCCACGCGCGTGATGGACCTGCTCACCCCGATCGGCTTCGGCCAGCGCGGCTTGATCGTCGCCCAGCCCCGCACCGGAAAGACGATGCTGCTCCAAAATATCGCCAATGCGATTTCGGTCAACCACAAGGAAGCTCACCTGATCGTGCTCCTGATCGACGAGCGGCCCGAGGAAGTCACCGACATGCAGCGAAACGTGCGGGCCGAGGTGGTGAGCTCGACCTTCGACGAACCCCCGCAGCGGCACGTGCAGGTGGCGGAAATGGTGAGCGAGAAGGCCAAGCGCCTGGTCGAGCACAAAAAGGACGTGGTGATCCTGCTCGACAGCATCACGCGCCTCGCCCGCGCCTATAACTCCGTGGTCCCGCCCAGCGGCAAGATCCTCTCCGGCGGTCTCGACTCGAACGCCCTCCACCGGCCGAAGCGCTTTTTCGGCGCCGCGCGAAACGTCGAACAGGGCGGCAGCCTCACGATCATCGCAACCGCCCTCATCGATACCGGAAGCCGCATGGACGAAGTCATTTTCGAAGAGTTCAAGGGCACCGGCAACATGGAAATCGTGCTCGACCGCAAGCTCGCCGACCGCCGCATCTTCCCGGCAATCGACATCAACAAGTCCGGGACCCGGAAGGAAGAGCTGCTCATCACTCCCGAGGATTTAAACCGCATCTGGATTTTGAGAAAGCTGCTCTCGCCCCTCAACCCCATAGACGCGATGGAGTTTTTGCTCGACAAGATGCACGGCACCAAGAACAACCCGGATTTTCTCGCCTCGATGAACCGGTAGCGCGGGAGCGGCCGGGCTTGGTGCGATCGGTTCGACCGGGCTTGTTGCGATCGGTTCGACTGGGCTTGTTGCGATCTGTTCGACCGGGCTTGTTGCGGCTGGAGCGGCCGTGAGGGGATAAAAACCCTCCCCCATTACTTGGGTGGGGCGGAGTCCACGAAGGTTGCCGCATGACTCGTAGGGGCGGGGTTGAGGGGCTGTTGCCCAAATGCAAAAGTTACGACAGGTATGGCCAAAACAGGGCGGAGGTCTCCCCTCCCTTGGCGGGAGGGGCTGGGGGAGGGGGTCGTAAGTACTTGAAAATTCAACACCCTCCCCTGACCCCTCCCATCGAAGGGAGGGGGACTCACGTCCGGCTCGATAGTCGCTCAAACTTGAATGTTTTTTTGGGCAACAGCCCCTTGATCCCCGCCCGGATGGGCGGAACGGATTTATAACCTGCATGGCCAAAGGCCCGGTCTTTGCCACGCCAATAGCCCGGTCCGGCCGCGGCCTCCGGGCACGCCAATATCCAATAACCAATATCCGCCATCCGCCATCCAGTTCCTGTATCCCGGCCGACGCTTCCCGATTTCGTACATACCGGGCGCCCTCGCCGGCAACCCCCGAGGCCCTTCCGAAAATAATTGCAAAAAGCGCGCTTTGATGTACAATATATGATTCGGGCAGTCATCAGATTAAGGAAGGAAGTTCCCAGATGAAAGACAAAATTCATCCCCAGTATTTCGAGACGGTCATTAGATGCGCATGCGGAAACGAAATCCCCACCGGTTCGACGAAAAAGGAAATCCGGGTCGAAATCTGCTCCAAGTGCCACCCCTTCTACACCGGAAAGCAAAAGCTGGTTGACTCGGCAGGTCGAATCGAGAGGTTCCGCCGCAAATATGCAAAGTTCCAGACTCCGGAAGAAAAGGCATAAAACGGAGGTCGGAGGACGGAAGACAGAGGTCGGAAGTCCGAAGACGGAGATCGGAGGCCGGAAAAGCGGCCCCGCTATTCGACCGACTCCATCTGGCTGGCGGGCTGGATCGCCCGCCCGGCGCCCGCGAGAGTTCTCCCGGGGCACAAACGGGAACCGGCTGATACCGGTTCTTTATTTTTATGCGAACGATCGAGACGCCCGCGGCCCCGCCGCGAGCCCGCCCTCGGCGTTCGAGGAAGCAAGTTGCCGCAATGTTTGACAGGCTGGAAAGCGTCGTACAAAAATTTCAAAGACTCGAAGAGGAACTCGGCAATCCCGAGCTGCTGAGCAACCAGAAAGAGTACCAGCAGGTCGCCAGGGAACGCTCCGAGATCGCTCCGGTAGTGGAAAAGTACGCGCGCTACAAGGCCCTCAAAGAACAGTTGCAGGATAACCAGGCAATGCTCGAACGCGACGAGGACGCGGAAATGCGGGACCTCATTCGCGAAGATATCGCCGAATTAAAAAAACAGCTCGACGCCGCCGAAGCCGAATTAATACTCATGCTTGCGCCCAGGGACCCCAACGACGATAAAAACGTCATCCTGGAAATCCGGGCCGGCACCGGGGGTGAGGAAGCGGCTCTTTTCGCCGCCGACCTCTTCCGCATGTACTCGCGCTACGCGGAAATCCGCCGGTGGAAGGTCGAGATCCTGGACGCCAACCAGACGGGCATCGGGGGTTTCAAGGAAATAATCGCCTCGATAAATGGCAAGGGGGCTTACAGCAGGCTCAAGTACGAACGGGGGGTGCACCGGGTGCAGCGCATACCGGTGACCGAAAGCCAGGGAAGGATCCACACCTCGGCCGTCACGGTTGCCGTTTTGCCCGAGGCCGCGGAAGTGGACGTCTACATCGACCCCAACGACATCCGCGTTGACGTGTTCCGCTCATCGGGTCCCGGCGGGCAGAGCGTCAACACGACGGACTCGGCCGTGCGCCTTACGCACGTCCCGACCGGCCTGGTCGTGATCTGCCAGGACGAAAAATCCCAGCACAAGAACAAGGCCAAGGCCCTCAAGGTCCTCCGCGCGCGCCTGCTCGACGCGATGCAGCGCGAGCAGGAGGCCAGGATCGCCCAGGACCGCAAAAGCCAGGTCGGCACCGGAGACCGCAGCGAGCGCATCCGCACCTACAACTTTCCCCAGAACCGGGTGTCCGACCACCGCATAAACCTCACCCTCTACAAGCTGGACATGGTCCTGTCCGGCGCCCTCGACGACCTCATCGACCCCCTGGCCACCTACTTCCAGTCCGAAGCGCTCAAGGGCGGCGAATAATCCTTTCCAGCCGCGGGCGCGGGCCTTTCCGGCCGCCGCAAGCCTTCCAGCGCGACAATACCTTCTCTACGCCATCGGTACTTTTTAAAGAGATCATGGTTCATGAAAAGGTTCACCGCCGTCATCGAAAAGTGCCCCGACACGGGTTTATACGTCGGGCATGTCCCCGGTTTTCCCGGAGCGCACAGCCAGGGCGCAACGCTTGATGAACTGGACAGGAATTTGCGGGAAGTCATCGGCATGCTTCTGGAGGACGGAGACCCATTATTGGAAGCGGAATTTGTCGGGACCCATGTGGTTATGGTCGAATGATGGGCAGACGGCCACAGTTGCGGCACGGTCTCCCGACCGTGCCACCGTGCCCGACCGAGGGTCTCCCAAAATTGTCGTAATCACCATCCGAACCCGGCCACCCTGTCGCGACCGACCGTCCAATCAGGTCTGACCCACGGTTTCATTACTCCCGCGAAGTGAAGCGACGCTCAGTTGCAGGTCCAGCCGCCCGCTCCGTCGGACCTCCACGTGCAGGCGGGTATGACGGCATCGGTTCTGCCAAGGGGAGGCGACGCCTTGCCGTGAAGGATGACCCTGCGGCCGTTGAAACTCGCGGGGGAACCGTTAATGATGGTCCCGTTTTCGTCGATCTGGAACTTGGCGCGCCTCTGCCCGGCGGCAGGTCCCATCGGCGCCGAGGGATCGATGCGCGACCCCAGCATGGGCGTATAAGACGATTCGACCAGTTTTCCGTAATCGTCGATTTTCACGTAAATCCAGTCATTTTGCGTGCCTTCTTCCATATCAGACTCCTCGTCTCCATGTTTGTGCGAAACTTCGCGGCTCGGCTTCCCGCAAACACAAAGTCTGAAACGCCGGTTCGGCTCGGAAGGAAGAAAATCCGGCGCCCCGCGTCACTCCGGGCGCACGGCGCAACCAAGAAGGGCCTCCCCTATCGGGAACGGGCGCGTTCTTCCAGGTGATTCGGGACTCACGGCACACCATGAGGAGGCCCTTTCCCCTGGCGCCATGTAACATGTATTATTTTGTATCGCTGTAGGGTGGGCGAGCACAGCGGGGTGGGCTTCATCGTGCCCACCCTACACATTATACGACGCCAATAAGAGTTACGTGGCGCTAGAGCTTCGCCGATTTCACGGCGGATGGGTAGTAAACCGGCTCACCCAGTTCATCAAAGGAGAAGTTGATGAAAATGTGGTGCCCGTCAATATCCATCACCCGCAGGTCATCCGTTTGGGAAAGGTCCCGCAAAATCACCGAATACCTCCCCCCGTACACCTTCTGGACCTTGTCCAGCGAGACTTCGTAGGCAATGAACTTTCTCATGCCCCTTGCCCCGAGCTTCTCTGCCAGGTTGGGGTCCGAGAGCGAATCGTAGCTGGTTAAGATGAGAATGGGGCCGCTTCCCGTAAAGACCATCGCCGCTTTCATGGGTCCCTCCTCTGAGATGGCTTCAGGTTTGTCGATGCCCTTGGCCGAGTGTTCCCGACAAACACCGGCCGGATCGCGGGATCAGGGGACCGACCCGGCGCCAAAACGCGCCATCTTGCACCATCTCATTACAAAAACGGCTCAGGGAGCACGGGCCGCGACCCCGGCCCCGGTCTCCACGGCCGAGCAACAATCCCTCAGTCAGGGCCGGGGAAAAGCGCGGCGGCTCCATGCCGGGTCGACGGGGCAGGGGCAGGCTCGCAACGCCGCACGAGCGCCCGGATCGCATTTGCAAAAATGCGGTGGCATGATTGTCCAGGGAGATTGGGAAAGGAAGGTGAGTTCGGATGATTGAATCGCTGGTAGCCGTCAGTCAGGACGAGCACTGCCGAGAAGCAGAACTGTCGTTTGCATAGCCTACCCCAGCCTTCGCATTCAGGATAGGCACATTGTCGAGTAAATGTCAAGAACAAAATAGTGAAGAGTGAGGAGTGAAGGGTGAAGGGTGAAGAGTCGGCAGGGCCGGCGGCCCGCTTCAACCGCCGCCCGTTTCCAACTCCTCACTCCTCACTCCTCACTCTTCACCGCTCACTGCCCCCCGATTGTGACCCCGACCGTCAGTCGCTTCTTTTCGCGCTCGATCCCGATCTTGTGCTCAGGGCCGCCTCGGGCCAGGGCCTGCTGCAATTCCCGCACGCTGGTTACGGGCGATCCGTCCACCTCGACGATGATGTCTTCCTTGCGGATATCGGCCTTCGCGGCCGGGCTGTCCGGCATGACATCGACGACTTCGACCCCCCTGCCCGAGGCGGCCGGTTGGATCCTCACGCCGAGGCGCGGGCGGTGGACGGGCGCGGACTTATCGGTAATCAGCACGTACTGCGCCAGGTTGGGATCGAAAGTGCCGCGCGGGTAATCGAATGGGACGGGGGCGACGGTCCTGTATTCGTGCGGCACGCGCAAAGCGGCAAGATAGGGGATGCCCAGCCGGCCGGTCATATGGCCTTTTCCGACTATCACCACGATCCGGCATTTGCCGCCGGTCTCGCGCAACTGCTCGGCGATGGTCTCGGCCATCGTCTCCTCCCACGCAAGCTGGGCCGCGAAAAAGGACTCGAAATCCTTTATGGCCTCCCTGCCGTGGGCATCGTATTCCTTCCGGATTCTGAGCCGGTTTTTGGGGTCGTCGAGGTGAAAATCGCGGGCGAGCAGCGCGCGGTCTTCAGGGGAGAGCGAGGCGAGACCGTTGCGCGCTATCTCGCTTACGACCTTGTGCGGGGCGTTCAAACCGAGAATGCGGATGCGTTTTTCCCGGGCAAAATCGATGAGGACGCTGTAGAGCTGGTAGGGAAAGCCCCAGACCAGGTCCCACTGTGATTCCCGCAGGAATTGCTCCTCTCGGGTCTCGCGCTGGATGTAGCGGTCAAGGACGGGCTGCGCCGACCTGGGAAACATTTCCATACCCAGCAACATGCACCGGCTTTTTTCCTGCAATTTCTTCAGGATCGCCAACTGCGCCCGGTGGTCTTCGGTGCTCGTGTGCGTTTCTCCGACATAGACGACGGAGGCCCCCAGGAGTCTCCCCACGAGCTCGTCCAGGGAGAGTATTTCTCCGGTAGCCGTCTCCACCACGTCACCGATTCCCAGTTCCACCGGTCCCTCCTTTGCCGCGGGCTGAAGGAACCGGCCCCCAGCGGCGCAGCCGGCTACGAGGAGCGCCGCCGGCAGGAGCAGGCACATCCATTTGCGGACGCGCCCGGCCCCCGCTTTAACAAAAGGAAAGATATCAGGCAGTCGAAATCGAACCGGAAAAATCCTGGAAAGCTTGCTCATCTTGTCTGTCCTCATTGCGCCCGGGCACGCGGGACCGGTCGAGGAAGCGATTGGAGAAAATCCGCCCGGACATGCCGGGATATGGACAACCCTCGCCGGATGGAATAGAATTCCTCCTCTTCCGGGCAATTTCGAATGCCGCTCCGGCGGCGCTCAAAAGCCGGCGCTTTTCGTACCAAAACAGTATTTCACAGCTCGATAATTTCCGCCATTCCGAAGGCGGTTTTTTCCGGGCCCTGAAATATTTAAATCACGGGCGGGGCCGATGCCATATCACCCCGCCCGAATTCATCGCAAGATCATGTAAGCCATGGAGGTGGGACGATGACCCCTGAGGAAATGAGAGATAAAGCAATCGATATGTTCAAGAAGCGGTTTCATTGCAGCCAGGCCGTCCTGGCGGTCGGCCAGGAAAAGATGGACATCGTGAACGAGGAAGTCATCAAAGCGGTGGGGCTTTTCGGAGGCGGCATTTGCGGGACGTGCCGGGTGTGCGGCGCGCTTACCGGCGGCATCGCCCTCATATCCAGCTTATACAGCCGGGGGAATCTCGAAGAAAAGGAAGACCCCGTGATGCGGCCGCTCGGCCACAAATTTATCCGGGCGTTCGAAGATCTCACCCGCGAACACGGCGGGACGGACTGCCGCGATATTGCCAGAACGAACTGGCAGGACAAGGACCAGGCAAAGGATTTCCACAACAATCCTGAAAGCCGCAGAAAGATCTGCATCCAGCTCGTCGGCGACACCGCGTACGCCCTGGGAAAATTGCTGGACGAGGAAGTGGTGAAAAAGCAAGAGAAAGTGGCATAAATGGAATAGATTTCAATTGGATTAGACCCGGCGCTGACCTCAATGCTGTTGCTTTAAGCGTTTATGTACTCCGTTTTGTCATTTCGACCGGAGGGAGGAATCTTGTTTGTTCCGCACCACGGAAAGATTTCTCCCTCCGGTCGAAATGACAATATGCTCAAGCGATTCGTTAAGGTAACAGCATTGGGCGCCGACCTTCGGGGGCCGGACACGGAAGAGCCCCCTCCCTCGCTTTTCCAGGCCGAGACCCTTGCATAACATTAAGAACTTGTCCGTAAATAATCTGTGAAGCGATTTTAGGGGCTATTGCCCAGCGGCATAGCTCAGAATTCCAAGCGGTCTGCATACATCTCAGGATCTGCGGGAATGACGATTTTGACGTCCCAAGCCGAACTTCAGTTTCATGGGGATTTGTCCCGTTGTGGCACGGTCTCCCGACCATGCCACCGCGCCCGCCACGCCGCCGAATCAATTCATTTTCCCGCTCGCCCTGTATTCGTCGAGACTCATTTTCTCGATCATTGCCGTGCCGCTCATCCTGATCACGCGAATCTCGCCCCACTCGATAAGCTGATAGACAACCTTGCGACCGACACCAAGGTATTTTGCCGCCTCCGAGACGGTCATGAAAGGGAGTGAAACGTATTGCTCACTGTCGGGCATAATCACCCTCCCTGGAAAAACCGATCCGGCCCGAGCACGGACGTGCTCTAAACGGCGGGCGGGCCGGGGCCGGATTTTGCGTAAAAACCCGCCTTGTGCAACCGTTGCGAACAGGCTGCGCATTCGCTGCACATTCATTAATATAATCCTTATGTTATCTTGCTCAATGGGGATCGGATCTCATGCGGAAGGCATTCGGGCTGCGCGGGGCCGACGACGACGCCGGGGGTGCGAGGGGTGCGG
>JBAQYM010000019.1:0-19208 GCA_049300095.1 Syntrophobacteraceae bacterium
GACATGAACATGATCGGGCATAATCACAAAGCCCATACACACGCCGTCATCCTTGCGCGGTTGATCCGCCAGAAAATGAATGACAATGCCCTTGGCGCGATTATCGTCAAGAAGCCTTCGCCTTTTATAACAGGAAAAGGTGACAAAGTGAGCGTGGCCTCCAATATCAAAAATCTTGCGCTCCATGGCTTTTGTCCCGATTCCGGAGTTTCGTCGCAAGCCTCTTCTGCTCCGCACCCGGATAGGAATCCGGGCCACCCGCGGATAGGAATCCGGGCCACCCGCGATTGCGGAACACGATTAAAAGCCAGGATGGTGGGCACGATAAGGCTTTGTGCTCACCCTACATGGCCCCGCGCCCGGATGGCAAGTATCCGAGCCACCCGCCTCCAACGAAGTTGCCGGTGCCACCCGCGGTGCCACCCGCGGATAGGAATCCGGGCCACCCGCGTTCAGAACTAATCCAAAGCTCCCTCTTGTCCTTCGGACCCAGGCAAAAAAAGACTTGCCTGGGCCACCCGCGGAGTTTCGTCGCAAGCCTCTTCTGCTTCGCACCCGGATAGGAATCCGGGCCACCCGCGCATCGCCCCTTTGGGGCACCCAGTCATTTCTTCTTGCGCCGAGGCAATAGGATAACGATTCCTATGATAATAAATCCCAAACCCAATGGAATATTAAATCCTGTAAGGTCTATATATCGCGCACGGAAAGGGGCGTAGTACACGGGGTGCAAGATAATCTGAATGCCCAAGACTATCGCCGAGACAGCGGCAAGGTACCATCCAAGTTTCTCCATCTTACCACCAGCCATTATAACTACCGTACACGCTTGTGGCTCCTCCGAGAAAACCCCAACCACCATTAAAAGGCGCAGGGGTAACGCCGGGGTTCCATGATGATAGAAAACTCGCCCCGGTAATCGCCAAATCGACCTGATATCCGTACAGAAATGCCGCAATTTCTGGAGCAAGCGATATAGTGAGAGCACCAGTGGCTCCGGCAAACACTGCTCCATAAGACCAGGCGAAAGCTCTTGCCATTGCAGGACCAGAACTGGTTAGCCCTCCGATCTCTCCGGTTACAGTGGCTCCTCCATCATCATTTACTTCCATCTTGACCAAGCGAGTAGTATGGCCGACCTGCATCAGTCCAGTCAGCGTTTTGTTGAACAAGAATCCATAAGCCGAGGTCCACGCCCCGAGAGCAGCGCCCTGTCCAAAATCACCGCCCATCATTGCAGCGGAAGCTCCACCTGTCAAGGTCCCAGAAGCTACAGCAGTGGCCCCCTCCATACCGAGTTTACGGGTGACACGGGCAACGCCTTTTCTTTTTGTTGCCCGTGCGGAAGCAAGAGGGATAATAAAATGCTCCTGCCCCTCTTGTCCTACGGACCCAGGCAACATAAAGACGTTGCCTGGGCCACCCGCGTATCGAACACCCGTCGCCGCAATTCCACACCTTTAATAATGGGGTTATGGGATGAGCAGTCCAACCTCCCGTGCTCCGCACCCAGGCACAAAAAACCGTGCCTGGGCCACCCGCGTTTCGCGCCCGGAGAACGAGTATCCGGGCCACCCGCGATGAGTTCCGGTCATGAAGGGGAGAGTCGGCCACCACAGGGCCGAGCACTTCCGGCATTTCAATCGATGGAGCATAACTTCCAGGATACACTTCTTGCGTCCGATGGGACTCATGTAGAACCACCTGCGCCTCTTGCCCTTGAAACTCACTTCGTGGCAGCCGCAAGCCGGGCATCTGACCCATTTGCGGTTCATCTCGACGCTGAACACGATCCTATCGGCGACAAAATGAGTAGCTTTGTACTCAATACCCTTCAGCCCAAAAGCGTGGTACAGTATCGACGTGGACATGGTCTGGGTCTCCTCCGTATTGTTCGATTGGTGTCAAACAACACGGAGCCTGCCATGTCCATTTTCTTTTTTCAACTATCCGGGTACGCGTTTGCCGGAAGACCCTTTAATAATGGGGTTATGGGATGAGCAGTCCAACCTCCCGTGCTCCGCACCCAGGCACAAAAAACCGTGCCTGGGCCACCCGCCACCTGCCTGGGCACCCGCTTCCCCCTAGTCCTTTGTCTGTCTCCCAACATCATGTAACGGGATGTCAAAGGGAGGACCTTGGGGTTCAAAGCAGATCAGGAGATCAGTTGGCACCGCAGGATTTTTCGTTATGAAGTACTTACCAATTACTTCAGGATTATCCGGTAATCCTGCGAATATATCAACAACATTGTATGCACCCTGCTCTTCGCTAATCAAAAAGATAGCCGGTTCCAGCGTGTCAAACTCAACCTCTGATATAAGCCATGCACCTTGTCTATCTATCTTCCTAATGTTCTTTATAGACGGTAATGGGGAAGATCTCTTAATTTGAGTTGTGTTAAGAATGGCATCAGCTATCCTATAAGCTACAATAGAATCAGTGGGAATGTGCTCTATAGCAGAGCATCGGCCACCAGAGTCAACGGAAACAGTATTTATAATCGCTTCCTTGCTGACGCCATTATCATTTAGTGCATCACAAACACATACATAGGGTGCAAACGTTGTAGATGATATAAACAGTGAAAATACTAGTACGAATATTCTCGTTGTCATCACATATACCTCTTCAAAATGGTCTATCCTAGTGTCCATATACAAATATAAAGGGGTGTGCAATTTATCAATTGCTCAATCTCCTATACCATTGAGGTTGTCCATAATTATTAATGTATACTTGTAGATCCGCAGGCCCGAAATTAGGTCCTCCTGTATAATGCGCTGTCCATAAATCCATGCCTGGTGCAGCTTTAGGATCGTACAGAACAGCATGTCTCCCCGCCCAAACGCCAACATCAGCTGCACGGGGGATATTGCCGGGAGACGGTTCAAAATAAGGGCTATCACTAATACTAGAGGTATTAATCCGGCCAACTCCAAGACCAGCCTCTTCATAAATACCAGAGATTGAACCTGAGCAATCTGCTCCGGCCCTAGTTTGCCCACCATATTTATACGGCACCTTTGCCTCCTTCCAAGCTCTTGCAACATCTACAACGCGTTGCGCTTGTCGCTCAGTTATGAATTCATTCTGCATATCATACTCATCCTGCTCCCCCAGCACCCTCACCCCAGTTCTTGCAGATGAAGGACCAGAATCAGCAGGCAACTCGCCAAAAGCCGCCGAAACGCCTGCAAACGCACCGGCAGTTATCGCCGCTTTTAATACATCTTGCCTCATTCCTGCGGCCATAAATCCGCCTGTCCCCATTCCAACTGCGGTAGCGGAAATTACATTTGCAAAAGATGCAGAGGTTACCGACGCCAGGCCCTGGGCCAGTGGTCCGATCATTGCTCCAAGGCCCATCGTCATCCCAGCGCTGAAGGATGCGGTCAAGCCTCCCATCATGCTGGCCATGGGATCGCCTTTGCTTAGCGCCGCACCCATAAACGCACCGAAGAGAAACGGAAATCCGAATAGACCAGCAAACATAAAAAAATGCCCCGACGGGTCGGCATATACCAGTGGATTATTCCGGCAGTAGCTATAGCGGTTAAGCGTCTGGGGGTCCAGGGCGGCCTGGACGATGGAATCGGGGGAGATGAAGCGCCCGAGCGCCGGATCGTAATATCTTGCCCCGTAGTAGTAAAGGCCCGATTCGGGGTCTTGTTCCTGGCCGGTGAATTTATTGTGAAAAAGGTCCGGGTTCGTTTCGGTGTGGATTTCACCGAATGGATAGTAAGTAGCGGTCTGGGCGGAAGTGGTGTCGGGCTTGATAACGAGGCTCAGGCTGCCGAGGTGGTCGGGGTGATGGTAGTAGGTCCCCTCATTATTCCCCGACGTGATTCTTGAGGCGATCCTCCTGCCGCCCGCGAAAATATGCCTGGTTGCTATCCCGTTGGTCTTTTCGAAGAGGTTTCCCACGTAGATGGTGATATCTGTCGGGGTGATCTTCTTCACCCGCGCCCCGGCGTAGTTGTAGACATAGGAGGTGGTTGCGCCTCCCCGGCTGATGCTCGATACCCGGTTGTCGTAGTCGTAATGGATCTCCTGGTCGTTTCGGTTCGTCATGTTGCCGTTGGCGTCGTAGAGGTAATTGTTTGCTCCGGCGGTCCTTACTCGTTGAGGATGCGTGGCGTAGTACTCATAGTCCGTGTCCCCGACCCTCGAATTGCGGGTAATGTTTCCCGTGGTGTCGTACTCCATGGTTATGGGCGAATAGGAGGGACTCTGGGCCGTCAGCAGCCTGTTAAGGCCGTCGTAGGTAAATTCCTGATATTGGCTGGGGTTGTTATGGTCGTTTATGCTCGTGATGTTTCCCCATTTATCGTATTCATAGCTGAAATGCTGGGCGCTCCCGTTGGCCGGGGTGGTCAGGTCCTTTAACCGGCCATTCTCCGCATAGTATGTCAGGAGTGTGGTGGAGATTTCCGCGCCGTCGTATCTGAATTTGATCCGGCCGGGCTGTCCCATCGCGTTGTAGTCCAAAAACGTGCCGTAAGACCCCGCCATCCAAGTATTTCCGCCGTTATCGTATGTGTAGTTTACCAAAGCGTTATCCGGGTACCGGATGCTGGTCATGCGTCCAAGATCGTCATAGGTTTTTTTAACGGTATAGTCATACCCGTCTATCGTGCATGTCGAAACCGTGACCCTTCCCGCGTAATCGTATGAAAAGGTAGTGGTATTCCCGGAGGCGTCGGTAACCTTTGTCGGCCTTCCCTTCGTGTTTTCTTGATCCAGTCCCGGTTCCGGTGTGTCATAGTTATAGACCACTTCGGTCCCGTCCGGATAGCGCTTGTGGGACGGCCTGTTCAATTCTTCGTATTCGAAAGTTACGGTCTGCCCTTTGGCATCGGTCTGGATTTTGAGGTTCCCGCTGGCGTAGTAGCGGTATATCCAGGTCCCCATGTTCGGATCGGTCATTTGCCTTTTTCTGGAAAGGGTATCATAGACTATCGTGGTCTCAAAACCCTGCGCATCGGTCACCTTGGTGAGATTTCCGAGCGCGCTATAAAGGTAGGCGGTAGTGAAGCTCTCGGCAGGGCTCGCGTACTCGGTAACCGAGGTGACCCTGCCGTAGGTGTCCCGCACTTCGACCCTCTTGTGGCCGTTCGGATCGTTTGGCAGGCTGCCTTGGATGTAGGTGGTCTCCTTCTTGGCATAGAAAACGGAAAGAACGGCAGGAGTCGAGGGGGCCGGACTTACCCTCGTTGCCGGCCTGCCGAGGCAGTCGTAGGTCGAGACCACTTCCCCGGCCGTGGTGGACCCGGTAAAATAGGGCAGGGACTTTTTCCAGACCTTCCCGTTGGCATCGTATGTCGTATCGGCCCGGATGATCTTTGTGCCCGCTCCCTCCGACAGGGTGAATATCTCGCGTCCAAACCCGTCATAATAGGTCGATTTGTTATAGACATCTTCCGTGCCGCTCACTTCTCTGAGCGAGACGGTCACATTTTGCTGCCCGACCGTTCCGGAGGAGTAAATATATTCGGCGGTGGGGAGATCGAGGGTGTCGTTGGGACCAACGGCGACCTTGGCCAACCGCCCGAAAGCGTCGTACTTGTAGGCGGTGACGTTGAGGTTGGTATCAGTCTTTCTTTTCGGCTTGCCGAAGCGGTAATCGTAGTCTGCGTAAATGACCTCGTGACCCTTGGGATTGGTAACGATATTCGGAAAAGTCTGCGTGGCAATATCATATAAGATTACCGTCGCATCGATACTGCCCGGATCGTATTGCAGGTGCAAATTGCCATAATCGTCGTAGATATAGGTTATAACAGGATCAAACGGATCGTCTCCATCAGCAAACCTTTTTTCATCAAACCAAAAGGTCTTTGTGTGGACAAGGTTGGTATCCGGCCAATATACATATGTGGTCTTGGACAGGTTAAGTTGCGCGCCCGGAGTTCTTTTCGTTATGGTTTCATGGGGCCTTGAGAGGATCCACAGGGTGGTATCGTAGTAGGCTTCATAGCTTATTGCATCGTATCGTTCATCGCCGGTGACGGCCACATCCCCTGCCTGGTATTTCCACAGCATATTGCCGTATGGATCGTATTCGAGGGTGGTACGGACCCGCACGGCAGTGGTTTCGCCGTCGTAGTTGTCTTCGGTTACCTGGGTAAGGCGTGGGAAAACAACCAGAGGGGGATCGGATCCTTGCTGAAAAACAATCCTTTCCTCAAACTGGTTGATAACTTCCTTATAGAGCACTCCGGCAGGGTTTTTCACCTTTTGATTGTACATGAGCCCTTTGTTGAAATCGCCTTGGTGAAACTGACTTTCGACCGTGGTCAGGTTGGGAAGCTTCTGCTTGACATAGGAAAACCCCCGGAATTCCCTGCTGAGCACGTCATGAAGCCCCCCGGAATAGGTGTAGGAGGTCGTGGAAGCGTTCCCGTTCCCATCATCGGCCCTAATGGAAGAGACGGTTTGCACTACGTAGGGGAGATAACCATTTTGATAGAATGAAGACCGAAGGTAGTCGATAGTATACGATCCCCCGATACCGTTCTTAATCTTCGAGATCAGGTCGGGGAAGGTGAGCGTGCTAGGGCGCACGCTAAAACTATCCCCGGGGTCCCTATGTATAAAATCGAGAAGACCATCACCGTTAAAGTCTGACATCGAAACGGAAGCAAACGGAAAGTCAGCACCGTTCTCACGCAACGCCCACATCTGGCGAGGTGCAAACCCGGTCCCCGTGCTCAAGTGTACCTGGAAACCGGTGTATACTGCCGGGCGATCAGGGGATGCCTTGCTGTCGTAGAGGAGGTCCGCCAACCCATCACCATTCACGTCAGCCATAATGAAATAAGATGTGGTGAAATACAGGTCCCGCGTACCCCAAGGGGTATCGGGCAGGAAGCTGGAGCCGGTGCTGAGGGCCACTCGAAAATCATCCATTGCGGGAGGGGGGTTCTGACCACATGAGGCGCAACCGTTGTAGATGATATCGGCCAGGCCGTCACCGTTCACATCCGCTACCTGGAATCCCTTGTAGTAGGTGTTGAAGGGGACCTGCCTTGTGACCCAGTCGACGTCGGTTGTAAAAGCGGCGCCCGTGCTCAGGAGCACATGGAACTTGGAGTCCGTGCCGTAATAGATACAATCGGGCAGGCCGTCGCCGTTTACATCGGCCATTTTAAGCCTGTTGGGTTCTTCGGTAATACCATCCGTGTTTGTAATGCCATACTCGATTGCGCGAATGCCCCAGAGCGTATCGGCCTCCAGCCCTCCGTCGGCTCGACCCAGCAACACCCTTATCTCGGCTCCCGGCAGCCTCACCGGCTGACCATCAGGTCCGATCTCTTCCCGAGGGGCCTCATATACGAGGTCCGCCCGCCCGTCTCCATTCACGTCGGCAACCCGTATAGCGGTAAGCATCCCTCCTTCACGGATGGTGAGCTTCTCAACGCGCGTGGCTTTTACGGTGTCGGTCAGGAATCTTGCCCCATTGTTCTTGAGCACATGAATTCCTCGGGCAAGACCAGAATACACGACTTCCGGATAGCCGTCTCCATCGATATCGGCCAAAAAGAATCCACCGCCGCCGTACGACGAATCTCGATGCCCCCAGACGGCATCGGCGGCCACCCCGTCTCCCTCGCTACGACGCACTTTAATCGGCGAGGAAGGCGATGCAGTGACATCCTCTTCATAAATCTCATCGACCATTCCGTCTCTATTGACATCGGCTATTTGGTGGTAGGCCAAAAGTCCCTCACCTGATCCGAGGGGGATAGGGGCTTGAAAGCCGGAGACGCCAGCCTGCCACTCGAAGGTTATCGGGTCCGGCAGGAGTTTCTTCTCGCCAGTCTCTTCTTCATACCCGTATTGCGCAACCGATTGCAGTATGGAACGGGAGGTTCTGGTGCTGGTAAGATAAGACAACTCATACTGCCTGGCGGCCTGCCCGTTTCCATAAACACTTATCGTCTTGAGGCGATAAGCGGTCTTTACATCCGAATGACTGACGAAGGACCTTATCGTGTCGGTCCGTGTTTCAAGCTCAAATACTACAGAGTTGCTGGGGGTAAGGCCGTGGACGTTCCCGGTATAGTGTATTTCCGATAGATAGAGCTCCCCCTGATACCTCTGGTAGGAAACGGTCATGTAGTTACCGTTTAGATCTTCGACCCTACTGAGGAACCACTTGAAAGTGCAGCCGGAATTTGGCTGCCTGGAAGCCGGGGTCTTGCCGTAGTAGTAAACTGTACCGCTCTTGTCGGTTACTTTCCAGCCCCCGGTTGAGGAGTCAAAGAAATACTTCAGAAATGCCCCTTCGATCTTGTTGCTGTAGTGATCGGGACCCCAGTCATCAAACCTGGCAACCAATTCGGATGTTGATCCGTTGACCGTGGCGACATAATCGTTGGCGGCGCAATTCATTCCTTTCTTTGTTGCCCTCTGGATGGCCCCCATGCCCAGGTCCCACCCGACGCCCACCCATCCATTTCCCCGATAGCTGTTATAAGAGAGGGATAAATTGGGAGCGATGCCTCCCCTTCCCGGCGGGACTTCGATGGGGATGTTATAGGTGGCCGCGCCGGTCGAGAGGAATGCGCTGGGCGCTTGCTGGGTCCCGGATCCCGCCAGTATGCCGGAATCCGCCCCGCCGGACCCCGTCCCGGCATCCATAGTGGCATTGCCCGCGGTGTCGGTTGTCGCAGTCGTTGTAGTCGTTGAGGTCGAACCGGCTTGTCCCGTCTCCGTTCCCGCGGTCTGCGTCGTATCGCTCCCCGAGGTAGTGTCACTTTCGCTAGTGGCATAGAGTGGGGTGGTATGGATGAGAGTCAGAATGGCAAGAAGAACACACACTACGGCGCGAAACCTTTTGTTCCACAACATGAGAGCCCCTTTTCAGTAAGGAAATCCATGCACACAAAATTTCAGCCGCGGACAAAGCGATATTTTTCTTCAAATGGGGGAAGGTTGAAAGGATGTGAATCTTGTCTACCAGACCAAGCTGCAAAAATCAATCTGGAAGGTGGCTGGTGCAGGGACACAATTCATCATTTTCCTCTCACGCGCTTAGCCTAACACACAACCATGTTCCAATACGAGAATGTGGTATATGTTATGTGAATCAGGTTATTTGTTGATATTCATTCAACCGGCAAGGGGGGTTAACATGAGGTTGGGGTGTCCGGGTAAGACTATGTCTCCATTGTGACTTGTATTTCTAAAAGTCGAAGAAGTGCAACGGGATATGCGCGGTTGGATATTGAGTGGTCGCGGCGTCTCGCTTGTCTTCCGGAAGATTTCAGATCGAAAGATCTGGCTGGCCCTGCACGGTACTCGCAAAGTCCGGGGCCTTCCCGTCTCCGCCTATGTTCGGACACTGGTTATAATACCGGCACTTGAGGGAGGTATTCTTCACGTCAGCAAGCACTTGAGATATACGGCTCATCAAAGGAATCTGCGGCAATGCCCATATCAAGATGATTTAAAAAAGAACCGACCGTAGGTCGCAAAAAACGAAGCAGATTTTTTCTACTTCCTCCGATGGCGTTATGGAGTATCGTTTTTCAGCACTCCAAGTCCAGCACGGCTCGGATTCGGATCCCCTAAACTCGCGGATATCTCTCTATGCTTTGAGGCGCTCCTTCCCGCACGCCTCTTTCAAGATGCACATCCTACGTTGCGCAGACGATTATCCAGCCTCCGAGTGCAACCCAAGAGAAGGCATCCGGAACGGTCCCGACGTCCCTTAAGCAAATCGTGAATCCCATCTATATTCCACCGCGCGTCCGGGCAGTTGCTGTTAAGGGACGAACGCGGGTTCGAATCCGGTGCAGCCGCCACGTCCTCGGACGCGGTTTGAACGGAGGCAGAAACTTCACGAGGCTGGTTTTAGTTTCACTGTGTGACTCCAATCCGATATTAGTTCTACCGTGAAGTTTCATAGGAGTGCCCCCCTATCTCGGTGTTGCACATGTCGAGCAGATCGCTGCAAAGCTTTACTGGGCCTATATGATGGCGGGTTCAACTCCCGCCGCTCGCGGCAAAGTGAGAGACCGTCTTGATGCCAGGTCTCGAACGCAGGGGAAGCCCGTTAGAACAAGCTGGCCTCATTTATGGCCTCACGCTCGAATTGGCCTCACAAAAAAGGCCCGATCCGGACACAACAGAATCGGGCCTAACTTATTGTCTGTGGCGGAGAGAGAGGGATTCGAACCCTCGGTAGAGCTTTACACCCTACACTCGCTTAGCAGGCGAGCGCCTTCAGCCGACTCGGCCATCTCTCCGTGATATATGGTATTGATCGTTGGCTTTTAGCCGCCGGCTCTTCCCCGGTTCGGCCGGGGGCCGGCGGTCAACAGCTAAGAGCTTTTTTTAATGGCGGAGGGAGTAGGATTCGAACCCACGGTTCCGCTACTAACGGAACAACGGTTTTCAAGACCGCCGCCTTAAACCACTCGGCCATCCCTCCAGGAGGGAAGGAATTTCATCCCGTCAAGACCCGTTAGTTTATCTTCACGGCAAGGGGCTGTCAAGAGAATCCGGGGCGTTGGGGCGGCCATTGTGTTGCGGGACCGGGCCGACGAGAACAGGCGAGTTCATTTGTCGAGGACGGCGGTTCATAACAGGGTGATATTGTTTGACCTCGCCGCGGGATGGAAAGTAGAATCCGGGCAACCGTTCACTGCGGAGACCCCGGGTCGGAGTCCGGGGCAGGCGCAGAGGGCGCGGAGAAAAAGCGAATTTGAATTCGTTGAGTCCGGAACAGCCTTCAGCTTCTTTGGAGGAGCGGTTTCTTGGAATTTTCCAGGAATTTCATGTAAATCCCGGTTTTCTCGGCGTCCTCTGCGCCTGCCCCGGACTCCGATCCGGGGTCTCTGCGGTGAACGGTTACGAATCCGGGGCAAGCAACGGCGAGTTGCTTCGCGGAGCGGGCGGCTTCGCCTGATTTGAATCAATTGGTGTCAAGCAGGCAGCAAACCCAAGGCTGGTGGGGGAACCGGACTGTTATGAATATAGCCTATTTGGACTGTTTTTCGGGAATCAGCGGGGATATGGCGCTGGGGGCGTTGGTGGATATCGGGGTCCCTGTCGAGGCGCTCGTGTCGGAGCTGCGGAAACTGCCACTCGAAAAATGGTCCCTCGGCGCGTCGCGGGAGCGCAGGGGGGCGATCGAAGGGGTGCGCGTGGTTATCTCCGCCGGAGATCAGCCCCACCGGCATCTAAGCGACATCGAGGACATCCTGGGCCAAAGCGGGCTCGATGCCGGGGTGATGGCGAAGAGCATTGTCATCTTCGAGCGCATCGCGCGGGCAGAAGGCCGCGTGCACGGGATTGATCCCTCAGAGGTCCATTTCCACGAAGTCGGCGCGGTGGACTCCATTCTCGACATTGTGGGGACGATTTTTTGCCTCCGGTACCTCAATATCGAAAAAGTGTACGCCTCGCCGGTCCCGGTCGGCGGGGGATTCGTCAAGACCGCACACGGCTCGCTCCCGCTGCCGGCCCCGGCCACGGCCGAGCTTCTCACCGGAGTCCCGATTTATGGCACGAGCATCGAGCGCGAACTGGTAACGCCCACGGGGGCCGCGATTCTTGCCGCGCTCGCCGAATCCTTCGGTCCCGCGCCTTCCATGACCCTGCTCGCAACCGGCTACGGCGCGGGGGCGCACCCGGCGGACAATCCGCCGAACCTTTTGCGCATCCTGTACGGCAAAGCCGCGCCGGCCCTTCTTGCCCGCGACCTGCTCGTAATCGAGACCAGTATTGATGATATGAACCCGGAAATTTATAATTATGTGATCGATAAGTTGTTCGCTCTCGGCGTCCTCGATGTGAACCTGGTTCCAGTCCAGATGAAGAAGAACCGGCCGGGTGTCGTGCTCCGGGTCCTGGTCGAGCCGGGATTGGAGAGCGCGACGGTCGAACTGCTCCTGAACGAGACGACCACCCTCGGGGTCCGGGTCCAGGGGGTGAAAAGGATCGAAGTTCCGCGCGAGGAACGGACGATCTCGACCTCTTTCGGGCCGGTCAGGGTGAAACGGGTCCTGCTCCCGAACGGAGGGGAGCGGGTTATTCCCGAGTACGAGGAGTGCAGACGGATCGCCGACAAGACGGGAATGCCCCTTCCGGACGTATACAGGCGGGTCCTGGCGGGGGATAAATGAAAATCCCCGATGCTTCCGCGGTTATTCACGTATTTAGCGCTCATTCTCATACGCACTGTTGCGGAGCTATTACGGTTATGGCGCGGTCTCCCGACCGCGCCATGCTCTCGACCGAAGATCTCCATCTCACCCCAAGACCGGTTGACCTCACGGGGAGACCTTCGGTCGGGCGCGGTGGCACGGTCGGGAGACCGTGCCACAACGAGCGGGACCGTGCCACAACGGGGGTCTGCTTGTCCTCTGTGTTCTTCGTGCCCTTCGTGCCCTTTGTGTGCTGCGTGGTTGATCGTTTCAGCTTTGGCCACGAAGAGCGCGAAGTGCGCGAAGGACACGAAGAGCGAGAAGAGGGCAATGGCCCTGAACATTGGGTCACCATGAATATGTGCTCGTATTTATGAAATGATGTACTTAGATTTAAACGGGGGCGAGGAACGCTGTCCTTCCGTCATGCGCCGTGCGTCGCGGGGGCGAAGGAGGGACAGGCGGGCCCCATTCGATAAGGCCAGGTGAGAGATGTCCGATACACAACCTCAAGTAACCGGCACGCTGTTGACCATCGGAGATGAAATCCTGCTCGGAGACATACCGAACGGCAACGCGCATTATATAGCCTGGGAGCTTCGCGCCCGCGGTTTTCGCCTCGACAGGATGGTAACCGTCGGTGACAGCGAAGAGCAGATTATCGATCTTCTCTGCCAGTGCCTCGAACGGTCTGCCTTCCTGATCATCACGGGCGGCCTGGGCCCCACCGACGACGACAGGACTAACGCGGCGGCGGCCAGGGCGTTTAACCTGCCGCTTGTCGTCAACCGCGACTATTCGCATGAGCTGAGAAAACGGCTGGCCGAATACGGCATGCACTGGACGCGCGAGGTCGAGAGGATGGCCGAGCTGCCCGAGGGCGCGGTCAAGATCGGCCTCGACATGGCCGGTTTCTTCCTGCTCCACCGGAACATCCCCTGCTATTTCCTTCCCGGCGTGCCCAACGAGATGAAGTATCTCATGGCGCATGTCGTCATTCCCGATCTCGAAGCACGGTTTCCGCGACGCTGCTCGTATATCAAGCACGTCGTCCGCATCCAGGGGCTTTTGGAGGCCGAGGTGAACAGGAGGCTCAGAAACCTGGAATCGCCGCGGGGCGTTGACATCGGCTACCTTCCCCAGGGCAGGGAGAACTGGGTGACCATTTTCGCGTCGGCCCCAAACGAGGAGCAGTGCCGCGTGCTGGTAAAGCAGGCCGAGGATCAGGTGATCTCACTCATAGGGGCCGGCCACATAAGCGGGCACAATGACGATTGCCTGGAAAAAGTGGTTGGGCGGCATCTGCGCGAGCGACGATGGCGGCTGGCCGCCGCCGAATCGTGTACGGGCGGGCTGCTGTCTCGCAAGATCGCATCGGTCCCCGGCGCGTCGGACTACCTTGACAGGGCGTTTGTCACCTACAGCAACCAGGCCAAGATGGATCTTCTCGGCGTTCCCGGCGAGCTTCTCGCAACAAGGGGCGCGGTGAGTGGGGAAGTCGCCCTCGCAATGGCCGAAGGCGCGCGGGGGAACGCCAAAGCGGACGTTGCCGTGGCGATTACCGGGGTCGCCGGACCGAGCGGCGGCACCGCCGAAAAACCTGTGGGCACCGTCTTCATCGCCTGCATCACGCCGGAGAAACGGGCGGTCGAAGAAAACCACTTCGGCGGCGCCCGCGAACAGATCCAGGAAAGCGCGGCCCAGGCCGCCCTTGTCCTCCTGTGGAGACTCCTCACCGGCGAGTCGCGGCTTCACTGCGATTGATCTCCGCAAATCCCTCAGGCGGCTCGCGCTCGGCCTGTCATTTTCATCCCGCAACTTATTTGACTTACGAATCATCTTCGATTAATGTCGGAATACTGCTCGTGAAAAGTTGCGCGAGGTAACCGGCGGACAACCCCGTGACACATTTTTCCAACGGTCCCCGCCGGTCCCGCGCCGGAAACCGTGAGGCCAGATCGATCCGGTCCTCCCGTGTGTTCCGGCGAACCTCATCCCAGTCACCCCCCAAGTTAGTTTGCGCTGGGAAAAGGAGGCGTGATGAACTCCGCGATTCCATCCGGCACCTGCCTGCTGTTCAACGTCGGCATGGTGGCCGGCGGCCACCGCTGTTTTTCCATCATCGAAAACCTCCAGGCCATGAAACCCTCGGGCTTGCGGCTCGTCGCGGTCGCAAATGTTCGAGGCTCCGCCTTGTGCTGCAAATTTGCCGAAGAGATGGGGATCGAGGTATTCGAGGACTATCGGGATCTCCTGTCGATGGAGCACCTGGATATGGTCCTGGAACTCACCGGCGAGAAGGACATCCTGTCGGACATCATTGCGCGCAAGCCTGCCGAGGTGGGTGTGCTGGACCGTCAGGCATCCCTGCGCCTGATCGATATGGCCCAGGTCTTTGCGCAAACGGACAGGCGCGAGCCGGAGGATTTTGCTCTGGAAACACCGCTGGCCGCCACATTGCTGGAAGCCTCTCACGATGGCGTTCTCGTAATCGACAGAAAATTCCGCATCATGAACTGCAACAAGTCGGAACTGATTCCCGGAAGCGAGGACAGGGCCATCATCGGGAAACACTGTTTCGAGATAATGTACGGTTTTGCGAGTCCGTGCAGCGGGCCCGCGTTCAAATGCCCCGCCCGCGAAACGCTGGATACGGGAAAGGTGGCCCGCACCGTCTATGAAATCACCGGCGCGAACAAAACCACCCAGATTTGCCAGGCTACCGCTTACCCGATTTTCAGCCGGACCGGGAAGGTCGTCCAGTTTGTCCTGACGATCCGGGACATGACGGGCGATCTGAGCGAAAGGGTCGAAAAGCGCACGCAGGCAATGAAAAAGGACTTGGCCCGCCTGGTTCAGGAAGACCGGCTCAGTTCCCTGGGACAACTGGTCGCATCGGTGTGTCACGAGATCAACAATCCCATTACCAGTATTGTAACGTTCACGAAGATTGTCCAGAAGGTTCTGCGGTCCATGACGCAACGCCTCGACCTCCCGAGCGGTGAGATGAGCGATGTGGACCGTTACCTCGATCTGTCTTTTCGCGAGGCGATGCGCTGCGGCAATATAGTCAAGAACCTCCTGACCTTTGCCCGCCCGAAGAGCATGGAAGCCAAGGTTATCGAAATCTCCGAACTGGTCAACACCATCCGGCTCCTGACCAACCATCATTTCCATCTGGCCAACGTGAGTTGCACCGTGGATCTTCCCGACGGGCCGTTTGCCACGTGGGGAGATTACGCGCAGCTTCAGCAATGCCTGCTGAACCTCATATTCAACGCTCTGGATGCCATGCCGCGGGGAGGTACGGTAACCATTGCCGGGGGGACCGACGAACAGGCCGATATGAGCTGGCTGTCCGTGTCGGATACCGGCCAGGGGATCGATCCCCAGGACCTGCCGCGAATTTTCGAACCGTTTTATTCGACCAAGACGGGAAAAGGGAACGGTCTTGGACTTTCGATGGTGTACGGCATCATTCGCGAACACAAGGGTGTCGTGGAAGTGGAAAGTGAACCGGGCAAAGGAACGACCTTCAGGATCAAGCTGCCCAGGGGGCCGGCGCGTGACGGGAGCGGGGACATCTCGGCGGGACCTCTTCCGGCATCGCTGCTGGCCGGGCGGTAGAAGATGGGGCAAGGACCTGCTGGGGGCTGAGGAGGATCGTCCGGCATGCGGCTATCGACGCGTATCATGATTGTGGATGACGAAGAAACGATATGTGAAGCGCTTCGGGTGTGGTTTGTCAAGGACGGATACCAGGTGGACACGGCCTTTTCCGGGACCGAAGCGCTGGAAAAGGCGCGGGCCAGGCCTTCCGATATCTACCTCGTAGATGTAAAGATGCCGGGTATGGACGGTATCGAGTTTCTCTCCCGTTTGAAGAAAATCCAGCCCAATGCCGTTGGGATCATGATGACCGCCCACGGCACCATTCAAACGGCGGTGGAAGCCATGAAGCTCGGGGCATTGGATTATTTCTGCAAGCCTTTCGACCCCGATGAACTGTCGATGCTGATGGAGCGCATTCTCGAGAGGCAAACGCTTCGGGAAGAAAATATTGCCCTCAAGGAAATGCTGGATGAGTGCCAGGAGGGTTACGTTGACGTTTTTATCGCCAATTCCGACCCCATGCGAAGCATCGTCGCGAAGATCGAGGAGACGGCCCCGTCTTCCGCTCCCGTCTTGATTTGCGGAGAAACCGGGGTGGGAAAGGACATGGCGGCCAAGGCGATCCATTACGGAAGCGAGTGCTCCGGCGGCCCGTTCATGGCCGTTAACTGCGGTTCGTTATCCGAGTCCCTCCTCGAAAGCGAATTGTTCGGCCATGAGGCGGGAGCGTTTGCCGGGGCGGCCAAAGCAAGGCGCGGCAAGTTGGAAATGGCCGACAAGGGGACGCTTTTCCTTGAAGAAGTTGCTGATATTTCTCCTAAACTTCAGATCGGCCTCCTTCGGGCCATCGAGGAAAAGAGTTTTACCAGGGTGGGGGGCAGCGAGCCCGTAAAATCGGATTTTCGCCTCATCTGCGCCACCCACAGGGATTTGCCCGCTTTGATGAAAGAGGACCTTTTCAGTAAGGACTTTTATCATCGGATCACCGAAGTGACCCTTCACATTCCACCACTGCGCGACCGGCTGGAGGACATCCCCATTCTTGCCAATCATTTTCTCAAGCGCTACGCCGTGGAAACCGGCAAGCCGTTGGATGGCTTTACCCGGAAGGCCCTTGATATTTTGGGCTCCTATCAGTGGCCGGGAAACGTTCGTGAGTTGCGAAGCGTTATCGAGCGCACCGTGCTGATCGCCAGGGGGAGGGTGATCGGCGCGGAAGAATTGGCTTTTCTGAATCCGGGCGCGGATGCCTATCCACGGGAATCGCTGACGCTGCGGGAGGTCGAGATCAACCATATCAGGGCCGTGCTCGACGCATGCGACGGGGACATGGGCCGGGCCGCGAAGCGTCTGGGGATCGACCGGGTCACGCTCACGAAGAAATTGAAGCTGGATTAACCCGCACCCTCCCGACCCGACGCCCCATGGAGATTTCCGGCAAGACTGCCTATTTTATTCCAGAGGAGTTTGTGGAAAACGTATCGGCCCCCGTTAAGGCGCATCGGGCGGCTGTGCGTCGTATGGCGGGCGGGTGCGCCCCGCGGAGCGAAATCCCAGTCAGGAGTGGCGTTCGGCCATGGAATCGTCTTCAATCCGCTCCTTTATTGCCGTCGAGCTTCCCGGCACGGTCCGGCGGATGCTCGAAGAGCTTTCCGGGGAACTCAGGAAAAGCGATGCGGCCGTCGGCTGGGTCAAGCCCGACGGGATTCACCTCACGCTGAAGTTTTTGGGAAACGTCGCGCCCGAGGTGATCGAGCGGATAAAGCCGGTCCTTGCCGAGGTTGCCTCGCGGGCCTTGCCCTTTCGCATCCAGGCGGCGGGATGCGGCGCTTTTCCGACGATCAAGCAGCCGCGGGTCATCTGGGCGGGGGTGCGGGGTGAGAGCGAGCCGCTGGTCCGGCTTCAGAAGGAAGTCGAAACCGCGATGGTCCCGTTCGGGTTCGAGCCCGAAAACCGCCCCTTTCGGCCGCACCTTACCCTTGGCCGCGTCAGGGGCAGGCAGCGCCTCCATGCCCTCCAGCAAATTCTTCTTGCGCGCCGGGAGTTTACGGCGGAACCCTTTGACGTTACTGAGCTTGTATTGTATAAAAGCGAGTTGAGGCCGGATGGCGCGCGCTATACTCCACTGTTCAAAGCGCCTTTTTCCGGGCGCCCCGCCTGAGCGGACGAATAAATCTATTCCACTTAAAAACCGTAAGGCTACCAGCAGGGCAGGGGGCATTTTCACTCGAATTCCCCGTCGATCCCTGTTCTAATATAATATTGTTCTCATACCCCGGAAGGAGGTCCGATTCATGGGACTTAACGAGGATAGGCAAAAGGCGATCGACGCGGCGGTGTCTCAGATCGAGCGGATGTGCGGAAAAGGCGCGATCATGCGGCTCGGTGAAGGCGTGCAGGTTGAAGTGCCCGTTATTTCAACGGGGTGCCTCTCCCTGGACCTCGCGCTGGGGATCGGGGGGATTGCGCGCGGCCGAATCATCGAGATTTTCGGTCCCGAGTCGTCGGGAAAGACCACGCTTGCCCTGCACATGATCGCCGAGGCCCAGAAACTCGGGGGGCTGGCCGCTTTCGTGGACGCCGAGCACGCCCTTGATATTTCCTATGCGCGAAAGCTCGGCGTGCTGGTGGAAGACCTTCTCATCAGCCAGCCCGATTACGGCGAACAGGCGCTCGAAATTGCCGAAATCCTGGTGCGCAGCAACGCCATCGACATCGTGGTGGTCGATTCGGTCGCCGCCCTGGTGCCGAAGGCTGAAATCGAGGGTGAAATGGGCGACCCCCATGTCGGCCTCCAGGCGCGGCTCATGAGCCAGGCTCTTCGCAAACTCGTCTCGGCCATCAGCAAGTCGAAGACCTGCGTCATTTTCATCAACCAGATGCGGATGAAAATCGGGGTCATGTACGGCTCGCCCGAAACCACGACCGGCGGAAACGCGCTCAAGTTCTACGCCACCATGCGCATGGACATCCGGCGCATCGGCCCGATCAAGGAAGGCCAGGAAGTGATCGGAAACCGCACGCGGGTGAAAGTCGTCAAGAACAAGATTGCTCCCCCCTTCAAGGAGGTGGAGTTCGATATAGTTTACGGACGCGGAATATCCAAGGAAGGCGACATCCTCGATCTGGGCGTGGACTCAAACCTGATCGACAAGTCCGGGACCTGGTATTCCTACAATGGAGAACGACTGGGCCAGGGAAGGGAGAACGCGAAAACCTTCCTCAAGGACCACCCCGACCTCATTTCCGACATCGAGCTGAAAATTCGCCAGAAGCACGACCTCATGCCGGCTACGGCTACAATTATTGCCGGGGAATAAAGGTCTTTTGGGAAAAGAGATCGGCTTTTAGCGGCCTCCGGCGGAATAAGTCCTGATCTGCCGGCCGCATCCCGACTCCGGCAGTCCGGGCGGGGATCAACCCCGCCCCTACGTCCAA
>JBAQYM010000020.1:0-2258 GCA_049300095.1 Syntrophobacteraceae bacterium
TCGTCTCCTCGATTCTCTGGTAAACCGTGGCTCGTTCCACCGGATCGACGATGGCCAAAGCCTCTTGCAGCATTCGATCCACCTCCTCATTCTCGTAACGCATGTAGTTGAATTGAGATTGTGATGAGAACAAGGGCCGCAAGATATCGTCCGGATCGGGAATATCCGCGAACCAGGCATATCGGTAGATCTGAAGTGAATCCGACCTGAGGTGCTCCTTGAACTGTGCCCAATCGGGAATGTATTTTATCCGCAGATCTATTCCCACACGCTCCCAGGATTTCCGGACAAATTCCAATTCCGCTTGGGCTAAGGGTGACTGGCTGTTCGAAACGAGCTCGATCTGAATGGAGGCCTCCGGTCGTTCCGTGCCAGGGGATTGCTCGGTGACCCCTTCGGCCTTCGTGATCTCCCCACCCGTTCTCAAACCTTGAGGCTTATAGCCGGGCAAGCCGGGAGACAATATGCCGCCAGCGGCCTGGAATTGCCCGCTGTATGCTTCGGCAATCAGTTTCTCCCGGTCAATGGCATTACTGAGGGCCTGTCGCAGGTCCCTGTTTGCCAGAAGGGGATGCTTGCAGTTGAAGCCGTAAAACTGCAAGCTGAGGGAAGGGCGACGCACCCACTGGAGGTCCTTTTTTTCCTTCAGCCTTTCGTAGTTCTTTCCATAGACCTGCATTTGGTCCAGTTTCCCGCTCTGAAAATCGGTCCAGACTTCATCAATGCTTATTCCGGGGAAAATCGCAAATTCAATCTCGTCCAGACGGGGCTTGCCTTCATAGTAATCAGCAAAACCCTGCAATCGGATCACCTTATTTTGTTCCCAGGACATGAACTTGAATGGCCCGCTCCCCACGGGCTCCATTCCAAACCTGATCGGGTCCGATTCGACGATTTCTCTTGGAACGATCTTCGCCTGGTACATTCCCAAGGCAACGATAAATGGCACATAGGGCTCGCTCAAACGAATCAGGATTGTGCGATCATCAACGGCCTGAAGTCCGGAAATCGCCTCGGCTTTGTGGTCGTGAAAGTCGTTGGCGCCCTCTATCTTGAGCAAATGTGGCAATATGGTGGGAGGGGGGTCTACGCGCAAAAGGCGGCTGAGGGAAAATAGAACATCTTTTGAATCGACAAGGCGGCCATTATGAAAGAGAGCATTCTTGCGCAGGAAGAAGCGATAAGTTTTTCCTCCATCCTCCACTCGCCAGCTCTCCGCCAATGCGGGCGTGACGAACAGGTCGGCATCAAACTTGACCAAACCGTCGTAAAGCTGCTGAATGACGGTCACTCCGTAAATGTCCTTTACCTGAGCCGGGTCCAGCGTGGGGGGATTGTTCAGGAGTGGTGCCCGGAAGATGAGGCGGCCGTGATCTTTCCCTTCGTGCGCGGTTGATTCCGCTACTCCCGCACCTGTTGCTGAGTCGATATGTTGTATCCCATTGCAGCACAAAACCAACAGCGCAATTACCATGCGCATGAACATTCGGGGCCACGGCATCGGCAACCCACCTTTCTCAGCTCAAAATAACGTATTGATTTTGTAATTTTTTAGCTCAATCTATCTCCTTTGTCTACTGCACGCAAAAAGAAAAGCGCGAAGCATCAGCTCCGCGCTTTCAGTAACCATAACGTATTGCGTAAAATTACTTTAGACTCGCAAGTGGTTAGAGTCCGCCACCCTCGCTCGCCAAAATGGGGGTCACATAGACAGCAACCACGGTTGCCCAAACAAAAAGCTGCAGTGCCAGTTTCTTCATCTTTTTCTCCCTTTACGTATTGCGTAAAATTACTGGTGATTCACAAGCGGTTAGAGACCACCACCTTCGCTCGCCAGAATAGGGGTCACATAGACGGCGATCACGGTTGCCCAGACAAAAAGCTGCAGTGCCAGTTTCTTCATCTTTTTCTCCTTATTGGTCCTTGGTTGTTGGTGTCGGAATATTTTCTCTAAACAAGCCGTTGTTTCCATTTGCACGCGACCATGAGAATGAGCAAGCCTTGTACCAGGCATGAAACGGGTTTTTTGATAATGATAAGTAACTGAATTTAAAGATTTTTAGTTGTGATGGGCGTCTAGGAGCGGAGGGACTGGGAAGGAGCGGTTGCACAGGATAAGGTGCTCGGGGTACGGGCCGGAGCATGCGTTAGGCTGTTAGTGCTTGAAGGCAAAACGGCCTATTGCACACGATCATGTGCACTGCACATGATCGTGTGCAACAGGCCGAGAAGGAGATGCATGGAGGCGAGAAAAAAAC
>JBAQYM010000021.1:0-36228 GCA_049300095.1 Syntrophobacteraceae bacterium
GTTTATGTACTCCGTTTTGTCATTTCGACCGGAGGGAGAAATCTTGTTTGTTCCGCACCACGGAAAGATTTCTCCCTCCGGTCGAAATGACAATATGCTCAAGCGATTCGTTAAGGCAACAGCATTGCCCCTCCCCCTTACCCCTCCCGCAAAGGGGAGGGGAGACTCACGGATCGAATAGTCCCCTGGTGGGACCTTTTATAGATTCGATTACATACTCACGGTGGCCGGCTTGGGGGGCCAATGACCCCTTCGTGTTCTTCGTGCGCTTCGTGCTCTTCGTGGTTGATCGTTTCGGTTTTTACCACGAAGGGCACGAAGGGCACGAAGATGGTATGCGGGCAATAATTCGTAACCGTATTTCTGCAAGTCGTGACCGTATTTCTGGAAGCGTGCGCTTAAGCGGCAATCATTTCAGGACCTCCCATCCACTCAGCCGCCCGGCATCCTACATCCAATAACGAGTACCGCACATCCAACATCCCGCATCCAACATCCAACATCCGCCCCTCCGGCATCCCGCCCCTCCGGCATCCGCCCTCCGGCACAAGCTGTTTGACGGCTCTGATGGGATATGTTACTCAGAAACGTTGAAAATACGGCCTTGTCAGCTTTTTAATCAGCGATCGCCATAATGCGGCGGCTCGATTTGCCGGGCCGCATCTCCCTCGATTTTCCGCACGGTTTCCCGGAGAAGGGGTCCGTTGTAATGCTGATTTGCCCTCAGGCGTGGATGGGCTTAACTGAGGGTGACCCGGCATGATGGATGATACGCGGGATCGGGGCCGCTCATCGGCAACCACCGGGAGACCGGGCCGGACGGCGGGGACGGGGGCCGCGGCTTTCACGCATATTTTATGAAAAAGAAAATACTGTATGTCATTGCGGGCGCCGGACTCGGAAATTGCACGAGAATGCTCGCAATACTCGACGGGCTCGGCCGCGAGGGGCTCGATATCGCGATCATGGCCCCGTCCCGGATACTGAGACGAATACCCCCCTCCTTCGGGGCGTACGCGCTCGAAGACGTGACGTATGGGGCCGAGGGGTTTTCCGCGCTCAACGTGCTGCGGAGTAACCTTACGCTGCCGCAAAAACTCAGAGAAAACTACCGCCGGTGCGGGCGGGTCCTGGACGAGGTCGGCCCGGACGCCCTGGTCGTGGATTCGGATTTCCACTGCCTCCCGCTCGCGAGGAAAAGGAAAGTTCCGGTAATAAGCGTGAACAGCACCTTCGCGACGGTGCACCTTTTCCGGCAACTCAGGGGATCGCGCTCCCAGATGCTCTTTTCGTACTACTGCATCGAGCGGGTGGACCTCTGGCTTCAAAAGAGGTACGCGGACCTCATCGTCTGCCCGGTAATCGAGCCGGTGGAGATCGACTGCGCGAAGCTCCGCCAGGTAAATCCCATCGTGCGGAGGCAGTTCCTCGATGCGCGCCCCGACCCGGCGGGGAACGGCGAGGAATATGACGTCGCGGTCATGCCCGGAGGCTCGGGCATCGGGGTCGCGGACATGGACCTGAGCGGCTTTTCAGGCAAGGTCGTGGTGCTGGGGACCACCCGTGGACTCAAGACGCGGCCCGGGGCGAAGGTCCTGGGATTCGATCCCGAGCCCGCAAAGCACCTTGCCCGCGCCAGGATCCTGGTGGTCCAGGGCGGATTGAACTCGGTTTCCGAGGCGATCGCCCTTCGCAAACCGGCCGTCCTGATCCCGATCCGCAACCACGCCGAACAGTTCGTAAACGCCCGCTGCGCCGAGAGGCTCGGGATCGCCCGCATCGCGTGGGACGGCAATGTGGTCGAGGCGATCAGGGGCATGGACGCTAACTACGACAACTACTTGCGGGCATGCCGCGCCCTGGCGCCGCGCTGCGACGGGGCGGAACAGGCGGCCCGCCTGATACGTGATTTCATCCATGGCTAAACGAATCATCGTGTGTGCCGACTGCGAGGGCACGCCGGACCAGCTCGAACGGCTCTGGCGGGCCGTCGAGCGTCACGATCTCAAGGTAAATTTCTTCTTCACCGGCGAGACGGCCCTGGAAAACGGGGACCTCGTGCGGGAAATCGCGCGGACGCAAAACGTCGACTCGCACACCTTTTCCCACCCCAACCTGCGCGCCCTCTCGAAGGCCGGGCAAAGAGACGAAATCCTGCGCGGAAAGGAAACCGTCGAGTCGGTTATCGGACGGGAGACTTTCGGGTTCCGCGCCCCCTACCACTGCATAAACCGGGACACGGTCGACCTTCTCAACGAGGAGGGCTTCGTCTATGACCTGAGCGGCCTCTACTTTCGCTACCACATGCGCGAGGTGATCGAAATCCACCCGACCTGGTTCCGGGAATGGATGGAAATTTACGGGCTGCTCCGCCTTTCGCCCCGGTTTGCGTGGGACATTATCAAGGGGCTCTACAAAATCTTCGACCCGCTCGTCATTCCCCTCCACCCGCACTACTCGGGCCGCAGCGACGTATTTGCCGCGGCCATGGAAGAGTTTATGGTTTTCGCGCTGGAAAAGGGAGCGCAGTTTTGCTTCGTTCCCGAGTACCTCCGGCAAACGGGCAAGTGGGGGAACGGCAGATGACGGGCGAGGCCGCCCAGCCCCGGTACCTGAACAGGATCGAGCGCCGCGGCCTTGCCGCCCTTCTCGTCCTGATCGTACTGTTCGGCGCCATCACCGTTGCCCGCTCGGCATTCATGGCAAGCCGCCTCACCGACGCCGACGTCTATTTCCGCGCCGCCTGGGCCGTCCGCTCGGGCGCAAATCTCTACAAAATCGCCGACACCAACGACTGGCACTATCATTATCCCCCGCTCCTGGCAATCCTGCTCGTCCCCTTCGCCGACCCGCCCGATGACGCGCCGCCCGGCACAGAGGCAAGATGGGTCCCCTATCCCGTGTCCGTGGCCCTCTGGTACGTTATCAACGTGATAATCCTCTGGTGGGCGGTGCATATTCTCGCGAGCGCCATCGAGGACACATCCCCCTGTCGCGTCGGATCAGCTTCCAACCGTGTGGGAGCGGCTTCCGACCCCGTGGGAGCGGCTTCCGACCCCGTGGGAGCGGCTTCCAGCCGCGATGCCGCGCATGCCGCCCTCCGGCCCCCCGTCCGGTTCGAACTGCGCTGGTGGGACCTCCGGGTGCTGCCCGTCCTCATCTGCATGCCGATGATCGGGTACACGCTGGGCAGGGGCCAGGTCAACTTCCTGCTGCTGCTCGCGCTTTGCGGGATGAGCGCCTCCATGCTCCGGGGGAGGAGCTTCCGCGCCGGGGTGTGGCTCGCCCTCGGGGCCTGCATCAAGGCCTATATCATCGCCCTGGTCGTCTATCCCCTGCTGCGGCGAAACTGGCGCTTCGCCGTCGGGGTCGCGGCCGGGCTGTTCATCGGACTCGCCCTGGTCCCCGTGGTCGCGCTGGGGCCCGCGAGAACGGCCGAGGTTTATAAAGACCTTTATGAATTCCGCCTGAAGGGAATGGTAACCGGGGACCTTCACCCGGACATCGCGGGGGAGCTCGACGTGCTCAGGGGACAGTGGCCGACCTACGGGGCGGCCCTGTTCAAGGCGTTTCACTCCGACCCCGGGAAGTGGCCCGCCCGCATTCCCCAGGCGTACACCCTTTTCCAGCTTGCCGTCGGAGGGGCACTGTTCGCCTTGACGCTTTTCGTAATTTTCAGGACCGGGCCCGGTCCCGACACCGCCGGCTCGAGGCGGACCCGGCAGCCATGGACGTGGGGCAGGCTTTCCAGCCTGCCACTTTCCCGCCCGCCCGCCAAGGATTCCGGGACCGCAACGGATGCCGGGCCGGAAATCGGGTCCCCACAAGGACCGTCCCTTATGGAAGTGCTCGCCCCCGGTGCCCTGGTCCTTGTCCTGCTGCCGGCAATCTCCACCTGCAAGCCCCACTATTACGCGCTGGCGCTCCTGCCGGTCATGGGCCTGATCGCCTCGATATGGGAGCGCCGGGGGGAGCCCGTTATCGGCAAGGGATGGTGGACATTGTTCGCCGCCTATTTTGTCGCCAATTTTCTTTCCGAGATTGTTCAGGTCGTTTTTTTACACGGCGGCGGGGTCACCCCGATCGCCACCATAATGTTATGGCTCGCCTGCATCGCGCAAATACCGCGCCTGCCGCGAAGCGGCGGGCAAACGGAGGGGATAAGTTGATGCCGAAGCATAATCACAAATTTGTCGAAGAATACGAAGACGTCGTGGCGTTCGGGTTTTCGAGGGATGTGGACGAGAAGTCGCTGATGGTTTACCTGCAAAAATTCTCGGACGACGAGTTGGTGCGGGCCCTGGTGCCGCGTCTCTCGGATGACGAGATCAACGCATGTTTCGGGCTCATGTCCGACCTCATGCGCAAACATCTAAGCGATGAGGAATACCATGCGCTGTTCCTCAAAGATGAGGGCCACCATCACGGCGAGAGCAGCGGCGTGTAGCCTCCGAGCCATCTCCCGATCCCCGCGATGAGCTTTTGGTTTTGCTCGGGGAGCCGGACGGCCACGCGAAAATACCACTCGTCGAGCCCCTCGAACGAGCCGCAGTTGCGGATGAGCACCCGCTCGGAATCGAAGAGGTCCCTCTGGAGCGACCCGGCCGGAGGCAGGCGGCGGTCCAGTTCGACCAGAAGATAGTTCGCCTCGCCCGGGAAGACCCGCAGCCCCGGCATCGCCGCCAACTCCCGCGTCATCTCCCGCCGAGCCCGCCCGACCAGTTCGAGGGTCTCGCGCCTGTAGTCCACCTGCTCGACACAGTACGCGCCCGCGGCCTGGGCGAGTGTGTTCACCGACCAGGGCGGCACGAAATGCCTGACCCTTTCGGCAAGCCGGGAAGAGGCGAGGATGTATCCCATCCGCAGACCGGGAAGGCCGTAGAACTTGGTCAGGGACCGAATCAGCACCAGGTTGGGCGTGTCTTCCAGGAAGCGCTTGAAAGATTCCTCCTCGCAAAAATCGATAAATACCTCGTCGACTATGAAAATCCGACCCTCTCCGCTCTTCTTTGCCACCCAATCCATCACGGCGGGGGTGAGCAGCGCCCCTCCGGGGCTTCCGGGGTGGGTGAGAAGGACCGCTTCGGGCGAGTATTTCGCCACGGCCTCCTCGAGCTGCTCGACGCGAGGCTGAAAGCCGTTGTCCGCCGAACAAACCACCTTGTGCACCGCGACCCCCTGGAGCTCGAACGCCTTGCCGTACTCGCCGAACGTGGGCATCACGGCAAGGGCCACGCTGATTCCGAGCGCCCGCGGCAGCCAGTAGATAAGCTCGGTCGAACCGTTTCCCACCGCGATACACTCCGGGGAAATCTCGTGCAACCTTGCCAGGGAATCGATCAGTAGCCGGTTGTTGATGTCCGGGTAGTGCTGGAGCCGGTAGAAATAGCGGGCCAGCAGGTCGTGCAGCCCCGGGGGCGGCCCCAGGGGGTTGATGCTCGCGCTGAAATCGAGAATATCGTCGGGAGAGCATCCGGTCCGGGATGCAAGCTCATAGACATTTCCGCCGTGAACCAGGGTCATTTTAAAGTCCTGTTGCGGGTTGAGGGTTGCGGGTTGAGGGTTGAGGGATGGGGTTTCCGATTGCGTGTGATCCCACGCTCCCGGAACAAATTCGTGGGAGCGGCTTGTAGCCGCGATGAGCGTACCACCGCGATGAAATTGTGATCAAAGTTCGGGGGCATCGCCACGGCAAACTGCATTCTCGGCCGGCGCACGCCCATCGCGGCTACAAGCCGCTCCCACAAACTCGATCACTGTGCAGTCGGGTAAGCGAGGCAAAACCCGAGTAACTCCCGTTGCTCCCGCTAAATACCCCCGCCCAAAATCTCCTTGGACAACCGAATGGTGAAGGCCATGAAAAAGGCCAGCCCCGAGGTCAGGTACATCAACAATATCATCCGCCTGTATGTCTCGAAGGTAATCGGGCCGAGCGGTTCGCCAAGCCTCGGTTTTTCGACCGGCTGCCCGAAATAGATATTGGTCCCGCCGAGTTCGACCCCGAGCGCACCGGCGGCGGCGGCTTCGGGATAGCCCGCGTTGGGGCTTTTCATCTTGCGGGCATCCCGGCGCATGGTCCGCATGGCGGCCCGCCAGTCACATCCGACGCACGCGGAGGCCCCCACGAGCAGAAGGCCGGAAATCCTCGCCGGAATCCAGTTTACAACGTCATCGGCCCGCGCCGGAAACCAGCCGAAATAGCGGTATTTGTCATTTGTGTACCCGAGCATGGAATCCATCGTGTTCACGGCCTTGTAGGCCAGCGCCCCCACGGGCCCGAAGATCGCCAGGTAGAAAAGCGGGGCGACGATCCCGTCGGAAATGTTTTCGGAAACGGTTTCGACAAGGGCCCGCAGGATGCCGGCCTCATCGAGTTCCGAGGTGTCGCGGCTCACTATCCACGAGAGGCGCTCGCGGGCAAGTTCGATGTCCCCCTCGCCGAGCGCCCGCGCCACACGAGCGGACTCGCCGTGGAGGCCGCGGGTGGCGAGCGCCGTATACGCGATCCAGATAAGGACCGCGTCGGCGACGATCTCGCCCGCGTGCCGCGATGCCCCGATCAGCGCCATCGCGCCGCTCACCGTCAGGGTGACGACGAGCATCCACAGGACCATCCCGGAAATCCGCAGCAGGAGCGGAGACGCCGCCGGGTCGTAGAGGAGGCCCTCCGCCCACTTGACGGCCCGGCCGATCCATCGCACCGGGTGGGGCATCCAATGCGGGTCCCCCGCGACCAGGTCGAGGACGTAGGCAGCGGTAAGATGCCAGGGCAGGAATATCATTTTACTCCCATGGAAAAGAGAGTTAGCAGTAGCCGTAGGTTGGGTTAAGCGTTAGCGAAACCCAACGGGGTACGCTCTTGTTTCGAAAAGGTGTTGGGTTTCGCTATCGCTTAACCCAACCTACCGTGTCTGTTCACCGCTCACCGCTCACTGCTCACCGCTTCGAGGACACGGGAGATATCCACGTGTTGTCGGATGAAAGCGGCGAGCAGGTTGTATTGCTCCTCTTTCCACTGCCGGTATGACAGGGGACCGGAGGCGATGCCGAGCGACTTTCCGGACCTTTCGGCAATGTCCTGGAGAAACCGGTTTCGGAAGGCGTCGTTGTCGAAAATCCCGTGGATGTAGGTGCCCCACGCCCTGCCGTCGGGGCGGGCAAGGCCGTCGGGGATGTCCGCGGGCTTTCCGTCGCGGCGCACGATCCGGAAGAGCGTCCCGGCGCCTCCGAGGGATTCGCTCCGGCCCATGTGGATCTCGTACCCGTGAAGCGGCCCGTCACAACCCGGGAAAAGTCCCGTACCGTCCGCCACGACCGCCTCGACCTGGGAGGTCACCTTTTCGGGATACATCTCGGTTTCCATATCGAGAAGCCCGAGGCCGGGGATTTCTGGAAGGGCGCTCTCCATCCCGTGCGGGTCGCGAACGAGGGTCCCCATCATCTGGTAGCCGCCGCAGAGGCCGACCACCGTCCCGCCGGATTTAAAGCAAGCGGAAATCGCGTCGGCCATTCCCGATTTTTTGAGCGCCGCGAGGTCCTCGATGGTGTTCTTGCTGCCGGGCAGCACCACGGCGTCGAAACCAAAAACCTGCGCCGGCTTGTCGAAATAGACCAGTTGCACGCGGGGGTCGCGCTCGAAGCAGTCAAAATCCGTGTAATTCGAGATAAACGGCAGGCGGACGACACCGACGCGCACCACCTCGCGCCCCGAAGGGCCGTCCTCCCTTCCCATCCGCCGTCCCAGCGCGACGCTGTCCTCCTCGGGAAGGGCGATGTGGTTAAACCACGGCACGACGCCGAAAACCGGACGGCCGGATCGCGATTCGATGATTCCAACCCCATCGGCGAAAAGCCTCGGGTCGCCCCGGAGCTTGTTTACGATAAACCCCGCCACGCGCTCCCGCTCGGCGGGTTCGAGCAGTGAAAAACTTCCGAGCAGCGCCGCGAAAATCCCGCCCCGGTCGATATCGCCCACCAGGATGCACCGGGCGTCGGCCATTTCCGCCATCGCCATGTTCACAAGGTCGTGGGGCTTGAGATTGAGTTCGACGGCGCTTCCCGCCCCTTCCATGACCACAAAGTCAAAGCTCGACGCGAGCCGCTCGAAACTGGCGCGCACAACCGGCACGAGTTCCTTTTTGTAGTCGTAGTACTCCTTTGCCGAGAGGTTGCCGACTGCCTTTCCGAGCACGATCACCTGCGAACCCATCTGCGAGGTGGGTTTGAGCAGGATCGGATTCATGTCGACGTGGGGCTCGATGCCCGCCGCTTCGGCCTGCACCACCTGGGCCCGGCCCATCTCCCCGCCCTCCGGGGTGATAAACGAGTTGAGCGCCATGTTCTGGGCCTTGAAAGGGGCGACGCTGTAGCCCTCCTGCCTCAAGATGCGGCAAAAAGCGGCCGCGAGGACGCTCTTGCCCACATCCGACCCCGTCCCGAGAAACATGAGAGCCCTGGCTCTGGACATGGAATCCAATTACCTCCGGTCTTTCCACGCGGCGCAACGGTCCACGAAATTTTTCGCCGCTTCGGGGGCGCTCCCCCAGTGTAGATGTATATACCCGGCAAGGACCTGCCCGGTCATGTAGCCCTCGTTTCGGGCGGCCTCGAATTTTCGGGCGCGAAGCTCGTAGGCGAACTCCAACCCCGGCTCGCCCTCCGGCTCCCCGACGATCTCCGAATAGTGATACTCGTGGCCCCGTATCCTCATGCCCGGCTCCCCGAGCAGGCAGGGCCTTCGCAAAACCACTTCAGTATATCCCAGGGCCTTGCGCCGCTCGAGCATCCGGGTCCCGAAAGGCAGCAGTCCGGCCATCGGGAACCTCTCGCCTTCGGCGGTATCGATAAAGCGGCCAAGGGTCATCAGGCCGCCGCATTCCGCGTAGATCGGCATCCCCAGCCCCGCGCGGGCGCGAAGGGCATCGAGGAAGTCGGTATTTTTTGATATCGCCCCGGCGAAAAGTTCCGGATACCCTCCGCCAAGGTACACCCCCGAGCACTCGTCCGGGAGATTTTCGCCCGCGACCGGGGAGAAAAAATGCAGTTTGGCGCCCGCACGCTCGAGGAGTTCGAAATTATCGGGATAATAAAAACAGAAAGCCGCGTCACGGGCAACAGCAATTGTCACGCGGGGCCGGTCGGAAGCGGGGGCGCCGCCGTCTTCATGGATATCCTTGCGCGATGCTCCACTTTCGTCGTCCCGGCGGACGCCGGGACCCAGGGGGTGCTGAAAAACCTGGATTCCGGCTTCCGCCGGAATGACGTCTGCGCGGTTATGCATAGGTTTCCCATAAACCGTATGGTGCGGGCTATCCAGCCTGCCGCGCTCGGGTTCGTGGGGCAGGCCTTCCAGCCTGCCGCCGCCGGGTTGGTCTTCGCCCGGGCCGCCCCCTCCCCCGCGAACCGCTTTCCCGGGGTAAACCGTATTTTCCAGCAGCAAATCAAGGTCGAGCCGGCGCTCTATGAGTTCCGCCAACCTGTCCCGCCATTGCCGGTCAAGCCCCATCTCATCGGCGGTTACAAGCCCCAGGTGACGTTCCGGGATACTCACCGCATCCTCGCGGGGGATTCCGCCGAGGACGGCGAGGCCCGGAAAGCTCGCCCCCACCGCCTCTTTGAGATATTCGAGGTGCCCCGCTCCCCCGACCCGGTTGAATATCACCCCGCAAAGATCGAGCGCCGGGTCGAAGTTCTTGAAGCCGTACAGGAGCGCCGCCGCGCTTCGGGCCATGCTCCGGGCATCCACCACAAGGATTGCCGGAATTTCGAGCCACTTGGCCATCTCGGCGCTGCTTCCCGATTCCGTCCCTCCCTCATAGCCGTCAAATAGCCCCATCACGCCTTCGACGACCCCGAGGTCCGATTCGGCCATGAGCCGCCGAAAAAGCTCGACGTTGTAGCCCCGGCTGAGCATCCAGCCATCGAGGTTTCGCGACCGCGCGCCGGCTATTTGCGTATGCAGGCCGGGATCGATGAAATCCGGACCGACCTTGAAGGGCTGTATGCGAAGCCCCCGCGCCCGGAGCGCCGCGAGCAGCCCCAGGGTGAGGGTCGTCTTGCCGCACCCGCTGTGGGTCCCGGCAATCAGGAAAGCATGTTTTTGTCCGGTTTTTCCGGTCATCGGTTCCTACCATCGCGCAGGTGGACTCGGGACATTTCTTCACCGGGCTATCCTATTTTGGATCGGCCCTTTTGAAAATGAAAAAGTGCCGCGGATCATGCCGCTTTGTGCTGCGCAAAAAAAAGCGCTTGACTGTAGATGCAGTAGTTGTTACTACAGGATAACCCGCACCTTCAGAGAACAACTGACAAGTGTTGCGCAGCATTTGGAGTTTTCAACGTAATGACACTTTTACAGTCCTACACCGTCAAATTCATGCCGCCCAACTGTATGGGTTTGACTACACTTTTCTAACCTTTGCGGAAACGCAACCGGCGAATCAACTTAACCGGGCTGATTTACAGGAAAAGAGCTTGGGAAAGGACGGAATGAACGGGACCGGCAATTTTGAAGGTTCGACGGAGGCGCCGGCTGCAAAAAGTTCCCGTTTCTTCTGGCAAACCCCCGAAGCGTGGAAGTTTGCGCGGGTCGATATTTGGGGACACCGGAGTGTAGGGTTTTGACTACAATATTTTGTGACCACCATCCTGAAGTCAAGTGCCTGTACTAACCAAATCCATACTATTCGAGTACATATGCAATAGCGGCATATGTTTTGCTACACAGAATGGGTCGTTTTTGAGAGAGGCTCACCACCATGAGTATCCCACGGACTTCTCATAACCACCAGACAAAGGAGTTTTCCGCATGAAAGTCACCAGAAGAGATTTCATGAGATACTGCATCAGTTCGGCGGCAGTACTCGGCCTCGAAACCTCGGTCCTTGGGAGGCTGGAAAAAGCCCTGGCAGCTGGAGGCGGTCCCCCGATCATCTGGTTGGCCGCGGCCAACTGCACCGGCTGCACCGTGTCGCTGGCAAATCTTGTTTCCTCCTCCCACCCGACGGACGTCGCCGACCTTCTCATCGGCACCATCAACCTTGCCTACCATCCCAACCTCATGGCCGCGGCCGGCGATACAGCCGTCCAGGCGCTCAGAAAGGCGTCGGCGGGCCCATTCGTTCTCGCCGTGGAGGGCGGCATTCCGACCGCTTTCGGCGGGCACACATGCATGCTCTGGACCGAGGACGGAAAAGAAATTACGGCCCTGCAGGCCGTCAGGGACCTGGCGCCAAGGGCGGCGGCCGTTCTGAGCATCGGCACCTGCGCCAGTTTCGGGGGCATCCCGGGAGCCGCGCCGAACCCGACCGCGATCAAGACCGTCAAGGCCGCCTCGGGAGTAAACACCATAAACATCCCGGGCTGTCCCACCCATCCGGACTGGATCGTCTGGACCATCGCACAGCTTCTGGCGGGAAAAACCCCGGCCCTGGACACATCGCGCAGACCCAGCGCCCTGTTCAGCAAGACCGTGCATTCGCAATGCCCGCGACAGACCAGGGACTGGGCCAGGCGGCACGGCGTCAAGGACCTCTGCCTCAACAATCTCGGCTGTAAAGGCCGCATCACCAGGGGCGACTGTCCGAGCCGGCTCTGGAACAACAAGACCAACTGGTGCGTCGGCGCAAACTCGATTTGCCTGGGCTGCACCCAGACCGGGTTCCCCGATAAGTTTTCGCCCTTCTACAGCTCGATTGGGGCCACCCCCGCGGGACACGACCAGACATCATCGTCCTGCACCGACTGCCATGCTGAAAACGGGGAACCGGGGGGCGGAGGGACGCTTCCGGACAATCACGTACCCACGAACGGCCAGTCCTGTTCGAGTTGCCACGGGACAACCCCCGGGGCCACCCCGCCGGGTCACCCATCCGTGGGCAACGATTCGTGTCTTTCCTGTCATGACGGCGGATCGAATCCTGGGGACCTCCCGTCGGGTCACCCCTCGATCGGCAGCCAGTCGTGCTCTTCCTGCCATGACGACTAGGCCGCGGGAAAGCGCCGCGCTCGGACTGGTAAAGGTTTAGGCCATAAGGTCAAAGTTTGAACCGAAAAACATAGGAGGCTCAAGTGGCCACTGTAACCGTAATCGACCCGGTAACCCGGATTGAAGGACATCTGAAAGTTGAGATCACGATCGACTCCGTGGGAGGCCTCACGCAGGTAACCGACGCAAAGTGCACGGGCACCCTTTTCCGAGGGTTCGAAACGGTGCTGGCCGGGCGCGATCCCAGGGACGCGACGGTCCTGACCCAGCGCATCTGCGGCGTCTGCCCCGTGTCGCACGCCCTCGCGTCAACGCTTGCCCTGGAATCCGCGGCGGAATTCACCGCCCCCACGAACGCGAGACTTCTGCGAAACCTGGTGTTGGGGGCCAATTTCCTGCAGTCCCACATCCTGCATTTCTACCTGCTCGCCGCCCCCGACTACGTGGCGGCCCCCGCGGGCGCTCCCTGGAGCCCCGCCTGGAGCGTGGACATGCGGACAGGGCTTGGGACCGTGAGCGGTCACATCCCGACGGCGGTCACGGCGAGACGGCGCGCGCACGAGATGGGCGCGGTTTTCGGCGGAAGGATGCCCGCGCCGCACACCTACGTCGCCGGCGGGTTTACCTCGCTGCCGGATTCGGCTTCGATCACCAAATTCCGGTCCCACCTCACCTGGCTGACCAACTTCATCCAGAATACCTATATCCCCGATGTGGAGATGGTCGCGAACATGTACTCCGATTTTTTCAAGATCGGAAAGGGGCCCGGAAACTTCATCGCCTACGGCGTATTCGATCAGAACTCATCGGGATCGTCCAAGCTGCTCAGAAGGGGCGCGGTGCTCAACTCCGCCCCGACGAATGTAGCCGACATCAACCTGAATTCGATAACCGAGGCGATTAATTACTCGTGGTACCAGGACTCGAGTGCGGCGCGCAATCCTTCGAACGGCCGGACCGTCCCGAGCTACCCCAAGACCAACGCTTACTCGTGGCTCAAGGCCCCCAGGTACTCGAACAGGCCCATGGAAGCCGGCCCGCTCGCCCGCATGTGGATAAACGGCGATTACCGCAACGGCGTGTCGGTCATGGACCGCCATTACGCGCGCGCGCAGGAGGCCCTCAAGATCGCGCAGGCAATGAATACCTGGCTGGGGCAGCTCTCGACTTCCGGCGCCGTCTACAGCACCTTCAAGGTACCCGCCTCGGGGTCCGGGACCGGTCTCACCGAAGCGGCGCGCGGGGCGCTCGGGCACTGGGTAAGCTACACCGCGGGCAAGATCGCCAACTACCAGGTGATCACGCCCACCTGCTGGAACGCTTCTCCCCAGGACGGATCGCGGGTTAAAGGGCCGATGGAACAGGCGCTCATCGGCACCCCGATCCAGGATGAGAGCCAGCCGATCGAGGCCCTCCGGGTGATCCATTCCTTCGATCCGTGCCTCTCGTGCGCCGTCCACGTTATGCGTCCCAACGGAAAACCGGTGGTGATCCGCGCGGGACTGAGATAAGGTCGGCGAAATGGAGAAAATACTCGTACTCGGCCTAGGCAACCTGCTCCTGTGTGACGAAGGGGTGGGGGTCCACGCGGCCCAGGCCCTGCTGAACACTCGAATGCCGGAAGGGGTGACGGTCCGCGATACCGGGACCGCCATCCTGGACGCGATCCCCGATCTCGAAGAGGCCGACTTTGTGATCGTCGTCGATGCGGTAAAAGCCGACGGGGACCCCGGGACGGTTTACCGCGTCCCCTTCGGCGACATGCTCCACCCCGAGTGCATCGGCTCGATGCACGGGTTCGACCTGTCGCGGGTGCTCGCGCTCGCGGGAAGAGAGACCAGTCCCGAAGTGATTGTCATAGGCGTCGAGCCGGGGGTGATCGACTGGTCGATCGAACTCTCCCCGGCGGTCGCCGACGCGTTGCCCGCGGTGATCGACCAGGTGATGCTCGAAATCGGCGAGTACCTGGAAAAAGCGCGCGGGCCGCAATCGAGTCGCCCTTCCGCGGAATGCGTTGATGGGACCCGACCCGCCTGACCCAACCCACACAATGCATGCCGCGTCTATATAACCGGACCGGGCCGGGCAATTCCGCCCGGCCCGGCCCAACACTTGGCTGCATCCCGACCGCAACCCGGTCCAGGACCTTCCGCCCTCCCGGCCTCCTCTTGATTTCCCCTGTTTGACGGCCTCGTATTTGTAATTTGACAAACCGGCGGGCCGCAAATAGACTGCCGCCGCTTCCACTATTTCTCGCCAATTCACCCGAACCGGAGGAGACCGAAAATGCCGATCTATGTATCCTTTTTGAAGCTGACGGCCGAAGGAAACAAAGAGATCAAGAAATCGAGGGAACGCTTCGAAGCGGGGAAAAAAGCCGTTGAAGCGGTGGGCGGGAAAGTCCTCAACGCCTGGTACATCGTCCCCCGAGCCGAATACCTGATCATCACCGAATTTCCCGACGAGGAGTCCCGTGTCAGGTCCGCCATCAGCACGCTCCAGCGCGGCAATGTCGAATACGAAGTCCTCAGCGCGCTCCCGATAGAGGAATATCTCAAGCTGACCGACCAGGCCTGATCGCACGGGCGACCACGCCCGATGCGTCTTCCGGCAGTCCGGGCGGGGATCAACCCCGCCCCTACGGATTACAAGGTGACCTGGCGCCATCATTCAATCGTAGGGGCGGGGTTGATCCCCGCCCGGACCCTCCAACGCAGCAAACCCTCTCCTGCCCGTCGCTATCCCCCAAAACCCCGACTTTTTATCAAACCCCGTGATTTACCCGGCCTGTAAGTCATCCGCGATCCCAATCCAACCCGGCGCCTAATTCACCCCGACCCGTGATTCCCTCCGATTTTCTTTTCTTCTTCTGCTATATTCTTTCCGGTATTATTTTCTGTGAGTAAACGGCCGCCTGTTATCCCGCGCGCCGGCCCCGGTTTCGATGCCGGGATATTCCGTGAGTGCGACCCGAGAACACCCGATGCTCTGGAAATTGAAACAAAGGCTGCAAAACCGGCTCGAAAAAGAAAGAGGGACCGTCTTCAAGGACTGGGGCGGGAAGATCCGCATAGCGCTCGCGTTTCCCAACCGCTACGCCGTCGGCATGTCGAACCTGGGGTTCCAGTTCGTCTACGAAGCCCTTAACCGGTTTGAAAATATTGTCTGCGAACGGGTTTTCTATCCCGAACCCGAAGAAGTCGAACTTCTCGGAAGATCTCCCGGAAATCTCCTCTCGGTCGAATCCCAGCGGCCCGTGAGCGATTTCCACCTGCTGGCATTCTCGGTCCCCTACGAAAACGATTACACGAACGTGCTCGAGATGCTCCGGTTCGCCGGGATTCCCGCCCGGTCCGGGGAACGCGGCCGAAATCACCCGCTGGTATCGGGGGGCGGGGTGGCCCTTTTTCTTAATCCCGAACCGCTCGCCCCCTTTCTCGACTTTATTTTCGCCGGCGAGGCCGAATCTCTCATCCCTGATTTCGTCGCATTCTGGAACGTGCATGATAACTCCCCGGCGCCGCGCCCGGAAATTTTGAGGGAACTGGGCCGATCCGTCTCCGGAATCTATGTCCCGTCTTATTACGAACCCGTCTACAAGCCGGACGGGACGCTCGAATCGATACTCCCCGTCCCCGGCTGCGGGCTTCCGGAGAAGGTGGCGTACCGGCGCGCCGACCTCGCCCAGTCCCCCCCGTGCAGGACGGCCGTCCTCACCCCGGACACCGAGTTCAGCAACGTCGTCCTGCTCGAAATCGGGCGCGGGTGCGGCAGGGGATGCCGCTTTTGCGCGGCCGGGTTCGTCTACCGCCCGGTGCGCTATCACGGGGCGCGCGAACTGCTCGAAATCACCGGCGAGAAGGTAAAGGATGCGGCCAGGATCGGGCTGGTCAGCGCCGCGGTCTCCGACCACCCCGAAATAGGCGTCCTGTGCGGCTCGATCCTCGGCCAGGGGGGCTCTCTCTCGTTCTCGTCGCTGCGGGCGGACACCATCACCCCCGAGATACTCTCCGCCCTCGAATCGAGCGAGCACCAGGCGGTCGCCATCGCCCCCGAGGCGGGATCTGAGAGATTGCGGCGGGTCATCAACAAGAACCTTACCGAGGAACAGATATACCGGGCCGCCGAAATTCTCACGCAAAAGGGGATATTGAACATCAAGCTCTATTTCATGATCGGGCTTCCCACCGAGACCCCGGACGACCTCCAGGCGATCGTGGACATCGCCAAGGGGATTCGCCACCACGTCCTCAGCGCGAGCCGGGGCAGATCGCGGCTGGCGACCATCACCCTGAGCGTCAACTCGTTTGTGCCCAAGCCCTTTACGCCCTTTCAGTGGACGGCCTTCGCGGGGGTTCGCGAACTGAAGGAAAAGGCGAAATGGATTCAAAAGGCCCTCCACAGGCTCCCGAACGTGCGCGTGCACTTCGACCTGCCGAAATGGTCCTACATCCAGGCGCTCCTTTCAAGAGGCGACCGGAGGGTCTCGGCGCTCGTCTCGAAAGTGGCCCTGGATGGGTTTTCCTGGAGCCAGGCCATGCGCGCGAGCCCGCTTAATGCCGATTTCTGGGTCATGCGCGAGCGGGATGCGGACGAAAAATTTCCCTGGGAGGTAATCGACCACGGGATCGAGCGTAAATTCCTTTGGGACGAATACGCGAGGGCCCTCGAGGAAAAGTCGAGCCCGGAATGCGCGCCCGGTGAAAATTGCAGGCGATGCGGGGTGTGCGGGCCGTGAGGGTCATTGTGGGTCCTGGGGATGTGCGGACCATACGGGTTGTTGCCCAAGGAAGGAATTAAACGACCCAACGATCCAGCGACTAAGCGGAATGGATATCCCCCTCCCTTCGACGGGAGGGGTTAGGGGAGGGTGTCGGAATTTCGCGCACTTACGACCCCCTCCCCCTGCCCCTCCCACGTGGGGAGGGGAGTCCCCTATCGGCCTTTAGCGCGGTCTCTTCGCTATCGTGGATTTGGGCAAACAGCCCGCATGGCGGCAAAGGCAGGCTGGAAAGCCTGCCCCACGGCAAACCGCCCTTGTTGGATGAAACGACAAGCCGCCTTTGTTGGATGAAACGACAAACCGACTTCGTTCGGTAAAACGACAAACCGACTTCGTTCGGTAAAACGACAAACCGCCTTTGTTGGATACATATGAGCGAGCAAATCGAGCATAAAAACCTGGCCGTTTTCGCCGAAAACCTGTCGCGGGTCTACCCGATGGGGTCGGGCGAAGTGGTGGGGGTGCGGGACGTAAACCTCGAAATCCCGCCGGGCGAAATGGTCGTGATAAAAGGGGAGAGCGGGTCGGGCAAGAGCACCCTGCTCGCGCTGATCGCCGGGCTCGACCGGCCCTCCTCCGGCAGGCTGGTGGTCGCCGGCCTCGACCTCGAACACGTCCCCTCGGGCGCGCTCACCGAATTTCGACGCAGGTCGGTCGGGATCGTCTTCCAATCCTTTAACCTCCTGCCGACGCTTACCGTCGCCGAAAACATCCGCCTTCCGGCGCTGCTGGCGGGCAGCCCGCACGCGAAGGCCCGGGAAAAGGCGCTCGATCTTCTGCGCTGGCTCGGGATGGAGGGACGGGCGGCCCATTTTCCCTCGCAGCTCTCGGGCGGGGAAATGCAGCGGACCGCCATCGCCCGCGCCCTCATTAACGATCCCGCGATCATACTTGCCGACGAGCCCACGGGCAATCTCGACAGCAAAAACGGCGCGGCCGTCGTGGAACTTCTCGCCGAACTTAACCGAAATCTCGGGCGCACGGTAATCGTTGCGACCCACAGCCCGCTTGCCGACCCCTTCGCGACCTCGAAAATCCTTCTCAAAGACGGCTCGATAGTCGAGCGGACCGGCACATGAGCGCCCATGAGCTATCAGGCATTAAACAATGTCATTTCGAGCGGAGCGAGAAATCTGGTCTGCCTAAGGTCACAGATTCCTCGCCGGCGCTCGGAATGACAATGGTGCGACGGCGGACCGGAGTCGAGAGGACCGGCACATGAGCGCCTTTATCCGACTCTGGATCTGGTTCAGCCTCCGGCAGTTCCGCCGCCACCTCTGGCGCTCGATCGCGGTGCTCCTCGGGATAGGCCTCGGCGCGGCCGTCTTTACCAGCGTGCGCCTGTCCACGAACGCGGCCGTGCAATCCTTTGCAAACAGCGTCGACACCGTCTCGGGCAAAGCCGACCGGACGGTCGTCCAGCCGGGCGGGAGGGTGCCTGAAAAACTGGTCGCCGACCTGTTGCGCTCCCCGGAAGTCCGCGCCGCATCGCCCCTTATGAGCGCCTACGTCCGCGCCGGGGGCGAAAACGTGGAGCCGCTCCTGCTCATTGGAATCGACCCCATCCTCGACCGGCCTTTCAGGAACTGGAAGGCGGATGAAGGGGATTCGGCACGGGTGGCCGGCGCGGGGGATTCGGCCGTAGCGGCGGGCGCGCCGTGGCGGGAGCTTATGAGCTCTCCCGGAACCATTATCGCGGGCCGGAGTTTCCTTGCCAAAAACGGCCTGCGCACCGGAGACAACGTCCCCCTCCAGAGCACAAACCGGGGCGGGTCCTTTCGCATCCTGGCCGAACTCGCCCCCGGCGGCCTGGCCTCGCTTGAGGGCGGAAACGTCGCCATCTGCGACATCGCGACCTTCCAGGAATTTACGGGAGTTTTCGGCGAGGTGGACCGCATCGACCTCCTTCTCGCCCCGCCCGTGACGGCGGAGAAATCGGCCGCGCTCGCAAAAATGCTTCCCCGTGGCTTATCGCTCGAACATCCCTCGGAGGCCAGGGAAACCGGGCAGGCGATGATCCGGTCCTACCAGTTAAACCTTTCGGTGCTGAGCTTCGTTTCGCTCTTTGTGGGCATGTTTCTCGTCTACAGCCTCATATCGCTTCACGCCACCTCGCGACGGAAAGAACTCGCCGTCATGCGCTCGGTCGGGGCCTCGCCGCGCATGATATTTTCTCTTTTTATCGCGGAAGGCGCGGCATTCGGCCTGCTCGGATGGGTGATCGCAATCCCGACAAGCCTTTTCATGACGGAGAGGCTGGTCGGCCGCGTCAGCTCGACGGTATCCCACCTCTTCGCCCGCATCCACGTCGAAGGGTTGGGCCTGACCGCCCGCGAGGTCGTCTTTTCGTTTGTGGTGACCGTGCTGGTGGCCGTCGCGGCGGCTTGCCAGCCCGCCATCGAGGCTTCCGGGGTGCGCGCCCGTGAAGCGCTTCTCATGCGCGACGCCCCGGTCCAGGAGGAAAGCGGGCTCGTAAGAAGGCTCGGCCTGCTCGGGCTGGCGCTCGCCGCAACCATATGGCCCCTTTCCCGGATGCCCGCCGTCTCCGGGGTCCCCGTTCCCGGATACCTCGCCACTTTCTTTCTTTTCCTGAGCTTCGCGCTCCTTTCCCCGATATTCCTGAGGGCGGCCGGGTCGTTCCTTCCTCCCCTGGCAAGGAAAATCGCCGGCGAGACCGCTTATCTCGGCACCCGGTATCTCAAGGACGCCGGGGCGCGGGTCGCCATCTCGGCGGGGGCGCTGATTACCGCGATCGGACTTTTCGCGGCGCTCGCCATCATGGTGCACAGCTTCCGGGACACCGTGCACGCCTGGGTTTACCAGAGCATCAACGGGGACCTCTACGTCCGCCCGAAAATGTCGGACATCAACCGCTACCGCGACCCGCTGCCGCCCGGAGCGGTGGAAGAACTCAAGAAGCTGGAAAACGACATCGAACTGATACCGTACCGCCGGGTGTTTCTGAGCCGCGGCGGGGCGCCCTACCTGATCGAGCCCATCGATACGGGGCGCTTCCTCGAACGCTCCGGGTTCCTGTTCATGGAGGGAAGTCCGGAGGAAACGGGGGCGAAGCTCGACGCCGGAGAGGGCGTCCTGGTGTCCGAAGTTTTTTCAAACCAGACCGGGCTTCGCCGGGGAGACCGGTTCCGGGCCGTGGTCGAGGGGGCCGAACTGGATTTTCCCATCCTCGGAATTACCCGGGACTACCGCACCCAGGGCGGGGTGGTGCACATGTCGCTGGCCCAATTCGGGCGCTTGACGGGCGATTTTGGCTGGAGCGGCGCGAGCATCTTTCTAAAGGACCGCGGGCCGGGGCTCGACGAACGGATCACCGCCCTTAGAAACCGCGTCCTGCTGGGTTCCTCGGACCGGGGCTACAGCCTGGAAGCCACGGCCGGAGCGGATCTGCGCAAAAACATCCTGCGCATCTTCGACGAAACCTTTGCTATCACCACCGTGCTGCTGGTAATATCGCTCCTTATCGCCGCCCTCGGGATCGCCACCACGCTGACCATCCTGGTGCTCGAACGCGCCGGCCAGTTTCAAACCATGATCGCAACCGGCGCGGCGCCGGGCCAGATCAGGGCGATAATCACCTGGGAGGCCGCCCTGATGGTGATTGTCGGCGAGGCGCTGGGGCTCGCGTGCGGTTTCGTGCTCTCGGTCCTGCTGATATTCGTGATAAACCGGCAGTCGTTCGGGTGGACGTTCCTGTTTACAATCGACTGGACCGCCCTCGCCGCATCCTTTCCGCTGGTGTGCGCAACCGCCCTCCTGGCTGCCGTCCCGGCGGCCCAGCTCGTTTTCCGCCAGCCCCCGGCGATGGTTTTGCGGGAAAAGTAGGAGGGGATGCACAAAAATGCTGGAACACAGACCCAATCATTCGGACGGATGACTCAAATGAGCGACAAAGACATTTCGAAGATAACGGTTGGAAAACACCCGGTGAGCATTTCGGGGCTAAAAGGCGCGGTCGCCGTGCTCGCCGACCGCCTCGGCGACCGGACGGACGAAGAGGTCGGCGAGGCCATGCTCGCCGCTCTCGAAACGAAGAACTACATCCCGGCCACCGCCAGGGACGAATACAGGAAGGCCTTTACGCGCGAGTTTCGAAAGGCCCAGGGCCAGCCCCATGCCGAAGAGCGTCCCACGAGGCTCGATATCAAGGTGCTCGGGGCCGGCTGCAACCAATGCAACACCATGGAGCAACTGGTCATGGAGACCCTCGTGGAGCTGAACATCCCGGCAAGCCTGGAGCATGTGACGGACATGCGGGAGATCGCCGGGTACGGAGTGCTCGGGGTCCCCGCCCTCCTGATAAACGGGAAGGTGGTCTTCGCCGGATCGGTGCCTCCCAAAGCCAAAGTGAAAGCCTGGGTTCAGGCGGCCTCGTCCGGGCAGGCAAAAAAGTAGCCCCTTACGGTCAGCCCCTCCCATTCCGGCAGTCCGGGCGGGGATCAACCCCGCCCCTACGCATTTGCGGTGGGCCTGATGCCGCCCTTTAAACGTAGGGGCGGGGTTGATCCCCGCCCGGACCGCCGGAAGCCGCGGGCCCGCATTTCGCGCTCCAAGCGACACAAACGAAAGAAGGCCTTCCGAGGGGCGGAAGGCCTTCTTTGTCTTTTTTGTGGCTTCATGAGCGCCGGGGATGCAACCTCCCCGGAGGGAAGAGGTCCCGTGAGGTTCGCGGCGGGAAGGCGGGTCTAAGTTGCCTTTGCGCCTTCCAGCATGTTTTTGAGTCGGGCACGTTCGGCCCTGGCTTCTCTTAACCTTTTTTCGCGCACCTCTTTTTCCGGCGAATCGGGTTTCAGCCCCTGTATTTCCCCTTCGAGCTTCTCGATTTCCTGAACGACCCGGTACAGCTCGCGCGCCACCATCCTAATACTCATACGGATTTCTGTTTTTCATGTTGCGGAGAACTTGTCCATGAGACGCCATCGGTTTTTGTAACGGCTTACCTTCGGGAATGCTCATCATAGGCGAGATAGAACTTCTCTCTTGTTCCCGAAGGCAAACGCAGTGCGAATCCGGAATCGGGAGGCATCGCGTCCTGGCGCAGAGAGGGATTGAGGTCCTGGAGTTGACTAACCGGTACATCGATCCATCGGGCTATGTCGGCAAGATTTATCGCCGATTTGACCATAATGGGATCGAAGTCCTTAGGCTTACAGTATTTGGGACTCTCAAAGCCATACTCTTCCGGCCGGCGCATCACGTGCATCGCGGCCAGAACTTTTGAAACGTACACCATGGAACGCGCGGGCAAAAGTCTACGCCCGTAAAGCTCCCCATCCTTCACGCGGCGATTTTTCACCGCGCACGAAATCGGCCCCCCTCCCGTATTGTAGGCGGCCAAGGCCAACACCCAAGAATCATACCTTTCGTGAAGTTGTTTCAGGTACTTGGCGGCAGCCTTCGTGGATTTGATCGGGTCCTTCCTCTCATCGACCCAGCGGTCGACCCTAAGACCCATAACCCGGGCTGTCGGCGCCAACATCTGCCAATAACCACCCGCTCCCCTGTATGAAGCGTGCTTTTCGAACCGGCTTTCGACAAAAACGATCGCCACCAGTTCTCCCGGCACCCCATAACTTTCCAGAATTTCAGTCATCTGGGGTATACAGGTTTTTGCCCTTTCAAAGGCATCCGAATAAGTCTTTCGGCCCTCCCCCTGATAGAAGCGGATGTACTTGTGGATGAGTGGTTCATTGATGGGTATCTGGATTCTGTTTCTCCAAAGCACCGAGGGGTTTCCCGTGAGAGTGTCCGAAGGAGAGGGCAAAGATGCCTGCGAGTCGTTAATTTCCTTATTGATGCCTTCGTGGGAGGGCGCAAGCGCCGCCAGTGCTCCCGGAAATTCCTTCTCTTCGGTCTTTGCCTGAGCTTGGAACGTGAACAGCAGCAGGGAAAGAAATGTTAAAGCGCCGGCTTTCAGCAAAAAATACCGAGTGCCGACCCGAAATCCCCCCAGATGGTGCCTCAAGAGGCTTGAATCAGGCGCCATACTGGTTCTCCTCATTATTTCAAAGAAAACCTACGGCCCTCACGGATACCCGCAAGAGTTTTAGGATGCTCCCTTTGTAGCAGGGGCGCCGAGAAAAGGCAAACGGCATAAACCGGGATAATCCGGGGTTAGCCCGGATTATCCGGGAAATGGTACCAATAATCCGTGCTGAGGGAGATATCCGGAAACATATGGCCAGATTCGGACGGAAAGGGATAAGCTTGACCTGCTTTGGTTTGAACTGGATTGTTTTTGACATAGTTTATCGTCCAATCTCTTCGGATTGCTGCAAATCGCTGTAAAGCGTCATTTTTTGTAATTAACCTCTAAGTCCCCGCTATTTCAGAGAAAATTTCACAAGCGAGGCGGGCCATGGATATACTGGCGCACCCGACCGTCTTCTCCGATTCGGTCTCCCGCCACGCAAGTTTCGGCGTCTATCGGCCCCCGGTTTTCTTGACATGACAGGGCGAATTGCCTAAACTCCCGTGCTTAACTTAAGATTTGGACAGATCGCGGGGGCGGTCTCCTCCCCGGTACGGGAAAGCAGGGTATATGGCCGACGCAAAGCGTCTAAAACTGTTCAGAAACATCGGGATCATCGCCCACATCGACGCCGGCAAGACGACGGTCACCGAGCGCATTCTCTTCTATACCGGCCGCTCCCACAAAATGGGAGAAGTCCACGACGGAACGGCCGTCATGGACTGGATGGAGCAGGAGCAGGAACGCGGCATAACCATCACATCGGCCGTGACGACCTGCCTTTGGCGCGACCATGAACTCCACCTGATCGACACTCCGGGCCACGTGGACTTCACCATCGAGGTCGAGCGCTCGCTGCGCGTTCTCGACGGCGCGATCGCCGTGTTCTCGGGGGTGGACGGCGTCGAGCCCCAGTCGGAGACCGTCTGGCACCAGGCCGACCGGTACCACGTTCCCAAGATCGCCTTTATCAACAAGATGGACCGAATCGGGGCGGATTTCGCCGAAACGGTCCGCCAGATCGAGGAGAAATTCAAAACCATACCCCTGCCCGTCCAGTTGCCCCTCGGCGCGGAATCGGATTTGCGGGGCGTAATCGACCTCCTGGGAATGCGCCAGATCATATGGTTTGACGAAACGCTGGGCGCGCAATTCGAGACCGGAGATATCGACCCGGCCCTGCTGCCCGGCGCCGTCGAAGCGCGCGAGGACCTGGTGGCAAAACTCGCCGAATACGATGATTCCCTCATGGAGCGCTATCTCGAAGGCGAGGAGATAACCGGGGCCGATCTCATTCCGGTCATCCGGAAGCTCACGCTGGACCTCAGGGCCGTACCCGTCCTGTGCGGGAGCGCCCTCAAGAACAAGGGCGTCCAGCCGCTTCTCGACGCCATCGTCGACTTTCTTCCCTCGCCGCTCGATGTGCCGCCCATCGAAGGGATCAACCCACAGACCAAGGCCGTCGAGCATCGATCTAGTTCCGACCACGAGCCCCTCGCCGCGCTTGCCTTCAAGATCGTCATGGACCAGGGCAGGAAGCTGACATACGCGCGGATCTATTCCGGGACCCTCCTGGTGGGCGCCGACCTGCTCAATGTGGTCAAAGGCGCGAAAGAAAAGGTGTCCCGCATCTTCCAGATGCACGCCAACAAGCGCGAGCGGGTCGAGAGGGCCGGGCCGGGAGAAATCGTGGCGCTTCTCGGGCTGAAAACTGCCGGCACGGGCGATTCGCTCTGCGATCCCGCCAAGCCTATTCTTCTTGAACCCGTCCAGGTCTATGAACCCGTGATCTCGATATCCGTCGAGCCCCAGACGCGCGCCGACCAGGAAAAACTCCTCGACAGCCTCTCGAAGCTCTCCGAGGAGGACCCGACGTTTCGCTTCTTTGACAATCCCGACACGGGGCAGATAATCGTGAGCGGCATGGGCGAGCTGCATCTCGAAGTCGTTTTGAGCCGCCTCGAACGCGACTACAACCTCAAAGTCAGCGCCGGAAAACCCCAGGTGGTCTACCGCGAAACCATCACGCGCCAATCCGAGGGAAGCGCCGTCTTCGACCGCGAAATCGGCGGGACCAGGCACTTCGCGATGGTCCAGCTCTTCGTCTCGCCCCGCGCGCGCGGCCTTGGCAATTCCGTTTTGAACAAGGTGCGCGACGCATCCATTCCGGAAAACTTTTTTCCGGCAATCGAGCAGGGACTCGAGGACGCCTTCAGCAGCGGGACCATCTCGGGCTACCCCGTTGTGGACGTCGGCGTCGAGGTCTTCGGCGGGACTTTCCAGGAAAACGTGTCGAGCGAACTCGCTTTCCGGGTGGCCGCGTCCATGGCCTTCAGGAATGCTTTCGAGCAGGCCGCCCCGGTGTTGCTCGAACCCTGCATGTCGGTTGAAATCCTCACGCCGGAAGATTTCCTGGGCGAGGTGCTGGGCGACATCAACATGAGGAAGGGCCGCGTCGAGAGCATCACGGCGCGCAAGGCCATCCAGGTGATCACGGCGGTGGTCCCGCTATCGAAGATGTTCGGATATTCCACGGCGTTGAGGTCCTCGACCCAGGGCCGGGCAACCTTCACGATGCACTTCTCGCACTACGATCTCGCCTCGCAGCAGTAGTTTTTCCGATGTGGCGCAAAATATCGGCTTGATTTAATTTCCGACTTGATATAGACTTTTTCGATTACGGCCCAGGCTGTGAAGCCGGGCCGGTTATTTTTGGCCTCCCCGCGAGGCCGTCTCGAAAGGCAGGTGACTATTTGGTGAGTACGGAAGCGGAACCGAAAGAAAGCATAGAGAAAAAGATACGCAAGCTCCGCAAAGACTTTCAAAAAAACGTACAGCCTGTTCTGCGCCGCCACAATTATTATCTCTCCAAGGGAGAGCGCAGGCGAATCAAGAAGAAGAAAGCCATCAAACGCATCCAGCGCCGCGAGCGCCGACTGATGCGCACCGCGTAGAGTTCGGCCGATCCGGCCGCGCCCCGCGAGAGCACCGAACCGGAAGGCCAAAGCCGGCCGGGATGGCGTCAACCTGCCCTTTCAGCAATTGCAATACAGCAGCAAATTAGAAATCCGAATCCCGGGTGTTTCCGCCCGGGATTTTTTATTTGACGGACCGGAAATCTCCCGGCTACTCTACATACTCGAAATGGAGCCTATTTCTCGGGACGCCAACCGGGGACATCATTCTGTGAGGACCCTCATCTTCTTGCTCGCACTTCGTGAACGGACGCCGAGTTTCCCGTTCCACCCCGTCACCCTTTGAAATTGCATGTCTGATATGCCTTAATCTGATATGCCTTAATGGTCTATTTCATAAATTCAGCGACGTATTATTGTAAGCGTTCTGTTCGCCTTCCGGCATGGACCATACTATCGTCATTCCCGCGGCGTTTCTGGGCGGGAATGACGATAGTATGGCCCGCTCCTTTGCGTCAGGCCCATGCATTCGATACGTTACTGTAGTGATGTAACTGTGTACTTGGTTCGTTCGAGCCCGGAATTAATCATTTTCTCCAAATCGTATAATCAGGTCCTTTATTCTTTCGGAGAAATGAAGATGCCGACAAGTCCCGGCGAAGGCTATCCGCATCAATATGAGAGCCGGATCGCGCTAAAGAACGGAGCGGGAGTATTTCTTCGCCCCATCTTGCGAACCGACGGAAATCTCCTCGTCGATTTATTCAACAAGATGTCTCCCCAGGCCCTGTATTCGCGTTTTCTGAGACGCCTCGACGCCCTCCCGGAAGACATGATTTATCGCTTCACGCACATCGACTATGTGGGTGATTTTGCCCTCGCCGCCGTGATCGAGGAGGATGGGAAAGACGCCATTATTGCCGTGGGCCGGTATGCTTACGAACCGGATGACGATATTACCGACCTCGCTGTCGCGGTCCGTGACGACTGGCAGCATTTGGGCCTCGGCAAGGCATTGCTGGCAAGAGTCGTCGATATCGGCAAAGAGCACGGAATACTCCGATTCGGGAGCATGATGGATCCCAGGAACAACGTCCTCAGGCGGATCCTGTTCGAACTCGGCTACGAGATGAAGTATTCGTTGCGGAGCGGTTTTTTCCAGGTGGAGATTCTCGTCTGAGGCTCGCGCGGGCGCGGGCCGCATCGTCTACCGGAGGGTTTGCCGTATCGAACCGATGGGAAACCTGCTCCCCGGGCACTCGGTTTTGGCCCCTTCCACTTCGCGGTGGCCCAGGATGTTGCCCTTGGGTATCCGGTAGTAGTTGCCCAGGGTCTTCAGGAGGTAGTGGAGTGACTGGAGTTGGTTGGGCGTGGGGGAGCCGGTATTGAAATTTCCCACCAGCGCGACCCCTATCGCCTTGTCGTTCATCCCGGAGGCCTTGCAGTGGGCCCCGACCTGCTGGCGTATCCAGCGCGGGGACATTTCTATCTGCCCGTCGCCTTTTCCCATGGTCCCGTTATCGATAAGAAAGTGGTAGCCGAGACCGTTCCAGAACCCGCGGTCGCCGTGCGAACGGTGTATCGACTTCGCGTTTCCCCTCCAGGTTGCCGTATGATGGACAATGATGTATTTCCACTGGCCGTTGCGGTAGAGATTAACCACGTGCCGCAGCATCCGGGCGTTGGGGACGGTGAGTCTCCGGCCTTCTTTCAGGGGGTCGTTGGGCCCGAGCCCGTTTGCCCTGTAGATCGATTCCGGCGTAACGTCGTACATGCGCGCTATGCGCCACACGGTTTCGAGCGGGCCCACTTCGTGGATTACCGTTCTCGATCCTCCGAGATAGGCCAGGCTGCTCTCGACGACCTCGGGGGCCCCGGGGCCGGCGGGACGCTGGACGGCTGTGGGCTGGGGGGATGGCTCGGACGGATAGGGGATGTAGCAGTCCCTCTTCCCGCAGCCCAAGCCGGCGGCGAAGGCTGCCGCGAGGAATAGAATCACCAATATTTTCGGAAAGCGGCTCTCCGAGCGAAAGTATCTCATAAAAATCGCTAAGCATTTGATAAGAAAAGCCATACGGGGTCAATCCGGTCCCCATATTAGCCATCTTTTCGCTCTTTGCAAGCGCTTTCCTCGGCGCGATTGTGGTGGGAGCGGCTTGCAGCCGCGATTTCGCTATCGACCCGAAAGGGCCTCGGATATCTTGGCCGCCTTTTTCACTTCCATTATAGAGAGAATCGCCGCCGCCTCGTCGGAGGTCATCGTTGAAACGATTCCCATCACCAGCTTGTCATCGAGATTTTCGAGGAGTTTTGCGGCTTCCTTGGGCTTCATCGTTCCGTAGATTTTCGCAAGGCCCTTGACCTTGGAGTTCTGCGTGTCTTGCTTCTCGCTTCGAAACGACTGGATCTCCTTTTGAAGCACGAGGAGGTCTTTTGTCTTCTGCTCGACTTCCTGTTCTATTTTGGCGAGGCGCTCTTCCTTTTCCTTGAGTTGCTCCTCTTTTCTGCGCAGCTCGCTTTCCCTTTGCTGGATGAAACTGAGCGACTCGCTCGTCGCGCGCCCCTGGACCCTGGTGTTTGTTGCCGCCTTTTCCGTCGGCACGGGCGCGGCATGGGACTCGGATACTATACCGGCGCCGCTTTTCGCCGACACCGTCCCGGCCTTGTCCGCCGGCTTTTCCTGGCCCGCAAGCACCACGCCCGGAATGGGGGAAATAGTCTCCCGCGTGGGCAGCGAAGCACCCACCATTACGGCAAGCTTCACAACCAGGACCGCTATCAGGGCGCACAGGGCAATGGGAAGCAAACTTGGACGCGATTTCAGAATTTTCATTTTCCCTCTCTCCTTCCACCCGGACCACGATCCCGGTAGTCTTTCAAAACGGCGGCCTCGTCCATTTTTTTCTGGTCTCTGCGGGCCAGTTGGTAATCATAGGCTTCCCGGTCCCTGGTCTCGATGTTTTCGAGCACCTTGACGGACTTGTCGCATTCGATCATTGCCTGCCGGCGAAGTTCCGACTCCCGCGCGGCCTTTTGAAGCTCTCTTTGAAGCTGAAGCAATTCCCGCTCCAAATTGGCCAAATAGTCCTTGAAATAAAGATAGAAACCCGTATCTATTCCCGCCTCCTGCTCCTTTTCGAACCTCTCGCCCTCCGAGCGGATCTTTTCTATCAGCAGCCCGATCCGCGTCACGATCCCCATCCTCAGGGATTCCGCCGCCGCAAAGGCCGTCCGCGCCTCGCCAAGCTTGAACTCCCGGTGGCGCAGCAGATTCTTTAGACGAAATCGAAACGGCATGAGTTTCAGGCATCATTTCCGGCACAATCGCCATAAATTTGTGACCGTTCACCGCGGAGACCCCGGATCGGAGTCCGGGGCGGGCGCGGAGGGCGCGAATCATTCCAGAAGCTCTTCAAGAGCGCGGAGCGAGTCCTCGATCGAGCAATTCTCCTCCACCGGCTGTTTCAGGTACTCATTGACCCTGTCTATCATGTCGATCGCGTAGTCGGTATCCTGGTGGCTGCCCCTGACGTAGGCCCCGATCCGTATCATGTCCTCACTGTTCCTGTAGTCGGCGAGGACCCGCGTAAACCGCGAGACCAGTTCCTTGTTCCCGGCGGAGAGCAGGCGGTCCGTCAATCGGCTGACGCTTCTCAGGACATCGATGGCGGGAAAATGTCTCTTCTGCGCCAGGGATCGATCAAGCACAAAATGGCCGTCCAATATCGACCGGAGGGTGTCCGCCACGGGGTCTTCCATGTCGTCGCCCTCGACCAGCACGGTGTAGAGGCCGGTGATCGAGGCCGAATCGAAATTGCCCGACCGTTCGAAAAGCCTCGGCAGAAGACTGAAAACACTCGGCGTGTACCCCTTGGTCGTGGGGGGCTCGCCCGCGGCCAGCCCGATTTCGCGCGCGGCCATCGCCAGGCGTGTCGCCGAATCCATCATGAAGAGCACGTCCTTGCCGAGGTCGCGGAAGAATTCGGCGATCGTGCAGGCAAGATAAGCGCCCCGTATGCGAACGGTTGCCGGCTGGTCGGAAGTGGCGACGATCACCACCGAGCGTTTCAAACCCTCGGGACCGAGATCGTTTTCGAGAAACTCGTTGACCTCCCTGCCGCGCTCGCCGATCAGGCCGATGACGTTAACGTCCGCGCTGGTGTACCTGGCCATCATGCCGAGCAGGGTGCTCTTGCCCACCCCCGATCCGGCAAAAATTCCGATCCTTTGTCCCTTGCCCACCGGCAGCAGGGAATTGATCGAGCGCACCCCGATGTCGAGCTGCCGGCTGATGACGGGACGGTCGAGCGGGTTGGCGACTTTTCCGGCGAGGGGATACAGGAGGTTCGAGACAACCGGCTTTCCACTGTCCAGGGGCTGCCCCAGGCCGTCCAGCACACGCCCGAGCATCGCCTCGGAAACCATCACGTGGCTCGCGGCTTCGTAGACCCGCACGAGACTCCCGGGCCGGATGCCGCTCAGGTGGGTGAGCGGACTCAGCTTGATCCTGCTCGATTCGAAACCGACCACCTCCGCGAGGACGGGATGAGAGGTCTCCGAAAAATCCGGGCCGGAATCCGCTCCCGCGCCGATGATCCGGCAGATGTCCCCCGTGGCGGCGCAAAGCCCTTCGGCTTCGAGCAAGTTGCCGGTGAGTTGCACGACCTTGCCGTACTTTTTCCGGAGTCTGCGCCCGCCCGGATCGGGAAGGTTCTTCCCTTCGAGTCTCAGGTAATCGTTATTGCTCATTGGACGCCGTCCCGGCGGCTTCCTCCGCCTCGGTTTCGCCCAGGAGGTGTTCTTCGAGCTCCTTGAACTGGCTGTCAATGGACGCGTCCAGGAGCTGAATGTCGCTCTCGACCCTGCATCCTCCCCGTTCCAGGGCGCTGTCCGCCCTGATCGCGAGATGCTTTCCCTTCGCCCCGAGGGCCAGGTCCGCGCGCTTTTCCATGAACTCGATATCGAGCGGGTGGAGGTACACGGTGATCGAGCTGTGCTCCTCGGCCTCGTCGAGAAGCGAGTTCACCACGCCGGCCACGATCTCGGGCGACAGCGCGAGCTCTTTTCGCACGACGCATCTTGCCACCTTGAGGCAGGTGGTTATAAACCAGCTTCGATAATCCCTGAAGATTTGCGCGGGCAGGGAATCGAGGGCATCCGCGGCGCGTTCGAGCTGGGTCTTTATGACCTGCACCGTCTTCCGCCCGTATTCGAGTCCGTCCCGTTCGCCCTGGGCGAAACCCTTCGCGTAGCCTTCCCGCTCGATCTCCTGGGTGCGGCGCTCGAGTTCGAGAAGCCTTATGCGGAAGGTCTCCTCGGCGCTGACGGTCGATTGCTCCTCATCCGGTTCGCAATACTCCGCGCCGTTGCCGGCCGGAGCGTCCTCGCCGTTTTCGACGCCCCCGCCGGTTTCTCCGGTTTCTCCGGTTTCTCCGGTTTCGATCACGGGGAAGCCGTAGGGAGCTATCCCGTCTTCGGGCATTTTCTTGAGCAGGTTAGACAAGCGTCTCTCCACCTTCTTTGCCCGAAAGGATGAGTTTGCCTTCCTTTTCCAGCCGCCGCGCAACGTTGAGTATGCTCTGCTGGGCAGCTTCCACCTCGCTCAGCCGCGCCGGCCCCATCATCGAGATATCTTCCTGGAGCATCTGCGCGGCGCGCTGCGACAGGTTCTTGAAGAGCTTCGCCTTGAGGTCCTCCGAGGCCGTCTTGAGCGCCAGGGTGAGTTCTTCGTTTCGGATCTCCTTGAGCAATTCGCGGATGCCCTGATCGTTGACCTGGATAAGATCGTCGAAGACGAACATCAGTTTTCTCACCCGCTCGGCCATATCGCCGTCCGATTCCTCGAGAAACTGGAGGATATTGTCGCCTGTGCGGCGGTCGCAATGGTTGAGAATCTCCGCGACCACACCGACCCCCCCGATCTGCTGTCCCCTTTTCCCGATCGCCATAAGTTCCTTTTCCAGGACCTCGTCGACTTCCTGGATCAAATCCGGGGGGACCGTCTCTATGTTGGCGATCCTGCTCACGATTTCATACTGGAGGTGCTCGGAAAGATGGCTCAGGACCTGGCTCGCCTTCTGATGTCCGAGATGAGAAATTATTATGGCGATGGTCTGCGGGTGCTCGCCCTTTATGAAACCCGCGAGCAGCTTCGGATCGATGTCCCTCAGGTGCTTGAACGGCAGCTTCTGCCGTTCCTCCTCGATCTGCTCGATGACCTCCTTGGCCTCCTCGCTTTTCATCACGGTGGGCAGAAGATTTCGCAGAAACTCGTCCCCGGCGACATGTATTCCCCCCTCGAGACGGAAAAGGGCGGTAAATTCCTGGAGCAGTTCGTCCGAGGTGTCCTTCCTCACGCCCTGGATATTTGACATATGTATGCTCAGGTCCTTGATCTCCTCGGTAGAGAGATTTTTCAGGATGAGCGCCGAAGCCTCTTCTCCAAGAGAGAGCAGCGCAATGGCCGCCTTCACGGGACCGCTCAGCTTCTGGGGATTGGACGGTTTTGCCACGTTGCTATACCTCGTCTTTGAGCCACGATCTTATGATTTCGGTTGCCTTGTCGGGGTTATGCTTGACAAGGGCCGAGGACTGCCTGCGAATCGATATCTGCTTGCCGGGCTGGTCGAGCAGCAGGGCTTGCATCTGTTGTTCCTCTATCCGGGGGCTGGTCGCCGAGGGAGCAAGTTTTTTGATATCTTCGGCAACCAGCTTAAATTTGCGCACGAGCGGCCGCACCACGAAGAGCAGGACAACGAGGATCAAACCGGCATTTATAAGCACTTTCTGATAGGTTTTTAGAAGCTGCAGCCACTTGTTTTCCGCCTGGACCATTTCCTGGCCGCCGACCTCGGTCGTAAAGGCAATGTTTGACACCGTGATCTGGTCACCGCGGGTTTCCGAATAGCCAACGGCCTTCCTGACCAGCTCCTCGATCGATTTCATGTCGTTGGCGGATCTGGCCACATAAACCATCTTCGACTTGCCGTCCGCCCCCGTCTTGGTCTCGTACCGGCCGTCGACGATGACGGCGACGGAAACCTTCTTGATGTTTCCGGGCATCTGCACGATCTGCTTGCTCGTCTTGTTGATTTCGTAGTTTACGACCTCGCGCTGGCGATTGGACATCTTCCCCTTGCCGCCGCCCTCCCCCTGGGGCGAGTTCTGCAGAAGCTTCCCGTCGGTGTTGAGCGGGGCGTCCGGGTTCCCCCTGCCTCCGCCACCGGAGTCCTTGCCTTCGACCGCCTCCGTGCTCCTCTGCTGGCTCCTGACGACCGCGCTGTCCGGGTTATAGGTCTCCTCGGCGATCTGCACCTGGTTGAAATCCAGATCGAGGTTCACGCGGGCGAGCACCTTGTTGACGCCGATCACCTGTTCGAGCATGGTCTGCACCTTCTGGCGCATGTCGTCTTCCAGGCGCTGCTTGCGCTCGACCTGGACGTTGCTCATATTTAGCGCCTGCTCGGTCGGGTTCTTCTTGAACATTACATGCCCGTCGGTGCTCATGACCGTGATGCGGTTTTCTTCGAGGCCCCTCACCGTGGCGGCCACAAGATGCACGATCCCCTGGAGCTGTTTCTCGTTGACCTTGGCCCCGGACCGCAACTTCAACACGACCGCGGCGCTCGGCGGTTTGTGGTCTTCCTTGAAGAGGCTCTCTTCGGGCAGGACAAGGTGCACACGGCTTTCCAGCACCTCGTTCATCCCGTTGATCGTCCGGGCCAACTCCCCCTGAAGGGCGCGCTGATAATTGATTTTTTGCACGAATTCGGTGCTGCCGAGCTTTTGCTGGTCGAAGATTTCAAATCCCGAGCCGGCCCCCTTGGGAATGCCTTCGGCGGCCAGGCTGAGCCGGGTTTCATAGACCTCGTCCCTGGCCACTTCGATGTTGCCTTCATTGATGCGGTAGGGAATCTTCTTGGCCTTGAGCACCTGGGTAATTTCGCCCATGTCGCCCTGTGACAGCCCCGAGTAGAGCGTGTTGTAATCGGTCCTGTTGGCCGCGTATACCAGGACGGCGAGCGAGCCCGCCAGCAGGAGGACGCCCCCGGCGCAGGAGATTTTTTGCGGGACGGAAAGGCCCCGTATGTATTCACGCAATGTTTGGAGATACAGCAGTACTTGGTTCATGGCGGCAGCCCGTTTCACTCTTCAAAGTGTGGGTTGGGTTAAGCGCAATACCATTCGTTTCCGGCAGAATCCATTTGGGGCGGCAAATGTGGTTGAGTTAAGTAAATGTAGGTTGGGTTAAGCGGAGCGAAACCCAACAATTAATCGCACGGGACAAAGATTTGTTGGGTTTCGCTCCGCTTCACCCAACGATCATGAAGATTTGCTTCACCCCCGGTGATGAAAACTTGCGATTTTGTGCTATTATGGCAAGCAGTCGTGTCCAGCGTAGATGGCAAGTTGGGGCTTGCCATAGCTGCACGATCTAGCTTGGCCTATAAGCATCTGATTTGACACACTTTTTTGGAAGTGTGAATGGGGGGTTTTTGTGCCTCCTCGCCTTTTATTTTCACGGTAACCTACATTGTCTACATTGTCGGCCTGGGAGGAACACGTCTCGATGGAAAATCCGCTGGTGGGGATCGTGATGGGTAGCGCGTCGGACATTTCCGTCATGGAAGAGGCCGTCCGCGTGCTGGAAAAATTCGGGGTAGCCTTCGAAGTTCGCGTCCTCTCGGCACACAGAACGCCCGATGAGTCCGCGGCCTACTTCAAGCGGTTGGCCGGGCGGGGGGTCAAAGTCCTCATCGCCGGGGCCGGCTGGGCCGCCCACCTGGCGGGCTCGGCCGCGGCGAACACCACCATCCCGGTCATCGGGGTCCCGATCGATTCCTCTCCCCTGAACGGCATGGACGCCCTTCTCGCAACCGTCCAGATGCCTCCCGGAATCCCCGTTGCCACCGTGGCCGTGGGGAAAGGCGGGGCGTATAACGCGGCCGTTCTGGCCGTGCAGATCCTTTCGCTTCTCGATGCCGGACTGGCCGAGCGGTTTTCCGCTTTCAAAAAGGAGATGGCCGACGATGTTATCGGGAGGACAAACAGGGAGCTTCAGGAATATCTCACCAACCGGACAACGGATTAAACCAGGGCGTCATAGACCGCGATAACTTCTTCCTTTGACTTTTTAAAAGCCCGCAGGATTACCGCTTCGGTTCCCCGGGTAAGATCGTAGGAAGAAAGGTCTCGCAGCGGGACGAAAATGCATTCGTCCGCGTCCGTTGCGGCGAAAGGCTCGCCGTCGCCCGGTTCGCACAAAAAATCGAGCAGGATGTAGTGATACTCGATGCGGCCGCCCTCATCCCGGATCACGCGGTCGAGCGCCGCGACGAGGTCGATCACCTTCACCTCCAGCCCGACCTCTTCCAGGATTTCCCTGCGCACGGCGGATTCGAGGCTTTCTCCGAGTTCGACCAGTCCCCCCGGAATCGACCACTTCCCAAGGGCGGGAGCGCTGCCTCTTTTTATCAGCAGCACGTTATCTCCCCGAAATATGATCGCCCCGACGCCCGCGTAGGGCCTGTCGGGATAGCGCCTGTTCATTGAACTTCCTTTCCATGGGGAAAAGATTGTTCGCCTTCAAGATTTCTCGCTGCCGCTCGAAATGACAGGGAGAGATGATTCTTTCCGCCTTCTTTCCGGTTACCATCCGGTTTCTTGCCGGTTCGCCGGATCACGGCCGGCAGACCCGGCACGGATGAAACCCCTCGGAAAGAGCGCTCCACCGGTCGGGCAACCGGGTCCGGCCCCGCGCGGACATCTTCCGGCCCAGGCGGCACTCGGGCCTGTGGAAGACATAGCTTCTCCGGTTCGCAACATAGGCCGGGGCGGGATCAACCGGGCACGCCCCCCACAGGCCCCGCCGCTCCCCGATGGCCTCCCGCTGGGCCTTCAGCAGTTCGGGAAACATTTCGGAGCGCCCGGGCGTCGTATAAATCCAGGCGTTGCCGGACTTTACCTGCTCGACGTTCACGCAGGTCCCATCCGGAGCGTGGACGTAGGCCAGAAGGCGCCCGTGGCGATCGTGCTTCTCCCCGTCGTAGCGAAGCATGATTTTCTTTCCGAGCACCATCCCCGAGTTGGCCTTCCGCGCCTTCCGCCCGTAGCAATCGGAGGACTCTCCCCCGTGGCCCTTTTCCGGCGCGTCGATCCCAAGATAGCGCACCTTTTCGCCCGTATCCAGGACAATGGTATCGCCATCGATAACGAATCTCACGACGGCCTCGGACGGGACCCGTCCCGCGCCGGCGGCCCATCCCAGGGACGCGGCCGCCACAATCGCCGGGATAAAAAGGATGAGGGCTATTACTCGTCTTGTAGACATTTCCAGTCCCCTCCGCGTCCATTGTGTTGAACCCACCCGTTGCGATTCGCCCCGGGATGCCGTTCCCACGGTCCGGGTACATTTTGCCGTCGTCGATCATGAAGAAAATAGCACGATACCGCCGGTGAGTTGGGCTGGGGACTCCTCCCCATCGATGGGGGAGGCGGGGTGGGGGGGGGGGTCGATCAGCTTTTTCGAGCCCCCCCCCCCACCCCCCCCCCCCCC